>DASSME010000402.1:0-27360 GCA_035689035.1 Longimicrobium sp. | reverse complement strand
GCGAGCGCGTGCGCGCCGCCGGCGCCCAGCGCGAAGCCCGCCTCGCGCAGGCGGGCCGCGGCGGCGGGCGAGAGCGGCACGGCGCCGAGCTCCAGCGCCTGGCCGGGCTCCATGCGGCGCCGCAGCCGCCGCAGACGCCGGCGCAGCCGGGGTGCGTCGGCCTCGGCGTCCAGGCCACGCAGCGCGTCCGCGGCGGCGGCGCCGGCCGGCGGCGGGACGGCGAGCGCGGCGGCGCCGGGCGAGTCGCTCATGGGCGGGGCGTGCTCAGGGGTGCACGGCGTGCGGCGGCCCTCCGCCGGCGCCGAGCTTGTCCATGAACTCCAGGTTGCTCTCCTCGCCATGGTGCTCCACCACGCGGCCGTCGCGCAGCCGCAGGAACTCCTGGCCGTGGTGGGTCATCGGGCGGCCGCTCCCCTCCATGCCCATGTAGTCGCCCTGGTGGGTGGCCTCCATCGCCCAGCGGAAGAACACCTTGTCGCCCTCCACCAGGATCTCTTCCTCGCGGAAGCGCGCGTCGGGGAAGGCGTGGCGCAGGAAGCGGATCTGCTGCTTGAGCCCCTCGCGGTTGTTGGCGGTGCCCGGGTGCGGGTTGGCCGACACCATGTCCTCGGCCACGATCTCGTCGATCACGGCCAGGTCGCCGGTGTTGAACACCTCGTACATCCGGCGCACCACGTCGCGGTTGCGCGCTTCCTGCTCGGTCAGCTCGGGCTCGTCGGGCATCGGTCGCCTCCGGGGTTGCGTTTCCTGCCGGGCCTTGCTCTGCTGTGGACGTGGGGCGAACCCGTCTTCATGCGGCGCCGCTCCCCCGGATCGAAATCCGAGGCCTTCCGTAGTCGCTGCCGCGGCTTCAGCCGCTGGTGCGGGCCACCACCCAGCACCCAGCACCCAGCACTCAGCACTTCTCCCCCGCCGCCAGCAGCCGCGCCCGCAGCTCCGCGTAGTCCTCCTGCCCGTGGCGCTCCACGATGCGGCCGCCGGCCAGGCGGAACATCTCCTGGCCGTAGTGCGACACCCGGGCGCCCGAGGGGGGCACGCCCAGCAGCTCGCCGCCGTGGTGGGTGCCCTCCAGGGTCCAGCGCAGGTACACGCGGTCGCCGCGGGCGATCACCTCGCGGGCCTCCACGCGCAGGTCGGGGAGCGCGCGGCGCAGCAGCTCGATCTGCCGCGTCACTCCCTCGCGGGTGGCGTCGGTCCCCGGGAACGGCGCGGTCAGCGAGCGGTACGCCGGGTCGAACACCCGGTCCACCACCTCGGCGCCGCCCCCGTTGAACGCCTCCACCACCCCCAGCGCGGCCGCCCTGGCCGCCGCGCCGGAGGTGGAGGCGGGCTCAGCGGCCGCCGCCTTGCCCGCCACCGCCGCCCCCACCGTGCTTGCGTGCGGCGTTGGCCTGCAGCTTCTGGTGGAACTCCTCGTGCTCCTCACGCCCCCGGCGCCCCGAGATGCGGCCGCCGCGGAACTCGAGCACTTCCTGGCCGGTCTGCGTCACCTTCTCGCCCGAGGGCTCCACCCCCAGGATCGGGGCCTTGTGGGTGCCCGTCATCGACCAGTTGATGGTGACGGTGTTCCCCTGCTCCGAGATCCCCGTCTCGGTGAACTGCGCGTCGGGGAAGGCCTCGCGCAGCTTGCGGATCTCGTCCTTCAGCCCGTCGCGGGTGGCGGCGACCCCCGGGAACGGCTTGGTGTGCGAGCGGAACTCCTGCTCGAAGATCTCGTCGATGATGGACGTGTTCCCGGTGTTGAACGCCTCCAGCACGCGCCGGGCGGCCGCCTTGTTGTCTTCCTTGGGCATGGCACTCCTCCTGTGGATACCGCACGCGGCGGAGCGCCGTCGCGGGCGAGGTGGTTCAGCCGCGTGGGGCCCGGGCCGTCCGGGAAACCCCGTGCGCGGAGCCGGGGCGAAAGGCGTACCCGCGCGCCGCGGGTCCGCCGCCGGCGGGGGTCACCCGCCCGCGGCGGCCGCCGCGGGCGAGAGCGGCGCCTCCAGGATCTCGCGGATCTTGCGGCCGCTGGGGGTGCGCAGCGCCGCCTCGGAGGGCTGGTAGACGAAGAGCAGGTGGCCGGTGGGGTCGTCCACCCGCACGATGGTGCCCACCGCGGAGCGGGTCACGCCCACCTCCAGCCCCGGGCGGCGCGCCGCCAGCTCGCGCGCGACCTCGTCGGCCCGCGTGGAGTGGAACACCGGCGCCACCCCCTTCATCCGCCCCTCCTGCAGCGCGGGCGGCGGGCACAGGTGCTCCTCGAACTCCTCCTGCGAGCGCTCGGGCTCCACGTGGTGGGTGGCGATGATCACACCCCCGGTGTCGTACTTCACCACCCCCTCCTCGTCGCCGCCCGAGGTGCGCGAGCAGGGCCCGCCCTCCAGCGCCTCGAGCCCCAGCTGCTCGTGGTAGAACGCCTGCGCCACCGCGCTGCTGGGGACGAAGGTGAAGAGGTACACCAGCTCGGCGCCGTCCAGCCCCGGCGGTTCGGCCCCCGGCGCGGGGGGAAGCGACACCGCCTGCCGGGTGCTCCCGCCGTTGGCGCCGCGCCGCGCCTCGACGATGGCGCGGATCCGCTCGCCGCTGGGCCACCCCAGCGCCTCGTCGCTGGGCTGGTACAGGGTGAGCCAGCGGCCGTCGGGGTCGTAGAAGTCGGCGATCCCGCCGGGCTGGTACCAGTCGGTGGGCTTGAACACCACCCCGCGCGCGGACAGGTTCTCGGTGGCCTGGCGCACGTCGTCCACCAGCCACACCACGTCGGTGCTGTGGTCGTTCACGTCGGGAAGGACGATCCCGTAGTCGGCCGCGCGGTTCAGCGCCAGGATGGTGTGCCCCGCGTCGAACTTGACGCACCCCTCGTCCTCCTCGATCACCCTGAGCCCCAGCGTGCCGGCGTAGAACGCCCGCGACGCGGCCAGGTCGCGTACGTACAGGAACACGTACAGCACCCGCGTATCGGCCAGCATGGAGCGCCTCCTTCGTGCAGGTTGCGTGCGGGCCCCGCGTCAGGCGGCGGCCGCTGCCCCGCCCGCGATCTCCATCACCTTGGCGCCGCTCCCCCACGACAGGCTCTCGTCCGAGGGAACGTACAGGCACAGCCGCTGCCCCGAGGGGTCGTCGAAGCGGATGGTGCCGCCGATCTCGCTGAACCCCACGCGGGGGCCCTTGAACCGCAGCCCGCGCGTCTCCAGCGACCGCCGCGTCTCCTCGATGGCCGGGGTAAGGAACACCACCAGGTACGAGGCGTGGCGCGGCCGCAGTCCGTCGGGCGCCGCGGCGCTCTCCTCCAGCCCCAGCTCGACCGTGCCGGTGGCGTAGCGCGCGTACGCGTCGCCGCGCTCGCACAGCTCCAGGCCCAGCCGGGCGCTGTAGAACGCCTCGGCCTCGGCGAGCGAGCGGACGGTGAGCCGCAGCTCGCTCACCACCGGGCGTTCCACCGCGGCCGGGCGGAAGCGGAAGTGCCGCCCCTCGGCGTCGGTGAAGAGCCCGTCCGCGCGCAGGGTGCCCCACCCCGCCAGCCGCCCCGCATCCCACCCGGGAGGGACGGAGAAGACGGTGACCAGCGCGTCGGACTCGCCCTCGCGGAAGCGCGAGGGGCCCGACATGTTGTGGGAAAGGATGATCCCCCCCGCGTCGTACTTGAACACGCCGTGGCGGTGGTGGGGAAGGTGGGGCTCCACCTCGATCACCGGCACCCCGATCACCGACTCGAACAGCTCGCGCTGCTTGCGGATCTGCGCCGTCTCGTAGAAGACGTACAGCAGGGGCGCGCCTCGCAGGCTCATCGGTCCCTCCACGGGTGGTGCGTCGGTTCAGCGCCCGCGCCAGCGGGCGGGGTCCATCGCCTCGAGCCCCTCGGGGCCGGCGCCGGCGGCGATCGCGCGGGCCAGCGCCCTCCCCACCCCCAGCGCCGGGGGAAGTCCGTGCCCGCCGAAGCCGGCCGACACCCACACCCCGCGCGCGCCGGGGACCCGCCCCGCCAGCGGACGCCCGTCGGGCGTCTCGTCCATCACCCCGGCCCAGCGGCGCGCCACCGTGACCGGCGGCAGGCCGGGAAAGGCCTGCGGCAGGAACGCCTCCAGCTCCGCCTGGATCGCCGGGTGCAGCGTGTGCCGCGCCCCGGTCTCGCCCGCCGGGTCCAGCCCGCGGCAGCCGCCCAGCACCACCGCGCCGCCGCGGGCCTGCCGCCAGTAGAGCGACCCCCAGTCCACCGCCATCCCCATCGGGAACACCGGCGGGAGCGGGCGGGTGGAGAGCACCTGGGCGCGCACGGGGGTCAGCACCCGCCCGAACCACCCGCGCAGCAGCGCCGAGCGGCCGTGGCACGCCAGCACCACCTGGTCCGCGCGGACGCGGCCGCGCGCCGTCTCCACCCACACCCCGCCACGCCGCGGGAGCACCGCCCGCACCGGGGTGCGCGGGGCGAACCCCGCGCCGTGCCGCACCGCCGCGCCCAGCAGCCCGTGGACGAAGCGGGCCGGGTGGATCACCGCGCCCCCGGGGAGCCAGCGCCCGCCCAGGAAGCCGGGGTCGATGCGCATCCCCAGCAGGTCGCGGCACGCGTCGGGGGTGAGCAGGCGCAGCGGCGGCGCGTCCGCCGGCCGGGCGGCGATCTCCTGCTGCATCCGCTCCCACACCGCGGGGGTGCGGGCCAGCGCCAGGTGGCCGGGCTCCGCGTGCTCCGCGTCGATCCCCTCCGCGGCCAGCACCGAGCGGAGCAGCGCCGGGTCTTCCAGCGGCGAGCGCGCGGCCAGCAGCAGCCCCGCGTTGCGCCCGCTGGCCCCCCACCCGGGAAGGCGCGCCTCCAGCAGCAGGACCTCGATCCCGTCGCGGGCCAGCCAGTACGCCAGCGCGGCGCCGGCCACCCCGCCGCCCACCACCACCACCCCGGCCCGCGCCGGGAGTTGCGCGACCGCCGGCACGCGCGCCGGCCCGGCGTCGGCCAGCCAGTGCGTGGGGGCCCGCGCCCGCGGGGCGGCCGCGCCGCGGGCCGGGCGGGTCACACCGTGGCCACCAGCTGGTCCTGCAGGGCGGCCAGCTTGTCGGTCTCCAGCACCGCCTGGTGCGCGCGGTGGCGGTGGGTCTCCAGGATCTCGAAGATGTCGTCGGGCGGCGTGTTGAGGATGTCGGCGAAGATCTCGTCGTCCTTGCTGACCACGATGTCGAACGCCGTCAGCTCGCCCGGCACCAGCCGCCCCACCGTCTCGCCGGTGCGCTCCAGCACCAGCTTGACGGGCCCGGTGGTGGCGTGGAAGTGCGTGCCCACGGGCGGGTAGTGGTTGACGATGGCCGGGCCGAAGATCAGCGGCTGGTCGGGGTCGGTGAGCACCGCGCCCATGGCCGTCTGGATCTTCCACGACACGCGCCACACGCCGATGGCGGGGAAGTCCTGGTCGCCCTCGTTGAGCGACTTGACCAGCCCGTCGTTGGGGCGCGAGAAGTTCTGCTCCACGCGGATCGGCCCCAGCGCGGCCTGGATGATCTCGCCGCCGTGCATGAGGATCTTGAGGTACATCTCGTTGTGCCCGTCGCCGTCCAGGTCGCGCCGGGGGCTCCTGTGCATCAGCACGATCCCGTTCTTCACGCTCATCGGGTAGTCCTCGACCATCCCGTCGATGGTGAGCAGGCACGAGCACACGCCCTTGAGCAGCTCCACCCCGCCCATGGGGGGGAAGTTGGTGTTGAAGCCGCGGATCGCCTGGGTCAGCACGTCCTGGGTGGGGCGGCCGCGCGACAGGGCGGCGATGTTGTTGCAGACCTCCTGGTACGCGGGGCTGGCCTGCGCCTCCACGGCGCTCTGCCGGGTGCGCCAGCGGAAGAGGTCCACCACCTTGATCGGGGTGCCGTTGGAGCCGCCGCTGCGCAGCACCTCCACGGGGTAGTCGCCGGCGTGGCCCTGCTCGCGCAGCAGCGCCCACTTGGCCCGGACCTGGGCCACCAGCGCGTCGGCGTGCGCGGTGTCGGTCTCGTAGGTCTCCATCTGGATCAGCGACTCGTTGCGGTACGGGTTGAGCGCCATCGTGGCCTCCTTGTGGTGGTCGTCCGCCGCGGGGGCGACGGCCGGGGGGAAGTCGCGCGGGAGGGGATCACGGCGGGCAGCGCGCCCGCTCGACCCCCTCCAGGTCTTCCGGGTGCGGGTGCAGCGACGCGGTGATGCGGCCGGGCTCGGCCACCAGCCTGAGCGGCGCGTCGGCCACGAAGCCGATCTCTTCCGCCAGGCCGCGGTTCAGCTGGACGTAGCTCCACCCCACGCTCACCAGCCCCGGCTCGCCGCGGCCGCACAGCTCGGGGGGCTGCTCGCAGGCGCAGCCCTCCACGGCCAGCGACTCGCGCCACGTTTCCTCCGACACGTCGAGCCGGTCCAGCACCACCGTGCCGGGCCCGTGCACCGTTACCGCCAGCCGGTCGCCGCGCTTGACCCCGGCGGCCTTGCGCACGGGCACGGGAAAGCGGATGCACCCGGGGTTGCCCACCCACGCGTACACGGTCACGGGCGCGGCCTGGCGGGCTTGGGCCATGGGCGATCGGGGGTGCGGGGGATGGCGCTTCCTGCGCTGCGCGTGTCGTGAGAAGCGAATCTACGGGGTGCGCGGGAGGGAAATTCTCCCTGCTTGCTCGCTTGGAGACCATTTCGGGCGAGGGCTCGATCCATTGCTGGATCAGGCCTCACGGGTTCACACAGAGAACACGGAAGGCACAGAGTCACAGAGAAGTGCGGCAGTTTCCCTGTGTCCTCCGTGTCTCTGCGTTCCCTGTGTGAAAAAGGTTGATCGGAGATTCGGGTTGCAGCAGGGTGTTCTGCCCGCTCGCGCCGATCCCGTCGGCGAGTGGCTGCAGGTGGCCTCGCGCCGAGGATCGAAATTCTTTCGGAGAAGCCCTGAATCGACGCAGAACCGTGAAAAGCAGTTCGGCCGGTTCCGCGAATCACCCGGCGGGGGCGGGGCGCTCGGCCAGGAGGCAGGGGAGCGCGACCAGGAGCGGGGGATCGGCGGGGCCGGGGGGGCGCAGGGTGAGCGTGGCCCCGCGCAGTCCGCCGCCCGCGGCCGCCAGCGGGCCCGCGCTCCCCCGCGGCGACCGAGCGCAGAGGAGGAGCTCGGCGGGGTCGCCGCTCCCCTCCACGCCCACGGCGAAGGCGTAGTAGCGCCCGTCGGGAACGCGGGTGAACTCCAGCACGCCGGGCCCCGACGCCGCCGCGCACGCCACCGGCCGCCCGCGCGGGATCGGCGCCGGAAAGAGCCCGGCGAACACCGCCCCGGCGAACCCCTCGGGCGCCTCCACGCGCAGGTGGGCGCCCGCGGGCGCCGGCGAGCCGTCGTCCGGCGCGGCGCGCGGGGCGGGGAGCGCCGCCAGCAGCGGGCGCGTCTCGCGGGCGATGCTCCGCAGCCGGTGCGGCGACACGCCCACGAAGCGCTTGAACAGGGTGGTGAAGGTGCCCACGCTGCCGTACCCCACCTCGAAGCACACGGCGGCCACCGACAGGCCCGTGGTGAGCAGCAGCCGCTTGGCCGCCTCGAGCCGCACCGCCGCCAGGTACTGCCCCGGCGACGCGCCCGTGACCTCGTGGAAGACGCGGTTGAAGTGGAACGCGCTGCAGTGCGCCACCCGCGCCAGAGACTCCAGCGTCAGCGGCTCGGCGTAGCGCTCGCGCATGGCGCCGATCACCCGCGCCACGGCCTCGCTGCGCGAACGCAGCGTTCTCGCGCGGAACCCCGACCCGGCCCAGTGCTCCTCCACGGTCGGCACGGTGACGGCCAGCGTGGCGACGGATGTACGGATCATCGCGGCTCTCCTTGCGCGTCCGGCGCCGGGCCGGACGACGGGTTCATGCGGGCCTGGGTTCGTGTTCTGACGCGGGCCTGGTGCGTGCTCACGCGGGGACGGGTGCGAGGCGCCCGGCGGCCAGGCGCGCGCCCGCGGCCAGCGCGCGCAGCTTGGCGAAGGCCACGCCGCGCGGCAGGTGGTTCATCCCGCAGTCGGGCGCGGCCCACAGCCGCGCCGGGTCCACGTACGCGGCGGCGTGCTCGATCGCCGCGGCCACCTGGTCGGCGGTCTCGACGCGGTGGTCCTGCACATCCACGGCGCCCAGCACCAGGGTGACCCCGTCCGGCAGGTCGGCGAACGCCGCCGGGTCGCACCCTTCCACCCCGGCGCAGGCCAGGAGCACCGCGTCCACCCCCGCGCCCTCGACGACCGGGGCGAAGTCGGCGAAGACCGAGGGGAAGATGCGCAGGCCGCGGTGCGCCGCCGGATCGGGGTTGTAGTTCCCCTGGCAGAGGTGGAGGGCGGTGGTGGCGCGCGTGACGCCCTCGAAGCAGGCGCGGACGGCCCGCAACGCCCACTCGCGGTCGCCGGGGAGGAACCAGAGCACCGGCTCGTCCAGCTGGATCACGTCGCAGCCGGCGTCGTCCAGCCGGCGGAGCTCGGCGTTGATCACCCGAGCCAGGTCCATCGCCAGCGCCTCGGGGCTCCCGTAGTGCTCGTCCCAGGCGACGCGGGCGAACATGTGCGGGCCGGTCATGGCGATCTTCACCGGGCGCCGCGTGGTTTCGCGCAGAAAGCGGAGCTCGTCCACCAGCCCCAGCGGCGCCGGGCGCAGCGCGTCGACCACCACGGGCGCGGGGAGCGCGGCGTCGGGCGCCACGGGGGTGATCCCGGTCTTCGGCCGCAGTTCCGGCGCGAAGCCGGGGATCCTGGCCGCGAAGTGCGCGATCATCGCGTTGGGCGGGCCGAAGGCGTTGTCGCTGCGGCGAAAGAGCTCGCCGTCGCTCACCACGCCTATTCCCGCGTCTTCCTGGTCCTTGATCGCGGCCCGCGCCGCCACCGCCCTGGCGTCGCCGAACGCCTCGGGTGCCAGGCGGCCGGCGGCCACGGCGTCGCGGAGCGCGGGATACCAGTCGGGGACCGAGTACGAGCCCACGACGGTGGTGCGGAGGATCGGTTCGTCGTCGCCGGTGAAGCCCATCTGCGCCTCCGGGGTGGATGGTTGCCGCCTGCGTGGCGGGTCGATCGCTCGTGCCGCTTCGCCCTGGCCGCGCGGGCGGTCACGCGCCGGTGGACGGGCCGCCTCCCTTCCCGCCCGGCCGCGGCGTCGGCGGGCCCGGCGGGGTCGGCGGGGCCGGCGGTGTCTGCCTCGGGGTCGTCGGGGCCGGATAGATGCCGAGCGGGTCGGTCACCGGGTCCCAGCCGCGGATCTTGCGCGCCAGGTTCACCCCGGCCAGGAAATCCAGCTCGCTGATCCAGTGCATCCCCCAGCAGCAGCCGGGTCTGAAGGAGATGCCGCGGACCCGGTCTTCGAACGGCTTCTCGAACGCCACCAGCACGTTGCGCGGCGGGATCCCCACCACGGGGGTGCAGATCGCCACGCCCATCTGTGCATCCACGATCTTCTCGCGGTTCGCGAACACGTCGTAGCAGGCGCTGTAGATGATGGTGGCGGGAAAGTCGGCGCCGTCCTGGTGGGCGAAGCAGATGCTGCGCGGCTGCTTCTGCGGAGGCGGGGTCAGGCTGAAGGTGATTTGCACGTCTTCGCCGAACTTCTCGGAGAGCAGCTCGCTGCGGCCGTGCAGCTCCCAGACGGCGATGTTGAACTCGAACTGCGTGCGGCCCAGCTGGTTGCGGACGCGCCGGTCCAGCTCCAGCCGCATGAAGGCCTGGAAGTCGACTTCCTCGGTGCTGATCCAGCCGTTGCGCAGCTGTGCCGTGATGGGGATGGAGATGGTCGAGCCCTCGAACTCGATCTGCCGGCCCACGGGAAAGCTTCCCAGCGCTCCGGTCACGATCTGGCGCACCTGCTCGCTCCCGCGAAGGATGTCGTCCATGGTCGGCTCCCGTCATGGAATGGGTGGTTGAAAGACCGCGTGATGGACCGCTCCTGCCCCCGGGCGGCGCCAGCCCCCGGGTCAAGCGTACGGCGCCAGCGCCCGCCGCAGCGCGTCGGGGACGGGCGTGGGTGCCAGCCCTTCTTCGCCGCGGCGCATGCACGCCACCTCCTGCTCGCCGCGGGCGACCAGCTCCTCGCCGCCCTCTCCTCCCCCGCGCCAGTACTCGAAGCGCATGGTGACGCGGTTCTGCGCAAGGCCGGCGAGCCGCATCCGCACCACCACCTCGTCGAGCGCGGCCAGCTCGGCGAAGTACTCGCACGAGACGCGGGTGGTGACCAGCGCCAGCCCGTCCGCCAGCTGGCGCAGCACCTCGGGCGCGTGCTCGCGCAGGAACATCTCCCGGCAGCGCCCCTGCCAGCGCACGTGGTGGGCGTAGTAGACGTTGCCGACCAGGTTGGTCTCCTCGAACCCCACCACGTGCCGGTACTCGTAGGCCGGCGTGGGCCGGTCGGTCGCTGGCATCGGCGGGCTACGCCGCCGCGGCCGCCGGCTCGCGCTGCATGATGCGGATGTAGCCCACGCCGGCCAGCCGCTGGCCGATCTGGTCGTAGACCGCCGGGTCGTCGGGCGCCCAGGTGGCCAACCCGTCCACGTAGCGGTTGTACATGCAGAAGGCGGCGGCGATCAGCACCGTGTCGTGGATCTCGCGGTCGGTGGCGCCCTCGGCCCGCGCGTCGCGCACGTCGCCGTCCGAAACCGAGCGGCCTCCCTGCTGCACCTTGGCCGCGATCGCCAGCAGCGCCTTGAGTTTGGGCGTCACCGGCGCCTGCCCGTAGTCGTGCACCACCGCGTCCACCGTGGCGCCGTCGGGCAACAGGTGGCGGGCGGCGGCGGCGTGCGAGGCGGTGCAGAACACGCAGCGGTTCAGCGACGACACGTAGGTGGCGATCAGCTCGCGCTCGGCCGGGGTCAGGCCGTCGGTGCCGCGCAGCAGCACCTGGGCGAGCTCGCTCAGCACCCGCCCGGTGTCGGCGTAGTGGTCCAGCAGGCCGGCGATCCCCGGCAGCTCCTCGGTCAGTTCCACGTGCGGCATGGTCTCCTCGCTTTCGCGGTGTCTGTTGCCCGTCCGTTCGATTGCCCATCTACGGCACCGCCGCCTCCAGCCCTGCCTCGTCGTCCGCGGACGATCGCGGCGCCGCGGCGGCGACCGGTGCGCCGTCGCGCGTGACGGCGACGGCCAGCACCAGCGGCGGACCGGCGCCGGCCACGCGCAGGGCCACGCTCGCCACCGCCGTCTCGCCCGATTCCATCCGCACCCACCCGTCCGCGCCGGCCGAGGCGAACACCAGCGGCGCGGTGCGTTGCGCACCCGCCTTCGCCAGCGCCTCGCGGGCGCACCAGACGCGGGTCGCCGCGGTGTCCGGCTCCTCGTCTGCCTTGCTCGCGACGACGCCAGCCAGCGCCCACCCGTCATCGCCCAGCAGGTCGCGCCAGGTGGACGGGTCGCGCGGGGTGACGAACTCCACGTCGCACCCCAGCGGCGCCGCGCCGGCCACCGCCAGCGCCAGCCCACCCGCGTGCGCGGCCGAGACGGCGAGCGCGGCACCGGGGACCTCGGGGCGGCCGTCCGGCCGGTGGCGCAGGGGGACGCGCACGCCCAGCGCACGCCGGAGCGCGCGGGTCCGTCGCGCCTCGCGTTCGGCGCCCGCGTCGCGCTCCACCGCGGCCGATACGGCGGCGCCGGGGACCAGCTCCGCCACCGCCCGTTCGAGGTATGGCCCCAGCAGCGCCGGTGCCCATCCGCCGGTGTGCGCGAGAGGCCCCGCGCGCCGCAGCCGCAACCCGTCCCAGCGCTCGCGCACGCGCCCGGTGCCGTCCACCACCTCCAGGTCGTAGATCCAGTCGTTCCCCTCCCGCGCCGCCTCGCGCGCCCGCACGGCGCACGGCCCGACATCATCCCCCGTGTCGAACAGGGTCAGGCGATGGACGGCGACAGGGAGGAGGAGGACGTGGGGGATGCACGCCTGGATGGCGTGGATGGCGGCGTCGCGCCCACCCGGGTCGCCCAGCACCAGCGCGCGCGGGAGGAAGGCGCCGAACCAGCGCGCGTCCGCCGGCGCCGCGATCTCGGCCACGCACTCGCGCGACCGGAGCGCGCGGTACCCGGCCAGCCGGCGGAAGCGCCCGGCGTGGAAGAAGAGGCCGCCGTACAGCTCGGCCGCGGGGTCCAGCGCCACCCGCTCGCCCCCGTCCGCCAGGCGCAGCCGCGGCGCTCGTCCCGCGTCCGCGGTGGTCGAGACGGGCGAAAAGGTGCAGACCGCGCGGAAGTGGTCCACCGCGAACCCGGTCGTCTCGCAGCGCACCGCCACCTCCACGCGGCCCGGACCGCGCGCCAGCGCCGCGACGCGGACGGTGACGCCGGTGCCCGCGGGGACCACCACGGGACGGGCGAAGGAGACGTCCTCGAAGGCGGGAGGCGTGGCGGTGCCGGCCAGCGCCATCGCCGCCTGGGCCATGGCCTCCAGCCCCAGCACCGCGGGGAGGAGCCGCTCGCCGCCCACCGCGTGGTCGGCCAGGTAGGGGTCGGTCTCGGCCGAGAGCACCGCGTCGGCCACCAGCTCCACGCCGGGGTAGTGCACCCGCGGGCGCTCCAGGAAGCGCAGCAGCGGCAGCTCGTCGCCCTCCATCCGCAGCGTGGGCGGCGGGCCGAAGCGCCCGGCCACCACCACGTGCACCGCGGGCGGAGGGGCGGCGAGCAGGTCGCGCAGCGCGGCCACGCCCGCGTCCACCGTCACCGGGGTGATCCCCTGCCGCCCGAGCGCCTCCACCGTACCCAGCCGCTCGCCCATCCCCACCCCCGCCCACACCGACCACTCCAGGCAGAGCGCGCGGCAGCCGGGGTGCGAGCGGGCGAAGCGTTCCACCTCCATCCCCATCCACTCGTTGGCCAGCGCGTAGTGCGCCTCGCCGCGCAGCCCCGCGCGGGCGATGATGGAGCCGAACGCCGCCAACAGCCGCAGCCGCGAGGGATCGACGGCCGCCAGCACGTTGCGCAGCCCGTGCAGCTTGGGGGCGAGCGTGGCGTGGACCGCGTCCGCGTCCAGCGCCTCGATGCGGCGCGGCAGGTTGGCTCCGGCGCCGTGCAGCACGGCGGTCACCGGACCCAGCGCGGCCCGGGCGGCGGCCACGGCGCGCGCCACGGCGCCCGCGTCGGCCACGTCGGCGGGGAGGTAGCGGAAGGTCACGCCGCGCTGGGCCAGGCGCCGCAGGTTGGCCGCGAGCGCCGCGTCGCCCTCGGGGAGCGAGCGGCCCAGCAGCGCCAGCCTCGCGCCGCTCTCCTCCGCCAGCGCCAGCGCGCATTCGGCCGCGATCCCCTTGCCGCCGCCCGTCACCAGCAGCACGTCGTCCGGCCCCAGCGGGAGCGGCGCCGGACCGGGCGCGGGGTGGACGACGAGCACCGGCTCGCGCCGCACCCCGTCCGCCGCGTAGTGCGCCTCGGTGTAGCGGCCGGGGAGCGCGGCCGCCGCCTCGGCCGCGACCCGCGCGGCCCCAGACGGGTCGCCCGCGGCGACGTCGGCCACCACCACGGCGGTCCCCGGGCGCTCCAGGAAGAGGGAGCGGGCGAACCCCGCCCCGCCGCCCCCGCGCTGCGCGACGACGAAGGCGCCCCCGGGCCGTTCGGCCAGCATCCGCGCCGCCCACAGCAGCCGGTCCGCGTCCGCGTCCCCCGGCACGGGCGCGACGCACACCACCACGCCGCCACCGGGAACGGCGGCCATCGCGCCGGGCAGCGCCGCCGCCAGCACGTCGTCGGGGGCGCCGAACACGGCCCAGGCCCCGGGGGCTCCGCCGTCGCGGCGTGGCGCCGGCGGGCGCTCCACCAGGCGGGTGACGAACGGCCGCACCCAGCCGTCCACGCCGGCCGGAGCCGCGGGCTCGGCGGGGGCGGCGGCGCCGGTGTCGCGCGCCTCGGCCAGCGCGGCGGCGAGCTGGGCCACGGTGGCGGCGGCGTAGTCGGTGAGCGCGGCGGGGGGCGGCACCGCCAGCCGGCGTGCCGCGTCGGCCACCAGCTGCCCCACCACGAGGGAGCTCAGGTGCAGGTCGCCCAGCAGCAGGTCGTCGTCGCGCACGGCCGCGGGCGGCAGCTCGGCGCGCGCGGCCACCAGCGCCCGCACCACCTCCAGCACCCGCGCGTCCCCGGCGTGATCGACGGCGTGGGACGCATCCCCCGCGTCCCCGCCGACGGGCGTGTCAGCGCCGGCGGGGCCGGGAGAACCGGCATCGTCACGCGCGTCCGCCACACCGGCCGCCGCGACCGCATCCACCGGGAGCGGCGCCCGCTCGCACGGGTTGGCCAGGAACCGCGGGGCCCGCTCCAGGTCGATCGGCCGGGTGAAGCGCCCGTCGAAGAGCGCGGCCGTGCGCACCGGCGCGCCCATGGCGAAGGCGCAGCCGGCGGCGGCCAGCACGCCCGCGACGGACGGGCCGCCGGCGTCCAGCGCCAGCACCGGCGCGCTCACCTGGCCCGCCGCGAGGCCGGACAGCACGTCGCCGGGGCCGGCCTCGATCCACAGGTCCACCTCCGCGCGCACCGCCTCGAGCGCGTCGCGGAAGAGGACGGGCGCGGTCACCTGCCGCACCAGCAGCGCGCGCAGGTCGTCGTCCGCGCGCAGCAGCCGCCCCGCGACCGTCGAGGCGACCGCGCGCCGCGGCACGCCCACCGTCTCGCGGGCCAGGTGCGCGGCCAGCGGACCGGCCGCCGCTGCCACCAGCGGCGAGTGGAAGGCGTGCGACACCGCCAGCCGGCGCGTCTCCACGCCACGCTCCCGCGCGCGTCCGGCGACCCGCTCCACCTGGGCCGCGCTCCCCGCCACCACGGTGCGGTCGGGGGCGTTCACCCCGGCCACCACCACCTCCGTCCCCGCCAGCAACGGCGCGGCCTCGGCCGCCGATGCGCGCAGCGAGAGCATGGCGCCGTCCGCGCTCCCCAGCTCGGCCATGGCGCGGCCGCGCGCGGCGGCGATGCGCAGCAGCGCGTCCAGCTCCAGGGCGCCGGCCCAGTGCAGCGCGGCCAGCTCGCCCAGGCTGTGCCCCACCGCGGCCACCGCCTGGATCCCCAGCTCGCGCAGCAGCGCCAGCGCCGCGGCCGAGGCGGCCGCGATGGCGGGCTGCGCCACCGCGGTGGCCACCCCGTCGCCCCCGCGCGGGACGGCGGCGCGCGCGTGCACCGCGTCGAACACGGCGAAGCGGCGGCGGAGCGCCCCCCCGTCCGGGTACGCGGGCGAGCCCTGGCCGGGAAAGAGAAGCCCGATGCGCGGGGGCGCGCCCCCCGTCCCCAGGAAGACGCCCCGGCCTGGATCGATCCCCCGCGCCGCGCCCGCGCCCAGCCACTCCAGGAGCCGTTCCAGCCCCCGCGCCAGCTCGGCCGCGGTGCGGGCCACCACGGCGGCGCGCACCCGGCCGCCGCAAAGCCGGCGCTGCAGCACGGCCGCCGCGTCGCCCAGCTCCGCCGCCGAGAAGAGGGCGCCACGGGCGCGCAACGCCTCCACCCGCGCCCGCATCTGGTCCACGCCGTCCGCGTCCAGCAGGAGCAGCTCGGCGTCCTGCGCCGAGCGGAGGAGCGCGCGCACGGCGGGGGTGATCCCCACCGCGGCGGGCGCGTCCGGGGACGCCGGGGGAGGAGGGGATGCGTCCGCCCGGTCTCGCCCCGCGTCCGCGAAGCCTCGGGCTCCCTCCGCGGAAGCGGCGGCGTCATCCTCGGCCTCCGGGACGCCCTCGAGCACCACGTGGGTGTTGATCCCCCCGAACCCCATGGCGCTCACCCCGGCGCGCGGCGCGGCGCCGGCGGGGAAGGGCTCGCCGTCCGGCGCCACACGGAGCGCGGGGCGCTCGCCGCACAGGGCGGGGTGCGGGTCGGCGCAGCCGGCGGTGGGGGGGATCACCCGCGCCCGCACCGCCATCACCGCCTTGATCAGCCCGGCCACCCCCGCCGCGGCCTTGGTGTGCCCGATCAGCGCCTTGACCGACCCCACCGCCGCCGCCGGGGCGGGGCCGCCGCCGCGGGCCAGCGACAGCGCGCGCAGCTCGGCCTCGTCGCCCACCGGGGTGCCCGTGCCGTGCGCCTCGAAGAAGGCGACGGAGCCGGGGCCGAAGCCGGCGCGCGCGTAGGCGCGGCGCAGCGCCAGCCGCTGCCCCTCGGCCTCGGGGCGGGTGAGCCCGCCCCGTCCGTCGGACGACACCCCCCAGCCGCGGATCAGCGCGTACGGCCGCAGGCCCCGCGCGGCCGCGTCGGCCTCGCGCACCAGCACCACCATCCCGCACCCCTCGCCGGGAAGGAAGCCGGTGCCGCGCCGGTCGAACACGCGCATCTCGCCCTCGGCCAGCGCGCCGGCGCGCGCGAACCCCACCAGCTCGAAGGGGTCCAGGCTCAGGTCCACCCCGCCCGCCAGCGCCAGCTCCATCTCCCCCGCCGCCAGCGCCGAGCACGCGGTGGCCACCGCCAGCAGCGACGAGGCGCACGCCCCGTCCACCGTCCACCCGCCGCCGTGGAGGTCGAAGTGGTTGCAGATGCGCCCGGCGATGGTGTTGGAGAGCCCGCCAGCCAGTGTCTCGCCCCCCGGCTCGGGAAACGGGGCCTTGTACGCGGCCTCCATCGCCGCGAGCACCCGCGACACCTCCGTGGAGGCCGTCCCCGCGTCCGCCAGCACGCGCTCCAGCACCCGCCGCACGTAGGGCCAGCGCAGCCGCATCAGCCCCGCGCGCGAGAACTCGCCGGTGAGCGAGTTCCCCACCAGCACGCCGGCACCCTCGCGCGGCACCCCCTCGCCGCCGGGGAAGCCGGCGTCGGCCAGCGAGGCCGCGGCCACCTCCAGCGCCAGCCAGTGCGCCGCGTCGGCCGCCCGGTGCTGCTCGCCCGACACCCGGAAGCGCACCCGGTCGAACTCCCACCCTTCCAGCACCGCCGCCTGGGCCAGATAGGTGGCGTCGGGGGCGCGCCCGCGGCCGGCGGCGTAGTCGGCCAGCCGCAGCCGGCCGGGGGGGACGGGGCGGAAGGCGCGGCGCCGGGCCAGCACGTTCTCCCACAGCTCGGCGGGCGAGCGGGCGTCGGGGTAGCGGCACGCCATCCCCACCACCGCGATCGCCGTCATGGCTCCTGCCTCGCCGCCAGCGCCGGGCCGGCGTCGCCGCGCGCCACCGGGACGGGAAGCCATGGCCGCCCCGCGGCCCGGCGCGCCTCGGGCGCCCGTTCCGCCGCGGCCAGCAGCGCCCACCGCGCCGCGCAGACCACCGCCAGCGAAAAGAAGAGCCCGAACACCACGTGCAGCGTCATCAGCACGCCGTACACCGCCGCCACCCCCGCGCCGAACGCCACCTGCGCGCGCGGCGCCTGGGGGGTCGTCGCCGGGTCGGTGACCATGTAGAAGCTGAAGAGGAGGAAGGCCACGCCGGTCATCGGCAGCAGCCCGGCCGCCAGCGGGGTGCCGTGCGCCGCCGCGCGCAGCGCCGCCTGCGTGGCGAATCCGCCGGCCCACGCGGCCACCAGCGGCAGCCGCCCGGTGAAGCGCCCGTTCAGCATCGTCCCCGTGCACACGATCACCGCGGGGAGGAGCCACGCCCACCCGCCGGGAAGGTTCTCGGTGAACTGGTACGGCGGCGCGATCCCCACCCAGGGAAAGAGGAGAAGGGTGGCGGCGATCCCCAGGTTGGAGGGGTTGAACACGTGCCGCGCCCGCGCCCCCCGGCCGGCGCGGAAGAGCGCCTTGGAGGCGATCGCCGCGACCGCCGCGAACACCACCGGCGCCACCCGTGCGTTGGCGTACAGGAGCATGGCCACCGCCAGCCCGCTGATGTGCGCCGAGAGGAGGAAGTCCACGCGCCCGCGCCACCCGCCCGCGAAGCGCGGAGGGCGTTGCCGCGCCCAGGCGTCCACGCGGTCCAGCCCGATCTCGGTGGCGTACGCCGCCAGCACCGCCGCCAGCGGCTGCACCAGCGCCTGCTCGAACCCCAGCAGCGTGTGCCCCAGCACGTTCAGCACGGTGATCGCCACCGCGAAGCGGCGCAGTCCCCCCAGCCGGTCCGGCGAGCGCCCCGCCGGCTCCTGCGCGGCGGGCGCGGGTGCGGCGGCCGCCGCGGTGGACGCGGGGGCCGTCGCGGCGGGTGGCCGCGGCAGGGTGGCGCTCATCGGCCGCCTCCCGTGGCCAGCAGCACGGTGTGCCACCCGGGTGCCAGCCGCAGCGTGGCGGCGCGCGGCCGGCCGCCCGCGTCGCGCCAGCGCAGCTCCACCCGCGGCGGCGCGCCGGGCGGGTGCCGCCCCAGCCCCCAGTGCAGGTCGGGGCTGCGTTTCCCCGCGTGGCCGTTGCCGCCGTCGACCTGCGCGGGGCGCGCCGTGCCGTCCCCCGGCCGCAGCACCGCCTCGGCGCCGATCGCCGGCCGCCCCAGGGGCCCCGCGGCCAGCCCGTCGAGCACGCGGGTCGGCGCCGCGCGACCATCGACGGGAAGGAGGAGGCGCAGCCCCAGGAAGGCGCCGGGCGCGGGCGAGCGGTTGCGGTACAGCGCGGAGGGTTCCCACTGCCCGGCCACCGCGAAGTCCAGCCGACCGTCGCCGTCCACGTCGGCCACCGCGATCCCGCGGGTCACCTGCGCCCGCCCCACCCCCGCCTCGCGCGCCAGGTCGTAGTAGCGCCCGTCGCCCGCGCGGACGAAGAAGGCCAGCCGGGTGTGACCGCTCAGGTCGTCGCCCGGGCCGAAGCGGGGCCAGCTCGCCGGGTGGCGAAGCAGGAAGTCGTTCCCCATGGCCAGCTCCTGCAGCTCGGGCCAGCGGTCCACCCGCCCGCGCAGGAAGCCGGTGGCCTGCAGCAGCTCGGGCGCGCCGGCGTTGTCCAGGTCGGCGGCCTTGGCGTCCCACCCCCAGTCGCTGCGCGACAGCCCCAGCGCCTCGCTGTGGTCGGCGAAGGGCGCCACTCCGCGCCGCAGCCGCCCGGTGTCGCCGGTGCCCGCGAAGGCCAGGTGGCTCTCCTCCAGCGCGAAGGGGCGGGCGATGTTGCTCACGAACAGGTCCAGCCGCCCGTCGCCGTCCAGGTCGGCGAACTCGGCGCCCATCCCCTTGAACGAGTCGCGGCCCAGCACCTTGGAGCGCGGAGTGGCCGGCGTGCGCACGCCCTCCACCGGCTCCAGCCGCACCCGCCCCGGGCGCGAGCGGTTGTAGAGGAGCCGGTCGGGTCCGAAGTCGTTGGCGAAGTACAGCTCGGGGAGGAGGTCGCCGTCCAGGTCGGCCGCGGCGATGGCCAGCGTCCACCCGTGCGCCACGCGCGCGCCGAACACGCCCGGGGCCTCTCGGAAGCGCACCCCGGGCGATGGGCCCCGGGCCGCGCCCGCCCACAGCAGCAGGTGGTTGGTGCCGCCGTTGAAGGCGCGCGACATCGACGCCTGCATCGTCTCGCCGTCGGGGTGGCGCGCGTCCAGCACCCGCGCGCCGTCGGGGAAGTAGTTGCCCACGACGAGGTCGGGGTGGCCGTCGCCGTCCACGTCGGCCAGGGTGGCCGCGTTGGTGAACCAGCGGGCGCCGCCGGGCACCACCTCGCGCGCCGCGTAGGCGTCGGGCCGCGGCGCGCCTCCGGCCGCGCGCAGGAAGACGACCGGCGCGCGCCCCCAGTAGTAGACCAGCAGGTCGGCGCGCCCGTCCTCGTCATAGTCGCCCGGCAGGCACCCCATCGGCGCGGTGGTCCCGGGTTCGTACGCACCCCGCCCGGGCTCCAGCGCGAAGGGCGCGTAGCGGCCGCCGGTGCCGGGGGCGGGGGTCACCACCACCCGGTCGGCGCGGGTGTCCACCCAGCAGGCGTCGTCGGCCCGCCCGTTGCCGTCCACGTCGTAGAGCGCCACCGCCGCGCCCACGGACGAGATCCACCCGCGGATCCGCTCCAGGCCGGGGTTCACCTGCCGCAGCCGGCGCGTGGAGACGGGTCCGGCGGTGGGCAGTTCCAGCCGGGTGAAGGCGAAGCGCGCGCCCAGCGCCTCCCGCTCTCCGGCGGCGAGGGTGGGGAGGCGGGCCGCCGCCCAGGCCACCAGCACCGCCGCCGCGGCCGCCAGGCGCCGCGCGTTGCGCCGCGCCGCGCCGCTCCAGGGATGGCTCATGCGTCCCCCGGGAAGAAGTGTTCGTGGATCGCCGCGCGCCAGGACTCGTAAGCGGGAACGCCGGGCGCGGCGCGGGCGGTGGCCAGGGCGGCGAGGGTGACGAGCGCGGCCTGGGCGGCCCCGGTACCGCAGAAGGCGAGGCAGGCGGCCTCGGTGTGGGGCGCCGGGTTCCCCGCCCGTTCGCGCGCCTGGGCCGCGAACGCCGCCCCCTGCGCCAGCCAGCCGCGCTCCGCCCCGGCGGCCGCGAGGAGCGCGGCGCGCCCGGCGTCGTCGGTGCCGCCCGCGTAGGCGCACGCCAGCCCCACCCCGCTCCACACGTCCCCGGCGCGCGCGGGGCCGAAGGCGCGCGCCGCCGCCGCCACCCGCACGGGGTCGGCGCCGCAGGCGAACCACAGGCTGCGCCCCGCCCCCTGGTCGAAGGCGCGGCGCGCGTAGCCGCCCAGCCGCGGCGGCACCCGGCGCCGGCGCAACGTGGCGTCGGGGTGGAAGTACCCCTCGTGGAAGCCGTAGCCGTCCAGCGCCAGCCAGCCGAGGAGCGGGTCCAGGCCGGGCGGTGGGCGGTCCAGCCTCGCCCGCAGCCGCGCCAGCGCCCACCCCGCGCCGACGTGCACCATGTACGTGTGCGCGTCGCCCGGCCCGCGCAGCAGCGCCTGCAGCCGCCCCCGCCCCCACGGCGCCAGCCTGTCCAGCAGCGCCAGCGCCATGGCGGCGCCCTCGCAGGCGAAGCCGCGCCACTCCGCGGCCTCGCGGTCGAGCGCGGCGCCCAGCCCGAGGGCGCCGCCCGCGTCGAGCGCGGCGTGGTAGCCGCGGAGGAAGGCCAGCCCCGCCCCCTCCAGCCGCTCCCGCGCCCCGGGCGTGGCGGCGTGGAAGCCGCGCCGGGCGAGAGTGGCCTCGCGCGGGTCGATCCCCAGCAGGCGCAGCCGGAGCCCACGTGCCGCGCCGGTGACGAACGGGGCCGAGGTCGCCGCCATCGGCGCCTCCACGAGAAGAGGGGGACAGGGGCCTTCGGGCCCGGTGTGATGTGCGGGAATGGGGGGTGCAAGAGAGGGAACTTCGGTGCCGCCGGCGCGCAGCGCGGATGGATGCGGCGGAAGTGTCTGTGGCGTACGGGGTTGAGAACGTGGCGGGAGAGGTGGCGGCCGCGGCGGGTGTGAAGCCTGCTTCACACCTCGGGGAGGGAATGGGGCACCACCGGGGCGGCGGGCGTGGCGGGGAGCTCGCGCAGCAGGTCGTACAGCGCGCGCCGGCTGATCCCCAGCAGCCGTGCGGCCTGGGTGCGGTTGCCGCGCGCCACGCGCAGCGCCTCGGCCAGGTAGTGGTGGCGCACGCGGCGCATGGCCGCGGCCAGGTGCAGCGGCGGGGAGAGGGGGCCCGGCTCCGGCGGCCCGGCGGCCAGGCGGATCTCATCGGGAAGGTGGCGGGGGAGGAGCGCGTCGCCGTCGCCGGGGCCGGCCAGGATCACCGAGCGCGCCACGGCGTTCTCCAGCTCGCGCACGTTCCCGGGCCAGGGGTACACCTCGAGCGCCTCGAGCGCGGCGGCCGAGACCGAGTGGAAGGGGTGGTGCAGGGTGGGGCGCAGCGTCTCCAGGAAGTGCAGCGCGAGCGGAAGCACGTCTTCGCGGCGCTCGCGCAGCGGCGGCAGGGCGATCTCCACCACGCGCAGGCGGTAGTACAGGTCCGCCCGCAGCCGCCCCTCGCGGGTAGCCCGGCGCGGATCGCAGCTGGTGGCGGCGATGAAGCGCACGTCGAGGGCGATGGTGTGGTTCCCGCCCAGGGGCCGCACCGCGCGCTCCGAGAGCACGCGCAGGAGTTTGGCCTGGCGCGGCGGGGTGAGCTCGGCCACCTCGTCCAGCAGCATGGTGCCGCCCTGCGCCGCCTCGAACCAGCCGCGCCGGGCCCGCGCCGCGCCGGTGAAGGCGCCCGCCTCGCACCCGAACAGCTCGGCCTCGAGCAGGTCGTCGGGGATGGCCGCGCAGTTCACCGCCACGAACGGCCCCGACGCCCGCGGCGACGATTCGTGGATCGCCTGCGCCACCACCTCCTTGCCGGTGCCGCTCTCGCCCAGCAGCAGCACCGTGGCGGGGACGCCCGCCACCCGCTGCCCGATCTCGCGCACCCGCTGGATCGCGGGCGAGCCCCCCACCAGCCGGTCCCACCCGCGCAGCGGCTCGTCGCCGCATGCCGCACTCGTCTCCCCCGCGCCCGCCCTGGACGGCAGGCGGCGCGTGGCCCCGGTGCGGCCCGGGAGTTCGCGGGTGGAGGGTCTGGACATCCACTCT
This sequence comes from Longimicrobium sp., assembly GCA_035689035.1. Taxonomy (GTDB): domain Bacteria; phylum Gemmatimonadota; class Gemmatimonadetes; order Longimicrobiales; family Longimicrobiaceae; genus Longimicrobium. The sequence continues at coordinate 5,147 of DASSME010000402.1, read as the reverse complement.
CCTCTCGGGGAGAGCGGCCGCTGGCTTCAGGGTGGGCCGGCGAGCCGGCGCGAAGCCACGGTCATCGCCCGGCCGGCGCGGGGTGCACCGCCGGGCTCCATCCAGCCCGGAGAAATACGCGCGGTGTGTCCGGAAAGGTCAAGCAATCATTTGTCGCAAAATAATCTATAGTGAAGATGGTAAATGAAACGTGAGATATTGAGGGTTGTTCAAAGCGAGTAGCCGGTATTTCGAAAGGAATAAAAATAGCTCTTAATGATCGAATCGCCTGGATGTTTCCGTCGGCCGGCGGAGTCGGACCCATGCCAGATCCGGCTGACCTGCCTTCACACAGAGGCCACGGAGGACACAGAGGCACAGAGAGCTGCGACTCCTCTGTGTCTCATCGTTCTCTGTGGCTCTGTGCTATCCAGCAGACCTTGGAGGAGCAAGGAACCAGGCGGACCTGGTCGAGATTACTCCGCCGGATACAGCCGGTACCGCGCGACGGTGCGCTCCCACTGCGCGTCCTCGCGCTGCCAGCGGGCGTAGATGTCGCGCGGGTCGTCGCCGCGGCGGACGGCGGCGGGGGCCCACTCGCTCCCCAGCATCTGCAGCATGGGGCCCATCCCCAGCTGGTCCGGATACATCTTCCGCAGCTCCACCAGGAAGGTGAGCGCCGTCAGCACGGGCTGGTACGCGTTCCGGTCGGTCACGTACAGGCGCACGCCGTGGCAGCGCCGCCCGGGGAACTGCATCCACCCGCTGCCGCGCGGCGTCCAGTCCGCCCGCTCGAAGCGCACGCCGGGAAGGTCGTACGCGCGCACCCGCCGCAGCAGCGCGTCGCCGTCCACGTACGGCGCGCCGACGTAGCTGAAGGGCGCGTCGGTGCCGCGGCCCACGTTCAGGTTGGTGGTCTCCAGCATCACCAGCCCGCTGAAGCTGAGCGCCGCCGTCAGACTGCGGATGTTGGGCGACGGGTTGATCCAGGGCAGCCCCGTCTGGTCGAACCAGCGGCGCCCCGTCCACCCCGCCACCGGGACCACGGTCAGCTTCACCCCCAGGTGGTACTCGGAGTTGACGTAGCGCGCCAGCTCGCCCGCCGTCAGCCCGTGCCGCAGCGGCACCGGGTAGGCGCCGGTGATCAGCGGCCCGCGGCGGCGCATCTCCCAGTGCATCAGCGGGCCTTCCACCTTCGTCGTCACCGGGTTGGGCCGGTCCAGCACGATGAAGGGGATGCCGCGCCGGGCCGCCTCCTCCATCGCGAAGGTCATCGTCCAGACGTAGGTGTACGGCCGCGCGCCGATGTCCTGGATGTCGAAGAGGAGCACGTCCACGCCGCGCAGCATGGCGTCGGTGGGCCGCTCCGTCGATCCGTACAGCGAAAAGACGGGAACGCCGGTGCGCGGGTCGCGCCCCGAGCCGATGTGCTCGCCGCCGTCCACGTTGCCGCGGATGCCGTGCTCGGGCCCGTACAGCGCCACCAGCCGCACCCCGGGCGCGCCGAACAGCACGTCCACCGCGCTGCGGCCGTCGCGCGTGACGGCGGTGTGGTTGGTGATCAGCCCCACGCGCTTGCCGCGCACCAGGTGCATCGAGTCGCGCAGCAGCACGTCGATCCCGGGCAGTGGGGCCAGCGCGTCGGGGTCCGGCATCGCCGTGTCGCGCGGCGCCGGGGGGACGGCGGGGGTGGACGGGCGCGCGTCCGCCGCGTGGAGCGCCGACGCGGCGGAGGGGTGCGGCAGGGCGCGCGACCATGCGAGCACGGCCAGCAGCGCCGCGGGCACGGCCCGGCGCACGGGGGTGGAGATCGGCATCAGGGTACGGCTTTCCTGCTGGTACGGTGCGGAGAACGGGCTCTCCCCGGCGCGAGGATGGGAACAGTCTAGGTCGCAGCGGCAAGACTGATACGCCACGGCGGAACAGATGTGGTGCGCATCCTGCAGCGTCCACGCCCCCGTTCGCTGGCCAACTTTTCACGCGAGGGCCCCCGCAAGCCGCTACGTCGCCGAGCCGAGGGCGCCCCAACGCTGGACCATGACGCTGACCCTGCGCCACCGCCCGTCGCACGAATACACGATCCCCGCGGCGAAGTTGCACGACCCGCGCCTCGAGTCGCTTCTCGCCTGCTTCGCCGCGCCCGAGGGTGAGCGGCCGCCGCCGCGCGTGCTGCTGGTGGCCGCGCACCCCGACGACGAGACGATGGGGCCCGGGGGGATGCTGCCGCGCCTGGCGCGGAACATCGAGCTGCTGCACGTGACCGACGGCGCCCCCCGCCACCGCCGCCGCTGGGGCCGCAACGAGCACCGCACCTGGGACGAGTACGCCGGCGCCCGCCGGGCCGAGCTGCTCCGCGCGCTGTCGGTGGCGGGGGTCGATCCGCGCCGCGCGCACCGGCTGGGGGTGATGGACGCCGAGGCGAGCCTGGACATGGCCGGGCTGGCGCGGGCGCTGCGCGACGCCATCGACCGCCTCCGCCCCGAGGTGGTGATGGCGCACCCGTACGAGGGCGGCCACACCGACCATGACGCCGTGGCCTTCGCCGCGCGCGCCGCCTGCCGCCTGCTGGCGCGCGACGGGGCGGCGCCGGCGCTGGTGGAGTTCACCTCGTACCACAACCTGCGCGGCGAGCGGATCTACAACCGCTTCCTTCCCTGGGACGGCGCGCCGGTGACCGAGGTGACGCTCACGCCGCCCGAGCGCGACCGCAAGCGGCGGATGTTCGACTGCTACCCCACGCAGCACGGCGTCCTCCGCGACGCGCCGGTCCGCCACGAGCGCTACCGCCCGGCGCCGCGTTACGACTTCGGCTCGGCCCCGCACGCCGGCCGCCTGCGCTACGAGATGTACCCCCAGGGGATGAAGGGCCGCGAGTGGCGCGCCCTGGCCCTCCAGGCGCTGAAGGATCTCGGGCTGCCACGCTTCTACTGAACTCGCGGGATCGTCCTTGCCATAGCCGATGTGGCCGGGATCGTGCCGATGCCGGCGCCGCATTCGTGAGCACGGAAGCCACGGAGTACCACGGAGGGCACGGAGAAGCGCGGTTCCTCCGTGGCCTCCGTGTACCTCCGTGACCTCCGTGCTCATCGAGAAGACCGCCTCGGCCACGAAGATGACCGGCCTCGTCGCGGTCGACCCGATCGTCAGGTTCTGATCCATCCGCCTGCGGGCCGTCTCGACATCGGCGCAGACGAGGGATACACTTGCGGCACGGCGGTCCGCTGGCCGACCCGCGCATGTCACGTCCGCCCCCCTCGCGCTCTGCCCAATGCCTCCGTCCGCACGCACCGATCCGCACCCGCACCGCAGCTACAAGTACTTCGACCTGATCATGGCCGGGTTCGTGACGGTGCTGCTGTGCTCCAACCTGATCGGCGCGGCCAAGCCGGCGCACCTCGGCGGCTTCAGCTTCGGCGCGGGGATCCTCTTCTTCCCCATCAGCTACCTGTTCGGCGACATCCTGACCGAGGTGTACGGCTACGCCCGGGCGCGGCGGGTGGTCTGGGCCGGGTTCGCGGCGCTCGGCTTCGCGGCGGTGATGAGCTGGGTGGTGCTGGCGCTTCCGCCGGCGCCGGGGTGGCCGGGGCAGGCCGCGCTGCAGTCGGTGTTCGGCGGCACGCCGCGCATCGTGGGGGCGTCGCTGCTGGCCTTCTGGGCGGGCGAGTTCACCAACTCGTTCACCCTGGCCAAGATGAAGGTGCGCACCGACGGCCGCTTGCTGTGGATGCGCACCATCGGCAGCACCGTGGCCGGCGAGCTGGTCGATTCCATCCTCTTCTACCCGCTCGCCTTCCTGGGCGTATGGGAGACCGGGACGGTGCTGCGCGTGCTGGCCAGCAACTACGTGCTGAAGGTGCTCTGGGAGGTGATCGCCACGCCCGTGACCTACCGCGTGGTCGCCTTCCTCAAGCGCGTGGAGCACGAGGACTACTACGACCGCGACACCGACTTCACGCCGTTCACGCTCGCGGTGGACTGAAGAGCGAACGGGTGCGTGAGTGCGTTGGAACGGGTGCGCGAATTCGTTGAACGGCAGAGGTCGAAGCCGTTCAACGCACTCACGCACTCACGCACCCGTTCCGTGCCGGTGCCCCGTAGAACGTGAACACCACTGCTACACATGGACGAAGCACCTGAAAACCCGCGCCGCGTCTTCATCTTTGGCTAATGGATCTGAGTGGGGCTCATGGCACAAGCGCGCGCGGGGTGTGTATGTCAAAACCGAAGCCGGAGTCCGCGCCCGCTGGGAAGGCGCCGGAGAGAGGTGATCGTTCGGGAAGGTCGTGGCCGAAGTCGCGGAGGAGTCCGGGTGGTGGCGCGGAACGTGCGCACGGCACGCACCCACAGCCCAGAGAGGGACTGCCCTGCCGCATTTCCGGGCGCGCGAGAACGCTGGCCGATGCCAGATGTTTCTTCTTGCGTCGGTGTTTTCGGAGAGTTACGTTGGACCTGTCTCCACTGAAACACGTTGTCTGCTTGGCTCACCAGGGCGCAGCGCGCCTCCTCCCTGGCGTTACTTCCCAGCTACATCGGACCCTACCAGCGCGACGTGCGGCACGGCCCCCGGGCCGTGAAGCGCCGTCCTAGCGAATATCGAGGCCAGTCGTGGACATTACAGCCATAAAGTCGAAGAGCATCGCCGAGCTGCACGAGATGGCGGAGGGGCTCAACATCTCCAACTACTCGGGGCTCCGGAAGCAGGACCTGATCTACCGCATCGAGCAGAACCTGCTCGACAGCGAGGTGGTGCTGCGCGGCGAGGGCGTGCTCGAAGTGCTTCCCGAGGGGTACGGCTTCCTGCGCTCGCAGGACTGGAACTACCTGTACGGCCCCGACGACATCTACGTCAGCCCCAGCCAGATCAAGCGCTTCGACCTGCGCACCGGCGACACGGTGCTGGGGCAGGTGCGCCCGCCCAAGGAGGGCGAGCGCTACCTGGCGCTGCTCAAGGTGGAGCGGGTGAACGGTGACGAGCCCGAGAAGGCCAAGCACCGCATCGCCTTCGACAACCTGCGCCCCCGCTACCCCGACCAGCGCGTGCACCTGGAGTCGGGCTCGGGCGACCTGAGCATGCGGGTGATGGACCTGATCGCGCCGCTGGGCAAGGGGCAGCGCGGGCTGATCGTGGCGCCGCCCAAGGCGGGCAAGACGATCCTGATGCAGAAGAT
>DASSME010000401.1:0-10669 GCA_035689035.1 Longimicrobium sp. | reverse complement strand
CATCCGGCTGCGTCCCCGGGCAAGAGGGTGGAAACTTCGCACATTTCCAACCTACTCTTGTTTCGCGGCCCCCGCACCACCGGATGCGTCGTCTTTTATTGCCGCCATCCCATCATCCGAATTTCCGGATGAGAACGAATTCGGTGCAACGACTACACGAAGTCCGGCTTCGCGGACTACCGGCGCCGCCGCGGCCGGAAGGTCGGGGCGCGGGAATGGGTTTCCGGCGGATCGTTCGATGCGCCGCGCTGGGGCTGCTCGGGCTGGCCGCCTGCACGCCGCCGCCACCGCCCGCGCCGCCGCCGCTCCCGTCGCCGACGGCGCCCGCGGGGCCGCCGCCGTTCACCGCCACCGAGGTGTGGAGCGCCGAGCCGGGGCTGGTGCTGCGCGGCGACTCGGGGGCGGTCACGCTGCCGTGGGCGTTCATGCGGATGGCGGTGCTGCGCGTGGACAGCACCGAGCTGCTGGTGCGCTGCATGGCCTGCCGCGGCTTTCCGGCCGGCCGGGTGGAGCGCTCGCGCGTGGTGCACGAGGCGCGCACTCCGTTGCAGGCGCGACAGCTGGGCCTTGCGGACTTCGCGCTGGCCGTGCGCGAGGCCGCGCGCCGGAAGGACGTCGAGGCGCTGCGCCGCGTGATGTCGCGCGACTTCATCTCCACCCTGGAAGGGCCCGAGGGTCCGGGCGAGGCGGTCGCCGGGTGGCAGGGGCCCCGCGCGAGCGAGCTGGAGCGCCTGGCGGGGCTGCTGGACCGCGGGATCGTGAGCACCGGCGGGGGCGGCGTGTGGGCCGCGCCCCCCGAGTTCGCCAACCAGCGCGGCTACGCCGACCTGCGCGCCGGGTTCCGCCGCGGCCGCGACGGGTGGGAGTTCATCTTCCTGGTGCGCTCCGGCCTCCCCTCGGGCCCGCTGCGCGGCCTGGCGCCGCCCCCGCCGCGTCCTTGACCGGCGGGGAGCCGCGTGCGGCCGGAGCCTCGCCCGGCCGGCGACGCTCGTCCCGAACCTGTTTGCGGGCGAACGCGGACCTGCCGGGTTCGGCACGTTCCCGTATCGCCGGGCCGGCACGCATGTTTGCTTGCGCGCGGTCCGCCCCACCCTCATCCTCCGGTACATCATCGATCGCCGCTGGATTTATCCCGCCACCTTTTTATGCAGAAGGAGACAACCGCCATGATCCCCATGATCTACTCCCTCAAGATGTCGCCCGAGGTCGCCACCCAGCTTTCCGACTATGCGGTGGTGCTCTTCAACTTCCTCCACTGCGACAGCGACGGGTCGGTCAACTTCAACGGCAGGCCGATCTCGCCCGGGAGCAACCCCGAGTTCCGCGACGGCATCCAGGCCCTGTCGAACGCCGGCACCTTCGTGCTGTTCTCGATCGGCGGGAGCGATTCCGGCGACGACTACCGGCACATCGGCGAGAACTATGAAGCCTTCACGGCCAACCTGAAGGCGCTGATGAACTGGTACGGGATCGCCGGGATCGACCTGGACCTGGAGACGGCGGACTACGCGGCGCACCTGGACGTATGCACGCGCCTGGTCACCGACATCGCGGACGGGGGGCTGCTGGTGACCGCCGCCCCGTACCAGGCCATGCCGTTCTGGAAGTCGCTGGCCCGGCGGACCGCGTACCCCGAGGGGGCGCCACGCATCCTGTCGTACAACCTCCAGTTGTACTCGGGGCAGACCAGCTATGCGGCGTGGGTGAAGGGCTTCGACGGCGTGGTGCCCGACCCGCAGCGGTTCCTGGGCGCCGGGTACGCCGCGAACAAGAGCACGCCCGCCATGGTGCACGACGCGCTCGGACGGCTGCTGTCGAGCTACCCGCGCGCCACCAGCGCCATGGTCTGGAGATACTTCCCGGAGTTCAAGAACGGCCACACGGCGCCCGAGTATGCCCAGGCCATCCTCTCGGCCGCGGGCACCGGCACTTCGCGCGAGGCGGCGACCGCCGCGGTCCGCGAGCACCGCGAGCGCCTGGCCGCACACCGCCTGCAGGCGGCGTGAGCCGAACGAGCGGAGGCCGGACCAGCCCATCGCCGGTCCGGCCTCTCGCCGTCTTCCGTCTACCGCGATCCTACCGGTGGACGCCCTCGCCGGTGAGCACGGCCGTGGCGTAGCCGTTGTCGGGGTCGCCGCCGCGCTTCAGCACGCGGTCCACGATCCCGGGGCCCCGGTTGTAGGCGGTCAGCGCCAGCGCCTTGTCGCCGTCGTAGTGGTCCAGCAGCTCGCGCAGGAACTTGAAGCCGATCGACAGGTTGATCTGCGGGTCGCGCAGGTCGGCGATCGTGGTTCCCTTGCGCATGCCGCGGGCGGTGCTGGGCATCAGCTGCGTGAGGCCGACGGCGCCCACGTGGCTGGTGGCGCTGGTCTTGAACTCGCTCTCGGTGCGCACCAGGCCGAAGGCCACGTCGGGGTCGATGTTCTCCTGCAGCGCCAGGTCGTAGATGCTCTCGGCCAGCTCGCGGGTGAGCCCCAGGTCGGCGTAGCGCTCCATCTTGTCCTGGATCACCGCGTCGCGGGCGGTGGTCTTGGTCTCGGCTACCTCGTTGCTGGCCGCGCGCCACGCCGCGCCCACCGCCTGGTCGTTGATCGGCACCACGTGGGGCATGATCCCCACCTGCTGCTCGTGCTTGGGCTCCACGCGCATCTGGCTGTAGCGGGCGATGGCCAGCGGCGCGGCGGTGCCGGCCACGGCCAAGCCCATCATCCCGTGGCGCAGCGGGTGGTTGCGCAGCCGGTCGAACGCCGAGCCGCGGCGACGGGCCGAAGGCTGGCGGTCCAGCCGGATCCCCTCGTTCACCCGGCCGTCGCCGGCGCCGTCGTAGGCGCGGCGGTAGCGCTGCGCCACGGGCGGCAGCGTGCCGTAATGGCCCTCGGCGGCCGGGAAGCGGCGCACGGGGCGGCCGGTGGGGTGGCGGGGCATCTGGTCTCCTCGTTCCCAGGGGGGTGGTGGACGTCTACGGGTGGGCTGCATTTCCGTCCTCCTCTGGTTCCAAATTGCCCAATCACAATGATTTAGGCGTTTCCGGCAGGCGTCCCGAACGCTGCACTTTGCGTGCCGTGGGCGCAAACATCAGGCGGCGCGGACGGGCGGGGGAGGGAATCCGGCCAGCGTTGCCGAAACGGCGCCGTGGCCGCATCTTACAGGTGTCCGCTCCGGTGTGTTGGGAGCCGTGGGCCGGCGGTCCGCGGCCGTCTCCAGATCCGCACGGCGATGAGGTACGTCAACCCGCTGTTGTTCGTGCTGCTGGTGGTGATCGGCATCAAGCTTACCGACTCGGCGTACAAGTGGGCGCGGTACGGCCCCGAGCGCGAGCAGGTGAAGCGGATGCGCGCCCAGCTGGTCGACGCCGGCGCCTCGATCGTGCGCACCCGGCAGGCGTCGGACAGCATGCGCGCGGTGCTGCGCGCCGAGGACGAGGCGCTGGAGCGCGAGCAGCGCGCCCTGCGCCGCTACGACGACTACGCCCACGACGGCGCCCTTCCCACCGGCCTGTACGAGCGCTACCGGGCCGAGCTGACCCGCTACAACGAGCACGTGGCCTCGCGCAACGCCCGGCTGTCAGAGTGGCAGGACGTGCTGGAGCGCAACCACACGGTGGTGTCGCGCTACCACCTGCTCAGCGACAGCATCCGCGACCTGGCCACGCGCATGGGCGACCCCTACTACGAGGTCCCCACCCCCGCCGAGGCCGCCATCGAGCGCGGCGTGATCAAGCCCGAGCGGGCTGCCAATCCCTGACTTCTCCCCGGCCCACGGGCTTCGCATCGGCGGGCGGAATGCGGTGGGGTGAAAGGCGGCGGTTGAAGGCGGCGGGTTGAAACGCGGCGGGTTGAAACCCGCCGCTGGAACGTCGGGAAGTCCGCCTTCGCGGACTGCACGTCTGCATCCCTCCCGAAAGCAATGCAGTCGCCCGGCCGCGGCGACGCCGGTCGTGGCGCCGCCACACACCGGATCACCCCCCGGCCACACCGCCCTGGCGGCATGCCGCCGCGCCCGCAGGCCGCGAAGACGCCCCTCCCCCAGGCAGTTTTTGAGGGAGGGGCTGCACGCGCGAAGCTGCGTGCGGGGCGGGGGCCCGCCGCCGGAGCGCGCGGCCGCGTCCGGTTCGTGAGGATCGGGAAGATATGAAGTCCGTTGACGCACCCGCCGTCTTCCGCCCATCTTCTCCTCATCTCACCGTCTCGATCCCCATTCCCACGACCACCCTTCCGGAGGCCCGGATGAAGCCTTCCGTCGTTCGCGCGCTCGTCCCGCTCGCCGTTGCCGCGGCCCCCGCGGCGCTCGCGGCGCAGCAGTGGGACGCCGCGGTGCAGACCGCCGCCAGCCGCGTCGCGCCGCGGATGGTGGAGGTGCGGCACGACCTCCACCAGCACCCCGAGCTCTCCAACCGCGAGTTCCGCACGGCCCGCCTGGTGGCCGCGCACCTGCGCTCGCTGGGGATGGAGGTGGACACGGGCGTCGCGCACACGGGCGTGGTCGCGGTGCTGCGCGGCGGCCGCCCCGGCCCCGTCGTCGCCGTGCGCGCGGACATGGACGCGCTGCCGGTGAAGGAGGACACGCCCTACCCCTGGAAGAGCACCGCCACCGGCGACTACATGGGGAAGACGGTGGACGTGAGCCACGCCTGCGGGCACGACGTGCACACCGCCGTGCAGATGGGCGTCGCCAGCGTCCTCGCCGGGATGAAGGACCGCATCCCCGGCACCGTGGTCTTCCTCTTCCAGCCCGCCGAGGAGGGCGCGCCTCCGGGCGAGGAGGGCGGTGCCAAGCTGATGCTGCAGGAGGGCGTGTTCGAGAAGTACCACCCCACGGCCGTGTTCGGCCTGCACACCTTCGCGCAGATGCAGACGGGGAACGTCGGCTACACCAACGGGCCGGCGATGGCCGCGTCGGACCGCTTCACCATCACCATCCACGGGCGGCAGGCGCACGGCGCGTCGCCGCAGCTGGCGATCGACCCGGTGGTGATGGCCGCGCAGGCGATCCTGACGCTGCAGACCATCCGCTCGCGCAACCTGTCGCCGTTCGAGCCCAGCGTGCTCACGGTGGGGCTGGTCCGCGGCGGCGAGCGCTTCAACATCATCCCCGCGGACGTGACCATGATGGGCACGGTGCGCACCTTCGACCCTGCCGTGCAGGACCAGGTGGAGCGCCGCATGCGCGACATCCTGGACGGCGTGACCAAGGCCGGCGGCGGCACGTACGACATGGAGTACCAGCGCACCACGCCCGTCACCGTGAACAACCGCGACCTGGCCGCGCGGATGCGGCCCACCATGGAGCGGCTGATCGGCGCGCGGAACGTGCTCGACATCCCGCCCACCACGGGCGCCGAGGACTTCGCGTACTTCTCCAACGCCGTCCCCGGCTTCTTCTACCGCCTGGGCACGGTGAAGCCCGGCACCACCTCCGGCGACCACCACACCCCCACCTTCCAGGCCGACGACGACGCCATCCCCATCGGCATCCGCATGATGAGCACGCTGCTGCTGGACTACCTGAGCAGCGGCGGCGTGCGGACGGCCGCGCGGTGAGAGGCTCCCCGGGCGAATGCTTCGCTGCAACGACTACACGAAGTCCGCCTGCGCGGCGCCTGCGCGGACTACCGGCGGCGGTGTGGACGAGGTGATCGGGCGCGGAAGGTAGTCTCGGCGGACGGTGGCGAGGCGGGGATGGTGTGGAATGCAGTAGAGCCCCGCGGATCGGGTGTCCGCGGGGCTCTTCGTCGTGTCCGGCGATCGTGAGTCTGCTCAGACCGCGGCGGCGAGCTCGGGTGTCGGCTCGGTTGCGTCCGCGGACGCGGGGGCGATGCGGACCAGGAGACGGGCGGCGAGCAGGGCGTCGCGCTGGTCCTCCGGCACGGGTTCGCCGCGCTCGATCGCGAGCAGCGCGCGGCCGGCGGGCACGTCGAGCGGAGCGACGACGCGGGCGGGTTCCCGGACGTCGGCCAGGCGGTAGAACTCGCCGGTGGGGACGTCGTCCCACGGCGGCGGCGCCTTGCGGGCGACCAGCGGGAGGAGAACGTCGGGATCGTGGCGGAAGGCGGCGACGCGAACCAGCGGGTGGACGGCGAGCGGCCCATCCGGCCAGCGCTCCGCGTCGTCCGCGACGCGCGCCAGCGTCCGTTTGCGCGACACCATCCTCAGCTCGTACTGCGCCAGCTCCCAGCCGGTGACGTCGGCCAGGAACGGCGAGGCGATGCGGCCCGCCCGGGCCTCGTCCATCAGCCACCCGCAGAATCGGCGCACCTCGCGCCGGGTGGTGAAGTCGGGGTTCGGGTGGCGCGCCCAGAAGCGGTCGGCCACCGGGCGCAGCTCCTTCCCCAGCAGGTGGATGGTGCCGGGAAGAAGGTTGAGGATGCTGGAGATGCGGTTGGAGCGGTGCAGCGTGCAGTTCACCGCCATCCCCGGCTGCCCGGCGGCGGAAACGAGCCGGCGGTGCTCCAGCGGCGTCAGCTCGTACGCGGACAGCGCCGCCGGGTCGCCGGTGCGGACGCGGCGGCACAGCTCGGGGCTGGCGGCCAGGGCGGCCAGGGCGCGCTGGAAGGCGAGCAGCGACATCTCAGGAGGCCCGGTGGTGGCGGTCCCAGGCGGCGCGGGCGCGCTCCAGCTCGCGCTTCACCCCCTCGGGGCCCATGTGCGGGTACCAGCTCTCGTCGAACTCGAAGGTGACGGCGCACAGGTTGGGGCACGCGGCGATCACCTCGTCCAGCAGCTCCCAGACACGGTCCGCCACGGGGCCGGCGTGCGAGTCGGTGTACAGCCCCGCCAGATCGCTTCCCCCCGCGATGTGCAGCTCCACCACGTGCTCCAGCTTCAGCGCGAAGATGAACGCGCGCGGATCGAAGCCGTGGTTGGTGGCGTTCACCACCACGTTGTGCACGTCCAGCAGCAGCCCGCACCCGGTGCGCGCGGTCAGCGCGTTCAGGAACTCGGGCTCGCTCATCTCCTGCTCGGGAAGGTCGACGTAGTAGACGTTGTTCTCCAGCAGGAAGGGGACGGGGATGCGGTCATGCACGTGCTCCACGCGCTCGACCAGCAGGTCCAGCACCTCGCGGTCGTACGGCATGGCCAGCGGAAGACCGGCGCTGAGCGGAGTGTGCGCGTCCACGCCCGGCATGCGGATGAAGGAAAGGTGGTCGCTGTGCCAGGGCATCTCGTACCGCGCCTGCCAGCGCGCCACCTGTTCCACGTGCTCGCGGTCGAACCACTCGGCGCTGCCGATGCTGAGCCCCACGCTGTGGCCCACGATCGGGAGCCGCTTCGCCACCTCGTCCAGAAGCTCCACCAGCCCCTCGAGCTCGTCGTAGCGCTCCGCCGCGGCCGAGCCCTCGTCGCTCCAGAAGCGGTCGGGGATGATGGCCAGGTAGTCGAGCGCGCCCGCGTGCTCGCGCACGAACGAGGTGAGCGAGCGGTTGAAGAGCACGCCCACGCCCAGCCTGGGCAGGGCGGCGAGGCGCGCGGCCGGATCGGCCGCGGCAGGGTGCTGCACGGTCATGGCGGTGCCGGGTAAGGGTTCGGCGCGGGCAAGGGGTCGAAACGATCCCCGGGCGGACCGTGGTGGGACCGCCCGGGGTTATGCCGCGTCGCGATTACATCTCGACGGTGATCACGCTCAGCGACTCGTCGGTCGGGAACGGCGTCCCCGAGCAGCAGGCCTCGCAGCCGGGGTTGTTCGGGTCGTTCGGATCGTACGGAGTGGGGCTGATGGTCATCGTGCGTTCTCCTGATGAGGATGTCCCGGATGAAGAGCCCGTCCGGCGGTCCGGGCCGCCGCCGTGCGGTTTGCGCGGACAGCGTCCACGCGAGAGGATAGGTATCCGACGGGATGGACTGCGCGGCCACGGGGGCCGGTACCGCGGGCCCAACGATAATGAACCCACACGACAGCCGTCAACAAACAAATTGCAGCAAAAGTGTGTACTCCGTTCCAGTCCCCTCCTCCTTCCCGCGAACTGGAAAGATTCGCTAATTCAAAATAAATCGCATGGTTACACCGTTTGGTCCTCCGCCTCGCCCCGACGGATTGATCCAGCACGCACCACCAACGCGCACATACCGCCCTCCCGATCACGGCGTATTCAGCGCGGAAGCCCTCCTGATTACGGTGGTGCTGGTCACCACGCCTCCGCGCCGGTTCGGTGCCGTGCTCGCTCGACACTGCCGCGCCGACCGCCACGCGCCGCAGTTCAGTCGATTCAAACGCTTCCCGCGCACCGTGCGTCCAATCCCGCGAGCACCCGGACCGCCGGTGACGATGCGCCGGCGCACCCACCCTCCTCGACGACTGGACGAGGCACCATGAACCGCATGACGAGCGCTGCCCTGGCGGCGGCGATGACGGCCGCGGCGGCGGGTTCCGCCGCCGCGCAGCAGGACTTCCACTGGAGTGGCCGCCTGGCCGCCGGCCAGACCATCGAGATCCGCAACATCAAGGGCGAGATCCGCGCGGAGCCCGCCGGCGGCGACGAGGTGACGGTGACCGCGCGCCGCACCGGCGGCCGCGCCGACCGCGTGCGGGTGGAGATGGTGCGCCGCGCGAACGGCGTGGTCGTCTGCGCGATCTATCCCCCGCGTGACGATGATGACGACGACGGTGGCCGCGGCGGCTGGCGCCACCGCGACGGCGGCGACGACGAGCCGCGCGACGCCTGCAACTCGGGGCGCGGGATGAACGTGCGCGACGGCGACGCGGACGTCGATTTCGTGGTGCGCGTGCCGGCCGGCGTGAAGTTCGCGGCGAAGAGCGTGAGCGGCGACGTGGAGGTGAACGCCCTGCGCGGCCCCGTGGACGCCGCCAGCGTGAGCGGCGACGTGCACGTGAGCAGCACGGCCGAGGTGCGCGCCAATTCGGTGAGCGGCAACGTGTTCGCGGCGCTGGGGCGGATCCCCTCCAACGGCCTCAGCTTCCACTCGGTGAGCGGTGACGTGACGCTGGAGCTGCCCTCGGGCACCGACGCCGACTTCAGCGCCCGCACCATCTCGGGCGAGATCGACAGCGACTTCCCGCTCACCATCGAGGGCCGCGGCCGCCGCGGCGACGACGACGATGACGACCGCGGCTGGCCGCGGGTGCGCGTGCACGTGGGCCACGACATGCACGCCCGCCTGGGCCGCGGCGGCCCCGGCCTGAACGTGACCACCGTCAGCGGCGACATCAACCTGCGCCGCGCGCGGTAACCGCCGCGGCGCTGGATCGCCCGGACTCACCGAAACAGAGGACGCGGAAGAGCACCTCCGCGTCCTCCCTGTTTTAGCGCGCCCCGGGCGGAGCCCTCACCCTGGCGTCCGGGCGCGCGACTGCGTCGCCTCCTGGACGCCGGTCCCTCTCCCGAACTGCAGGAGAGGGACCCGGGGGCGCTTCGCGCGGCTACTTCCGGGCGGGGTCGAGGTTCGTGCCGCGCGCCAGGCTCTCGGCTACACGAATGCCGGTAGTCCGCGAAGGCGGACTTCGCGTAGTCGTTGCAGCGAAGAAACCATTCGCCCTTGCCGGGTTTTGCCTCGCATCGGCGGCCTTCGGAACGCTCCTTGTATCGGAGTGTCCGCATGGCGACGACGGCGAAGAAGAAATCCTCCAGAAAGAAGGCGGCGGAACGGTGGTGGCTGCGGCGGGGCGATCCCGAGCGCGGGTTCACCTACGCGCGCGCGGACGGGAAGCCGCTGCGGCTGGCGCCGGCGCTGGAGCGCATCCGCAAGCTCGCCGTCCCCCCCGCGTGGACCGACGTGCACATCGCCGCCGATCCCGCCGCCAAGGTGCAGGCATGGGGGTACGACGCCGCGGGCCGCAAGCAGTACCGCTATCATCCCGACGCGGTGGCGAAGGGAGCTAAGCGCAAGTACCGGCGCCTGCTGCAGTACGCGCACGACCTGCCGCGCCTGCGCGAGACCACCGAGGCGCACCTGAAGCACCCCGGCGTGGGCCGCGACCGCGTGCTGGCGCTGATCGTACGGCTGATGCAGCGCGGCTTCTTCCGCATCGGCAGCGAGAAGTACGCGGTGCGCAACAAGACCTTCGGCATCGCCACGCTGCGCAAGAAGAACCTGCGCGTGGACGGCAACGACCTGCACTTCCGCTACGTGGGGAAGAAGTCGATCGACAACCACCACGTCGTCGCCGACACGCCGCTGGTGGAGGTGATCCGCGAGGTGATGAAGCTCCCCGGCCCGCGCCTGTTCCAGTACGCGGACGAAGAGGGAAAGGTGCGCCCGGTCACCGCCCCGGACGTCAACCACTACCTCAGGGAGATCGTCGGCGAGAAGTACACCAGCAAGGACATCCGCACCTGGGGCGGCACCGTGCGCGCCGCCACCATCCTGGCCGACCTGGGCCCCGCGAAGAACGAGCGCGAGGCCAGGAAGAACGTGGTGCTGGCCTGCAAGCTGGTGTCCACCGAGCTGGGCAACACCCCCGCCGTCTGCCGCAGCGCCTACATCCACCCCGCCGTCTTCGACCGCTATCTGCAGGGCAAGACCATCGCCCCGCTCATGCGCGAGGTGCCGCGTCCGGACGACGAGAACCCCGGCCGCTTCTATCCCGAAGAGGCCGCGCTGATGCGGTTCCTGGAGAAGTGGGGGTAGAAAGGGGTAGAGTTGGGATTTCCGTTCGTCTGGACCGGCTTCGGCGCAGCCGCGGCGGCCCCCCTCCCCCGGCCCCGCCCCCCGCT
>DASSME010000400.1:0-19736 GCA_035689035.1 Longimicrobium sp. | reverse complement strand
TGGACCGCGATGAAGATGCGCGTGGAGGTGGACTGCGCCGGCAAGCGGCTGCGCGTGACCGCCGGAACGCTGCAGGCCGGCATGCGCGACCTGCACGTCATCCCCGTTCCCCCCAGCCAGGCGGCGTGGAGCCCCAGCGCGATGGCCGAGCCGGTCTGCCGGATAGCCGGCGCGCCGTAGCAAAGCCGGTGTCCGCCGCCGTCCGGCTGACGCGCGGTCGAACGGCACCGGAACGGCAACGGCGGGTCACACGGAGCAGCGGAGACGAACGGAGCAGCGGAGAACCGCGACGACGCGCTTCTCCGCTGCTCCGGGCTGTTTTCCGCTGTTCCGCGTGACCCGTCTTCCCGGCCGTTCGGTGAAGCACCGGCGCCGAAGACAGGGGGAGGATCAGCGGATCCACGGCCGGCGCAGCGAGTACGCGGGCACCTCGGTGATCCCCTCGCGGTGGACGTCGATCAGGCGGCGGGCGGAGAGGCGGGTGACGGCGTCCTGCACGGCGCGGCGCGAGAGGCCGGTCTCCTCGGCCAGCTGGCGGAGGCTCGCCACGACCGGGTGCCCGCCGCCGTCCGTCAGCCGCCAGAGCGCCAGGTACAGCAGGAACGCCGAGGGATGGTGGTCGTGCCCCACCAGGTCGGGCATCAGCGTTTCCAGCACGTAGTCGTCCAGTACGATCGTCATCGGCGCGGGGCGGGAGCGGCAGGGCGGCGACACTGTGGCAGAGAATGCCATAGTGTTCGCTGCACGCCTTGCCGCGCAAGGGCGGCGCGGTTTTCATTGTGCCGTCCGTTCACGTCCCCAGCGAAACCCCCGCGGCGCGGAGGCCACGTCCATGATCAAGCACGTCAAGTTCATCAGCATTCCCACGCGCGACCAGGACCGGGCGCTGGAGTTCTACACCACCGCGCTCGGCTTTCGCGTGGTCACCGACCAGCCGTTCGGCGAGCAGCGCTGGATCGAGCTGCGCATCCCCGGCGCCGAGACGGGGGTGGTGCTGTTCACCGCGCCGGGGCAGGAAGATCGCATCGGCGGCTTCATGAACCTGTCATGGGCCACCGACGACGTGCAGAAGAGCTACGACGAGCTGGTGGCGCGCGGCGTGGAGTTCGTGCAGCCGCCCAGGACGGAGCCCTGGGGCACCAGCGCCATCTTCAAGGACCCCGACGGCAACACCTTCGTCCTTTCCTCGGCACGGTAGCCCCCGCCCGCGGAACGGCGAAACCTTGCGACGGAACATGGACGCGGAGCGCCGCAATGGCGCTCCGCGTCTTTCGCGTGTATCATCGCTGAACGCAGCCACATACGGGGCTCGCAGGGAGCGGCCGCCAGCCACCCCGTACCCCGTTCGGCGGTCGTCGTGCTTTGCGCGCCCCGCATGCAGAGTCACCAAAGTTGCAGGGAGGCACGTGGGGTCTGGCTCACGGACCGGAGAAGGTGTGCAATGTTTGTGCAAGGTGACCGCCGATGATGGGGCCGTTCGGCCGCGACGCGCCTCGCCCGCCGGGCGGCCGCGCCACCCGTGGCGCGCGCCGCGAGGCCGCGAGCTACGCGGGCGGCTTCGCCGGCGGCGGCCCGGTGGCCGAGAGCTCCGGTCTCTACCAGCTGCTGGTGGAGAGCGTGCAGGACTACGCCATCTTCGCCCTGGACCCTGCCGGCTACATCCTGAACTGGAACCTGGGCGCGCAGCGCCTGAAGGGGTACACCCGCGACGAGATCGTGGGCCAGCACTTCTCCATCTTCTACCCGCAGTCCGACATCGACGCCGGAAAGCCGCCCTGGGAGCTGGAGACGGCCGAGGCCGAGGGGCGGCTGGAGGACGAGGGGTGGCGGGTGCGCAAGGACGGCACGCGCTTCTGGGCCAACGTGGTGATCACGGCGCTGCGTGACGAGACGGGCACGCTGGTGGGCTTCGCCAAGGTCACCCGTGACCTGACCGAGCGGCGGCGCGCCGAAGAAGTGCAGCGCGACAGCGAGGAGCGCTTCCGACTGCTCGTGCAGCACGTGAAGGACTACGGGATCTTCATGCTGGACCCGGGCGGCCACGTGATCAGCTGGAACGAGGGCGCCGAGCGTATCAAGGGGTGGACGGCCGCCGAGATCATCGGCAAGCACTTCAGCACCTTCTATCCTCCCGAAGACATGGCCAAGCCGGCGTGGGAGCTGGAGGTGGCGATCCGCGACGGCCGGGTGGAAGACGAGGGGTGGCGGATGCGCAAGGACGGCACGCGCTTCTGGGCCAACGTGGTGATCACCGCGTTGCGCGCCCCCGACGGCCGGCTGCTGGGCTTCACCAAGGTCACCCGCGACCTCACCGAGCGCCGCGAGGCCGAGGCGCGCGTGCTCGACGCCACCCGCCGCGCCGCCGCCGCCGACGCGGCGAACCGCGCCAAGAGCGAGTTCCTGGCCTCGATGAGCCACGAGCTGCGCACCCCGCTCAACGCCATCGGCGGCTACACCGAGCTGCTGGCGCTGGGGCTGCGCGGCCCGGTGAACGAGCAGCAGAAGGAAGACCTCGACAAGATCCAGCGCAGCCAGCGGCACCTGCTCAACATCATCAACGACCTGCTCAACTTCAGCCGGATGGAGGCGGGGCGGGTGGAGTACGAGAGGGTGCGCGTTCCCCTGCGCGCCACGGTGGCCGCCGTCACCCTGATGCTGGAGCCGCAGGCCAGGCGCAAGGAGATCGCGCTCACGCTGGCGCCCTGCCCCGACACCCTGTCCGCGCTGGCCGACGCGGTGAAGGTGGAGCAGATCCTGCTCAACCTCTGCTCCAACGCGGTGAAGTTCACCGGCAAGGGCGGGCGCGTGGAGGTGAGTTGCGGCGCCGACGAGACGACGGTGACGGTGGAGGTGTGCGACACCGGCGAGGGGATCCCGCCCGACCAGGTGGACCGCATCTTCGAGCCGTTCGTGCAGCTGGGCCGCTCGCTCACCAACACCCGCGAAGGCACCGGGCTGGGCCTCGCCATCAGCCGCGACCTGGCCCGCGGGATGGGTGGCGACCTCTGCGTGCGCAGCCGCATGGGGCAGGGCTCCACCTTCACGCTCACCCTCCCGCGGTTCCGGCCAGAGCCGGCGTAGCGCCCCCGCCTCCCATCCACCCCATCCCGCCGGACCGCTCCACTCCGCTCGTCCGCGCGGGTCCCTGTCGATCCCACCTTCCGAAGTCGCGTGCGCGCGTTCAGGCCGCCACGCGGATGCGGCCGCGCGCGTCGCCGCTGGCGGGGTTGGGGCGCACGACGATCTCCACGTCCTGCCCCAGCGCGTTCAGGAAGGCGATCAGCCGTTCGAGCGAGAAGCGCGAGAGCTTGCCGCGCACCAGGTCGCTGATGGTGGGCTGAGTGGTGCCCAGCACCCCGGCCGCGGCGGCCTGGGTGAGCCCGCGCGCGCGGATCCCCTCGCTGATGCGGCGCATGAGCTCGGCGCGCGCGAGCGCCTCGTCGGCGTCGGCGCGGCCGATGTCGGCCCACAGGTTGCCGCTGCCTTCCTCGACTTCGATGCGGTTCTCGTCGCTCATGGGCGCCCCCGTTGGTCAGATTTCTCCCCGCTCGCGCGCATCGCGCACCGCCGCCTCGTAGCGCTGCCGGATCAGGTCGGTCTCGTGCCTGGGGGTGGCGATGCCGTGCTTGCTCTTCTTCTTGAAGGCGTCGAGCACGTACACCGCGCGCCCCAGCCGGGCCGTGTAGACGGTGCGGTAGGTGTCACCGTCGTGGTCGTCGCACAATTCGACGATGCCGAGCCCCTTGAGCGCGCCCTTGCCCAGCGGCTTGGCCCCGGGCACCACCTGCACCCCCGACTGCACCAGGTACAGCGCGTACCCGAAGTCGTCCTGCACCGGGCCCGGGAACTGGCAGAAGTCCTTCTTGGCGCTCCCCACCCACCGCAGCGGCTTGTCCGGCGTCCTGGTCATCGGATTATACGGGTTTTGATATGCGGCGTCAACCCTCCCTTGCCCAGCTACAACGGTATGTTTCGCCTCAAGACTTGTCCAGACTGTCGTTCGTTTTGTTCTTGTTCTCCGGTAGGCCTCTTTGGAGCGCAAAAAGAATGAGGTGCCCCAACGACTTAGGGCACCTCGTCCTACGTCATCTCGATTCGTCTGTCCCTACGGTGGCGTGTCGGGAGCGATTTCGGCCACGATCGCGCGGAGCGCCTCGGCCTCGGCGGCGGCGCCGATCTGCGAGAAGTGCTGGATGGAGTCGGTGAACGCCTCGCGCGCGTCGTCCATGCGGCCGGTGTCGCGCAGCAGGGCGGCGCGGTCGCGCTGCACCTCGGCGCGCAGCAGGGCGTCGGCGTGCGCGCGCGCGATTTCGAGCGCCTCGTCGAACGCCGCCTCGGCCTCGTCCTCGCGCCCCTGCGCGCGGGCGGACAGGCCCAGGATGCGCAGCGCCTGCGCGGCGCCGGTGGGGTCGGCGATGCGGCGGAAGCGCTCCAGCGACCGGCGCGCCATCTCGCCCGCCAGCTCGCCGTCGCCCCAGCCGGCGCGCAGGCTGGCACGCTCGGACTCGGCGAGCGCCACCACGTCCTCGCGCCCCGCCTCTTCGGCCAGCTCGATCGAGCGGCGGAAGTGCGCGTCGGCCTCGCGGCCGAAGCCCAGGTCGCGGTACGAGATCCCCAGGTTGTGGTGCGTCTGCGACAGCCCGGCCACGTTTCCCAGCCGCTGGTACGCCGCCAGCGCGCGCTGGTAGTAGGTGAGCGCCAGGTCGCGCCGTCCGCGCACGTTGGCCAGCACCCCCAGGTTGTTGCACGCCACCGCCACGTCGTCCTCGTTCCCCCACTCGGTGGCCGCGTCCAGCAGCTCGCCGAAGCGCACCTCGGCCTCGGCGGCCTGGCCGCTTTCCCACAGCGCCACGCCGGTCAGGTTCACCACGTCGCCGATCAGGCGCCGGTCGCCGCGGCGTCGGGCCACGGGCTCCAGCAGCCGGGCCAGCTCCAGCGCGCGGCCGGCCTGCCCCACGCGGCGGTACGCCACCGCGGCGTGCAGCGCCAGCTCGGGCTCGCGCAGCAGCTCGTCGCCGGCCAGGGCGGCGGCGCGCTGCACCAGCGCGGGCCACTCGCCGGCCGCGCGCAGGGCGCGGGCTTCCTCGAGGGAGAGGGCGGGGGTTACGGGTGTGCTCACGTCAGGGGGGCCAACGGGGGCGCTAGACGCCGCCCGCCATCGCGTACTTGGTGAACCCGGTGATGTCGGCGCGCAGCTCCTGCAGGTCGCGGTCGCGCGAGGTGCCGACCTTGAACCACTCGCCGCCGTCGTTCTCCTGCTTCCAGATCTCGAACGAGAAGCTGCGGTCGCGGTCGTCCACCCGGCCGTCGCCGTTCAGGTCGGGGTCGGCCCACTTGTACGAGATGCGCAGCTCGGCCGGGTGATCGGCGTTGAAGCGCAGCCCCGAGGGCGAGAACTCGAACTTGAAGGCGGCGGGGTCGACCACGCGGATGGTGATCAGCACCGAGTCGCCCTTGGCGAACGGGGTGCCGTCGGGGCGGGTGAGCAGCGCGTCGCCCGGGATGTCGAACTCCAGGCACTTGTCGCCGCCGTACTCGCCCACCTTGGCGTACTTGATCTCGGCGCGGCGGCCGTCGCCGGCCTTCGCCCACACCTGGATCTGCGCGGTCTCCAGCGGCGGCGCGTTGGCGGCGGCGCGGATGAACGCCAGCTTCCCCTCGGGGAGCTCGCCGGGGTCGGACGGCGAGCCGTCGCACGCGGCCAGCGTGGCGGCACAGAGCAGGAGGGCGGCGGAAAACAGTCTACGGTCGGTTCGCATGGCGGTCCATCAGGTGGGTGCATCCCGGGTCGCTGCGGCCTGTGGTCGCAAGCGGTGCACCGTGGAAATATGGCGCCGCCGCTGGCTTTCTCGCGGGGGCCAATGTTCCGGGGTGCGACGGATGTATCATTCCGCAACATCCTCGTCGGTGCCGTCCAGCAGCCGGTACAGCCGCGAGCGCGAGATCCCCAGCGCCTCGGCGGCGGCGCTCTTGTTCCCCTCCATCCGCTCCATCATCGCCTGCGCGGCGCTGCGGGTGATCTCGGCCAGGGTGGCGGGGAAGGGGATGGCGCCGCTCCCCCCGGCCGGCCCGCCGCCCTCGTTGCCGAGCGAGGGGAAGAGGTCGGCCGGGTCCAGCCCGCCGTCGCCCAGCAGCAGCGCGCGCTCGATGCTGTTGCGCAGCTCGCGCACGTTTCCCGGCCACGCGTGGGTGAGCAGGGCGCGGCGCACCTCGGGGGCGAGCGGCGGCGCGTCCATCCCGTACTGGTCGGCCAGGGTGCGCAGGAAGTGCTCGGCCACCAGCAGCACGTCCTCGCCGCGCTCGCGCAGCGGGGGGAGGTGGATGGGGATGACCGAAAGGCGGTAGAACAGGTCCTCGCGGAACTCGCCGCGGCGGACGGCCTGCGCCAGGTCCACGTGCGTGGCGGCGATGATGCGCACGTCCACCTCGCGCGCGCGCACCGCGCCCACGCGGCGGACGTTCTTGTCCTCGAGCACCTTCAGGATCTTCCCCTGCAGCGTCAGTGGCAGGTCGCCGATCTCGTCCAGGAAGAGCGCGCCAGCGTCGGCCGCCTCGAACAGGCCGGGCTTGGCGGTGCGCGCGTCGGTGAAGGCGCCGCGCTCGTGGCCGAAGAGCTCGGTCTCGAGCAGCCCGGCGGGGACGGCGGCGCAGTTCAGCTCCACGAACGGCTGCGCGCCGCGGGGGCCGTTGTAGTGGATCGCCTGCGCCAGCAACTCTTTCCCCGTCCCCGTCTCGCCGGTGATCAGCACCGTGGCGCGGTCGCGCGGGATGATGCGCGCGGCCCGGTCGAGCGCGGCGCGAAGCTGCGGGCTCTTGCCGATGATGCGCGAGAAGTCGAAGTGGTGCTTCTCGGCCGCGGCCAGCCGCCCGCCCGCCTCGCGCGCCTGCCGCCGCCGCGCGCGCTCGGTCAGCTCCGCCCGTAGCGCCTCCAGGTCGCCGGGGAGCGCGAAGTAGTCCGCCGCCCCGGCGCGGACCAGCGTCACCGCCAGCCGGTGGTCTTCGCGGGCGCCCACCACCAGCGCGGGCGGGGCACCCGCGGCGCTCAGGGCGCGGAGCGCGGCCTCGCCCTCTTCCTCCACCCCGGCCACGGAGAGGATCACCGCCAGCGCGTCGGAGGCGCCGGCGGCCTGGTCGGGGGCGTCCACCACGAGCGCCTCGGCGTTCACCGCGTGCGCCAGCAGCGGCCAAACCTGGCTGAACGAATCGGAGCGGGCGACGACGAGGAGCTGGCTCACGCGGGCGGGGGTGGGGGTTTTCCCGACAGGAACGGCGCCGTGGCTCGACGCACGGCAGAGAGTGTAGCGCAATGAGACGTTTATAACCAGACGATCGTGACGTCCCCGGATCGTCGTTACAACGATCTTTCAGGCGCGGCGGGGCTTTTCACCGTTTGCAAACATATGTCTCGCTCCCGGTCCGCGCGTTGCACCTGTGCTGGCCAAACCAGTCGATACGCCGCTCGGTCGGCGGGACCCACCAAACGGAGTGAAGAAGCATGAAGGCCAGGACGTGGTTCGCACTTTCGCTGCTGGCGGCGCCGCTGGCGTTCGCCGGGTGCAGCGGAGACAGCACGGGCACGCAGGCGCGCGGGACGGTGGCGGTGCGCATGGGCGTGTCGAGCCCCGCGGCGCTGCGCGCCGAGGGCGGGACGGCGGCGGTGGGCGGGCCGCTCACGGTGACGGGGACCAACGGGACGCTGTCGATCACCGGGATCCAGGTGGTGGTCGCCAAGTTCCAGCTGCGCGGCGCCAACGATACCCCGTGCGACAGCCAGGGGACCGGGGTGAGCGACGACGAGTGCGAGTTCCAGGCGGGCCCCTTCTTCGTGGACGTGCCGCTGGACGGGAGCCGGCTGAACGTGACCACGGGCGCGATCCCGGCCGGCACCTACAGCAGCGTGCGCTTCCGGGTGAAGAACCTGGACATCGACGACGATGACGACGATGCGAGCGACGACGACGACGCGACCCCGGCGCAGGTCAGCGCGCTCTTCAACCAGATCCGCGCGCAGTTCCCCGACTGGCCGCAGAAGGCCAGCATGCTGGTGACCGGCACCTTCACCCCCACCGGCGGCGCCCCCCGGGCGTTCCGCGCCTTCCTGCGCGCCGAGGTGAAGCTGTCGCTTCCCATCAACCCGCCGCTGACCGTGGGCGAGGGCTCCACCAGCAGCGCGGTGGCGGTGGTGCTGGACCCGGCCGCGTTCTTCAAGACGGGGACGACGGTGGTGGACCTGTCGCAGTTCAACGGCAGGCTGGGCGAGTTCAAGGTCGAGGCCGAGCGCGGCTTCCACGGCGAGGGCCACGGCGGCGACGACGGCCCGGGGCACACCTGAGCCGCGACCGCGTCGAAGGACGAGACACGATCGAAGGGGAGGCCCCGCGCGGGGCCTCCCCTTCGTGTGGAGCACTCCTCTCCCTTCGGGGTGATCCCCAAGCGGGTGTCCACTGATCCTCATACCGAATCCGGATATACAGTGGTTGGTCGACACGGCTGAAGGGGTGACGCCCTTCCGCTGAGCCGGGTATGACGACTGAGCTTCCGGATTGGGGCTCAGATTTCGATACTCACCCCATTCCGAACCTGCAGCCACGTACCCGCGGCCACCGTGCGGACGCAACGCCCGGTGAATGCACAGCCAGCCTCGGACCTGGACTGTCCGAGGCTGGCTGTGGGTTGGGCTCTTCGATCCGGATGCGGCGTCACTCCGCCGCCTTCAGGCTCCCGTGCATGTTCGGGTGGAACAGGCACTTGTAGTCGCCGGAGCCGTTGGCGGGGACGACGACCGTCCTGGTCGCGTTCGCGGGGATCTCGCCGGTGTCCCACGCGCCGCCGGACGCGGTGGCGGTGTGGGGGACGGCGTCGTGGTTGACGAACACCAGCGTGTCGCCGGGGTGCACGGGCTCGCTGGCGGGCTGGTAGACGAACGCGGTGATCCCGATCTCGTGGCGGACGGGCCTGGCGGCGCCCGCGCACCCGGCGAGCGCCGCGAGCATTGCCGCCCACACCGCCGGGTGCGCGGGGCGCGTGCTCATGGCTGGGCCTGCAGCTCCTTCTGGATGTCCTGCGCCATCTGCAGGTGAGCGGCCACCGCGGGGCGCACCTGCTGCAGCAGCGCCTTGAGCTCGGCGTTCTGCGCGTTGGGGATCAGCGTGCCGTCGATGGCCTGCAGCACCGACTGGTGGTACTCGACCTCGTGGTCGATGTAGCCCCGGTCGAACGCCGCGCCCGTGAGCCCGGAAAGCTGCTGGCGCGACTGCTCGCCGCCCTGGGTGAGCTGGCGGCTGGTGGGGTTCTCCTCGGGGGTCACGTTCAGCCGGGTGACCAGCGCCACGGCCTGCTTGTTCACGCCGCCGTGGTCGGTCACCATCTGCTTGCCGAAGTCCTTCACCTTCTGGTTGGTGCCCTTCTCCTGCGCCATCACGCCGCCGGCGCTGTCGGTGGCGTTGGCGGCCACCACGATCGCCGCGATCTGCGGGTCGGTGACGGTGCCTCCCGCGGCCGGGGCGGCGGCGGGGGCCGGGGCCGGCGGCGGCGTCGTTGCCACCGTGGTGGTGTCGCTGGTGCCGTCGTTCCCGTCGTCCTTGCCGCCGCACGCGGCCAGCAGCAGAAGGGCGGGCGCGGAAAGGGCGAGGGCGAGCGTGCGCGCACTGCGGTTCATGGGGCGTCTCCGGTTCGGGGTGTGGATGTGAACTGCGATTCATACGCGCGGCCCGGGCGCGGTGGATGCGTCGCCCCGGTCCTCGTGATCGCAAGGTAATCGTTCCACCCAATATGTCAACATTTTTTTTGACTTTCTGGACAAGAGAGCGCCGGGCCGTTAGAATCGCTGATCGGGAGAGGAGGCCCACGTGGAGACGAGACGCTGGAACGAACGGTTGATGGGGAGCACGCGCGGCCGCGTGATCACCCTGCTGCGCCGGAACGAGCACACGGTGAACGAGCTGGCCGACGCGCTGGGGCTCACCGACAACGCCGTGCGCATGCACCTGTCCGGGCTGGAGCGCGACGGGCTGGTGACGCTGCGCGGGGTGCGCCGCGGCGTGGGCAAGCCCGCGCACGTCTACGCGCTCACGCGCGAAGCCGACTCGCTCTTTCCCCGCGCGTACGGCGTGGTGCTGCGCACGCTGCTCGATTCGCTGCGGCGGCGCCTTGCGGACGAGGAGGTGGACGCGCTGGTGGCCGAGGTGGGCGCGCGGCTGGGCGGCGTCTTCGCGCGGGCGGGGGGCGACCTGTCGAGCCGGGCCGAGGCGGCGGTGGCGGTGCTGGCCGAGCTGGGCGGCGTGGCCGAGGCGCGCGTGGAGGGCGGGGTCGCGCGGATCCGCGGCTTCGGGTGCCCGCTGCGCGAGGCGGTGGACGGCCACCCCGAAGTCTGCCGGATCGCCGCCGCGCTGCTGAGCGAAGTGGTGGGCTACCAGGTGACCGAGTGCTGCGACCGCGAGGGTGCGGACGCGCCGAGCTGCCGCTTCACCTTCGCCGCCTGAAGCGACCGCACCTTCGGCAATGCCGACGAAACGGAAACGCCCGGGCCGGCGTGGAAGCGGACCCGGGCGTCTGCGTTCGGCGGACGGTCGGTTACGACTGGCCCTCGGCCTCGCGGACGGCGCGCTCGGCCGCCTGGAAGCCGAGCTTGGAATGCGTGCCGTCGCAGAACGGCTTGTTGGTGGACGCACCGCAGCGGCACAGCGAGATCCCCTTGCCGGGCGTGAGCGGATACTCGTTCCCGTCCGCGTCCACCAGCCGGATCGGGCCCTCCACGCGGTACGGCCCGTTGTTGCGCACGGTGATGGTCACCTGCTGCTGTGCCTGCGTCTCGTCCGACATTCGTTTCTCTCCGAGGTGAAGTTCGCTGTGCCCTGAGGGTGCCCTCAGGCGCCGCCCAGCGCGCCTGCCATCCACGCCACGCCCAGCACGGCGCTGCCCAGCGCGGTGAGCGTCCGCAAGGTGCGGCCCAGCCGCGGCACGTGGCTCCCGGCCTGGTCGAACACCAGGCCGGCCACCATCGCGTACATCCCCATCGCGAGCGTGGTGCCAACGCCGAACAGGAGCAGGTACGCGCCCGCCACCCATGGCGACTCCGTCACCGTGGCCGTGACCGCCGCCACCAGCGGCGCGGTGCCGGCCAGCCCGTGCGCCATCCCCACCCAGAGCGTGCCGTGGCCGTGCCGGTGGCCGTGATGGTGGGGGTGGTGATGATGATGCCCCGGATCGGCCATGCGGTGCGCCCGCTCGTGCAGCACGCTCCACAGCAGCCACGCGCCCAGCCCCAGCAGCATCCCGCCCACGCCGAACTCCAGCCCGCGCGCCAGCCGCTCCGACAGCCGCAGGTCCAGCGCGATCAGCACCGTGCCCACCACCAGGATGGCGGCCGAGTGGCCCACGCCCCAGCGCAAGCCGAAGCTCACGGCTTCGGCCGGGCGCGGGCGGCGCGACACGAAGGTGGTGACCGCGGCCATGTGGTCGGGCTCCAGCGCGTGCGCGAACCCGGCGACCAGCGCGGTGACGAGGGGAAGCAACTGCATGGGCGTCCGCCGGATTCGGGAATCGTCAAAACGGAGCGCGGGCGGAGGTGGGCTCCGTCCCGCGCGCGGTGCAGTCTACCCGCCCCCCGCCCGGCCGTCAATCACGTCACGGCACGCGAATGGGCCAGGCGAAGCGGAAGCGCACGTCGTACGGCACGTCGTCGAGGGTGGCGGGGGAGAAGCGCATCCGCTCGGCGATGGACACCAGCAGCGGGTCCACGTAGGCGTCGCCGGTGGGCGTCACCAGCTCGGCGTAGGGCACGGTGCCGTCGCGGCTCACCACCAGGCGCAGCACCGCGCGCCGCTCCCTGGTGTCGGGCGAGATGGATCGCGCGTGGGGGTGGTTCTCCATCATCCGCCCCACCAGGTCCACCATCAACTGCACGCTCAGCAGCTTGGGCGCACAGCTGCGCTTCCCCGGCGCGGGCGCCACGTAGTCGGCGCCCAGCCGCACCAGCGCCTGGTACGCCCGGCCGGACTCGAGCGTGGTGAGGTAGTCGCCCACCCGCGCGGTGGCGGCCTGCGTGGCCTCGGGCGTCAGGTTGGCGTCGATGAAGAACACCTTCCCCTGGCGCGCGCTGTCCACGTCCACGTACAGGATGCCGGACGGATCGGGCGTGCCGTGCGCGCGGGCGATGCTGTCCAGCGCCAGCCGCAGCGCCTGCCGCTCGGCCACCTGCGCGGCCGACGGCACCGGCGCGGTGTCGGCCACGATCACGCACCCCTGCCCCAGCGTGGGCCCCTGCGCCGCCGCGATCGACGGAATTGCGAGCCATGGCGTCGCCAGCAGCGCCGCGCGGGCGATCGTACGAAAATTCATGGATGCGGTGAAGCGTGTGCGAGGGGAAATTCCAGTCAACCGAGCCGGGACAATCCCAAACCGCCGCAAACCTCCGTCACTCGCCGGTGATCGATCCGGTGCGTGAGTGCTTTCCAGCAGGCGCCCACACTCTCAGCCGTCCGCCGGACACTCAGCACCCGGCACCCAGCACCCAGCACTCAGCACCCAGCACCCAGCACCCAGCACTCAGCACTCAGCACTCAGCACTCAGCACTCACGCCTCCGCGCCGTCCTCCCGCAGCGGGATCTCGGCGCGGACGCTGGTGCCGCGGCCGGGCTCGCTCGACACGTCCACCCGGCCGCCGATGTAGCCGGCGCGCTCCTTCATCCCGAACAGGCCCAGGCCGCCGCCGTCGGTGGAGAGCGCGTTGTCGGGGTCGAAGCCGCGGCCGTCGTCCTCCACCGTCACCACCAGCCGGCCGTCGCCGTGCGTGATGCGGACCGTGGCGCGCGTGGCGCGGGCGTGGCGGACGACGTTGGAGAGCGCCTCCTGCACGATGCGGTAGGTGGCGAGCTCGGCCTGCGGCGGCAGGCCGCCGGAAACGTCGTCGCTCTCCACCTCGATCTCCAGCCCGCTGATCTCGCGCAGCGAGCGAGCGTGCGACTCGATGGCGGGCACCAGCCCCAGCTCGTCCAGCGCGGGCGGGCGCAGGCCGCGCGCGAAGCGGCGGATCCCCTCCAGCGCCTGGCCCACGTCGCCGCGCATCTCCTCCAGCAGTCGCGCCAGCGCCGCGGGGTCCTGCTGGCGCTGCACCACGCGGATGCGGATCAGCAGCGCGGCCAGCATCTGCGCCGTCTCGTCGTGCAGCTCGCGGGCGATGCGCTTGCGCTCTTCCTCGGCGGCGCCCAGGGCGCGGGCCGCCAGCTCGCGCAGCCGGGCGCGGTAGGCGGCGCCGGCGTCGAGCATGGCGTTGAAGGTGAGACGCAAGCGGTCCAGCTCGCGGTCGGCCACGGGGCTGTCGGGGGCGCGGCAGTCGGCCTCGCCCTTCTGCACGCGCGCGGCGGTGCGCTCCAGCTCGTCCAGCGGCCGCAGCGCCACGCGCAGGATCACCGCGTTCACCAGCAGCGTGATGCCGATGCCGATCAGCGCCAGCAGCCCCGCCACCTCGAACCAGGGGCGCCCCGGCTGGTCGCGCACGAAACGGGCGGTCACCATGCTCCCGAAGATGGTGCCCACCAGCACCAGCGCCGCGTTGGCGATCAGGATCTTGTAGAAGAGCGGCACGCGCAGCAGCGCCCGCACCCCGCGCGGCAGGCGCGAGGGCGCGGGCGTTTCGTCCGTGCGGGCTGCGTCGTGTGGCATCGGGCGCGCGGCGACAAGGGCGGGGGATCGGTCGCCGCGGAAGATAGGCACCCTCCCGGAGGCGGGACAGGTGCGTGCGAGCGGTCCGGCGCGGACTCGCACGCGGCCGCGCCGGGGCCCTAGATCGTGGAGACCACGGGCAAGGGTCGCTTCTCGGCGAGCAGCGCCACGATCCGCTCCAGCCAGCGCTGGTCGGTCTCGTCGAACGCGGCGGAGAGGGTGCTGTCCACGTCGAGCACGGCGATCAGCTCGCCGGCCGCGTCCAGCACCGGCACCACGATCTCGCTGACCGACGCGCTGTCGCAGGCGATGTGGCCGGGGAAGGCGTGCACGTCCGTCACCAGCTGCGTGCGCCGCTCGCGCGCCGCCGCGCCGCACACGCCACGGTCGAAGGTGATGTCCAGGCACCCCATCGTCCCCTGGTACGGCCCCACCAGCAGCCGCTCGGGACCCACGCGGCGGTAGAAGCCCGTCCAGTAGTAGTAGGGGAAGGCGTTGTGCAGCAGGCAGGCGACGGTCGCCATCCCCGCCAGCAGGTCCGGCTCGCCCGCGAGCGCCGACTCGATCATCATCGCCACCTCGCGGTAGCGCTCCTCCTTGGCCGCCGCGTCCATGCGCAGCTCGCCCGTCCTGTCCGCGACCAGCGTCCGTTCTGCCATCGTGATGCCCTGACTGGAGTTCCGTTGGATCGTTCCCAATCTAACTCCGCGCGCCAGCCCCCGTCCGCCGCCGACGGAAGAACGAAGGCATTGCGAAGTGAACAACGTAAATGTAGCATTTGCGGCCTTCGCATCGCGGCCGCGTCTTTCCCCGGTTTCGAAATGTACCTGGTCTTCACCGATGGTTCGGGTAACACCGGGATGCAGCTGGACCATCCCACCAGCACGTCGTACCACCTGGTGGCGCTGGCGGTGCACGGGAGCCGCGCGCGGGCGCTGGAAGACGACGCCACGAACGTGCTGGCGCGGTACTTCGGCGACCAGTGCAGGTGTCCCGGCTTCGAGTGCAAGGGCAGCGACCTGTACCGCGGCCAGGGCCCCTGCGCCACCATGCGCCCGGCCGACCGCGTGGCGCTCTACGGAGAGCTGCTGGGGCTGCTGCAGGAGCACGGCGCCTCGCTGATGTGGGTGTGCATCGACAAGCCGCGGCTGGCGCGGCGCTATGCCACGCCCATGCACCCGCACAAGCTGGCCTTCATCTTCCTGGTGGAGCAGATCGAGAAGTTCCTGCGCCAGCGCCGGGACTACGGGCTGATCGTGTCGGACGAGGAGAAGGAGATGGAGAACCAGGTGATCGAAGACCTGTCGCGCTACAAGGAGATCGGAACCTCGTTCGGCTTCGACCCGGTGGAGCTCACTCGCGTGGTGGACAACGTGCACTGGGTGCGCTCGCACAACAGCCGGCTGATGCAGCTCGCCGACCTGTGCGCATACCTGTGCCAGCGCCGCCTGCGCGACCAGGGGAAGGACTCCGCATCGGCCGGGGCCGTGCGGCAGCTGTGGGACGGCGTGAAGGACCGGGTGTGGAGCGAGAAGATCTTCCCGCGATGAAGAAAGTCGAGTGGGTATAAAACACGTGCGCAGCCGCGCGAGTAAACTCGCTGGAGCTCCGCAGTGCGGTGCCCGCTCTCGGCTGCGCCTAACGTGGTGAACAAAGTATAGCAATGGCAGCGCCGCTCGTCAAGCCCCGCCGAGCGGCTACGGCCGTCGATCGCGCCGTTACCCCTGCTGCTCCAGCGCCAGCTCGGCGGCGGGCGCGGGCTGCTCGGCCTCGAGCAGCCCGCGGAAGCGGCGCAGGTCGCCGCGCACCATCTCGCGCGGGGCGTCGTGGAAGGCGTGCGCGATGGCGTTGCCGATCACGCCGCCCGGGGGGTCGAACTCCACGAAGTAGCGCACCTCCGTCTGCCGCCCGTCCGCGCCGGCGGGGACGAACTGCACCCAGCCGCGGTTGGGCAGCTCCGAGCCGGGGAGCGATTCCCATGCGATCAGCTCGCCCGGGCTGTCTTCCACCACCTGGCTCTCCCACGTCCAGCCGCGCCCCGTCGGCCCCGTGGCGGTCCACCGGGAGCGCGTCTCGTCGAGGACCTCGACCGAGGTGATGCGGTCCATGTAGCGCGGGGCGTTGGTGAAGTCGCGCCAGACGGCGTACGCGTCGCCCGCGGGGCGGGGGACGGTGATCGAGGCGCTCACGCTGACCCCGGGCCTCACGTCTTCGTCGGCGCGGAGGCGCTTGCGCGGCAGGCCGGTGCGGCTGCTGGCGCCCAGCGCCTGGTACACGGGGCAGTGCCCCGCGGCGCCGCGGGCGATCAGCGCGGCGCCGGCCGCGCCCAGCAGCGCGCCGCCCACGCCCCGCTGCCGCGCGCCCAGCAGCGCAAGGCCGGCGCCGCCCAGCACGCTGGCCAGGCGGTCGTTGCGGCCCATGTTCACGTCGCCCAGGCGGAGCCGTTCAGCGATCTCGGACACGATGCGTTTCCTCCGGAAAGTGCCGGTTCGGGGGCGCGGACGGGTGCAAGAGGCGCGCCGGGTGCGTGGTACGCGGCAGTGGCGCCGAAGGTTGCGCGGCACGCCGCCCGCGGGAGAGATTCCGCCCGCACGGCCGGCGCCGCAAGCCCGCGGCGCGCCGTCTCCTCATCGCGCGCGTCCGGATGCCCAGACCCTCGCTCGCCTGCTTCGCCTCGATCGTGTTCGACTGCGACTCCACGCTGGTGGCGGTGGAGGGGATCGACGAGCTTGCCCGCGGCCGCCACGCCGACGCCATCCGCGCGCTGACCGACGCCGCGATGCAGGGCGAGGTTCCGCTGGAGGAGGTGTACGGCCGCCGCCTCGACATCATCCGGCCCACGCGCGGGCAGGTGGACGACATCGGCCGGCGCTACGTGGACGCGCTGGTGCCCGACGCGCGCGAGGTGGTGGCGGCGCTCCTGTGGCTGGGGAAGACCGTGCGTGTCGTGAGCGGCGGCCTGCGCCCGCCGGTGGAGCACGTGGCCCGCGCGCTGGGGCTAACCACGAACGATGTCGCTGCGGTGGCGATCGACTTCGACGCGGGCGGCGCGTACGTCGGCTTCGAGAGCGCGTCGCCGCTCACCCGCAACGGCGGAAAGCCGGGGGTGATCGAGGCGTGGCACCTCCCGCGCCCCTCGATGCTGGTGGGCGACGGCCACACCGACCTGGAGGCGCGCACCGTCGTCGACACGTTCGTGGCCTACATGGGCGTGGTCTGGCGCCCCCGCGTCGCCGAGGAAGCCGATGTCCTCCTGCGCGCCCCCAGCCTGGCCCCCGTCCTCGCGCTCGCCGCGAGCGAGGAGGAGCGCGAACGCCTGCGGACGACCGAGTGGGCCGGCGTGCTCGCGTGGGGCGAGGAATTGCTGGCCGCTGTGCTCGCCGATCCGTCACGCGAGGAGCGGTGATCGAAGGCGGGTGGAGGGCTAGCGGATGGAGGGACGACGGGTTGAACCAACCCCGCCGCCGAACCGCGAATTCCGCCTCCACGGATTGCGGAAGCGAGGTCTCGCGAGTGGCGAGCGCCGCGCGAACCCGGAAGATCGGGTAGGTGCGATCCATCCGCCGGAGCGGTTTCGCGGCGCCCGCGGATGTGTCAGACTGTCGGGCACGCGACGAGCAGCCGCGCGAAGCGCTCCCGGGTCCCTCCCCCAGGCTGTTTTGGGGGAGGGACAGGCGAAGACGGGCGCGACGCAGTCGCGCCGTCCTCGCCAGGGAGAGGGCCCCCGCGGCGCCGCGGCCGGGCACGCTTACGCACCTGTCCGCGGTTCGCACCCAGCACCCAGCACCCAGCACTCTGGTTGATCGACATGCCCGAGTTCGGCCGTTTCTTCCTCCCCGGCCCCACCGAGGTCCACCCGGACGTCCTGCGGGCGATGACGCGGCCCGTGATCGGGCACCGCGGCAGCGAGATGTCGCGCATCCTGGCGGAGTGCGATCCCGTGCTGCGCGGCGTCTTCCGCACCTCGCGGCCGGTGTACGTCTCGTCGTCCAGCGCCACCGGGCTGATGGAGGGGTCGATCCGCAACGGCGTGCGGCGCAGGGCGTTGGGGCTGGTGCACGGCGCGTTCAGCCAGCGCTACCGCGACCTGATCGCCGACTGCGGCCGCCAGGTGGAGACGTACGAGGTGGCGGCCGGCGAATCCCATGACCCCGAGCAGGTCTTCGAGCGCCTCCGCGCCGGCGGCTTCGACGCGGTGACGGTGGTGCACTCCGAGACGTCGACCGGCGTGCTGAACCCGCTCTTCGAGATCGCCGAGGCGGTGCGGCGGGCCGAGCGCGAGACGGGGGACGAGATCCTGGTGCTGGCCGACGGCGTGACCAGCGTGGCCGGCGCGCTGGTGGAGGCGGAAGGGTGGGGGCTCGACTTCCTGCTCACCGGCTCGCAGAAGGCGATGGCGCTCCCGCCCGGGCTGGCGTTCGGCACCGCCAGCGAGCGGATGATGGCGCGCGCCGCGACCATCCCCGGCCGCGGGCAGTACTTCGACCTGCTGGAGTTCGACCGGTACTGGCAGAAGCACCAGACGCCCAACACCCCCGCCGTCTCGCTGGTCTACGCGCTGGCCGAGCAGTGCCGCCGCATCGCCGCGGAAGGAGTGGAGGCGCGCGCGGACCGGCACTGGGCCATGGCGCGGCGCTGCTGGGAGTGGGTGCGGGACCAGGGGCCGCGCTGGGGGCTGTCGCTCTTCGCGCCCGAGGGGCGCCGCTCGCCGACCGTCACCTGCATCGGCGTGAGCGGGCCGGTGCCGGCCCCCGAGATCGTGGCGCGGCTCAAGGCGCGGGGATGGACCATCGGCGGCGGCTACGGAGCGCTGAAGGAGAGCACCATTCGCATCGGACACATGGGAGACCACACCGTGGATGAGCTGGACGCGCTGCTGGCGGCGACCGGGGAGGTGCTGGGATGAGCGAGCCGCGCTTTCGCGTGCTGGTGACGGACGAGGTCGACCCCGACGGGCTGGCCGTGCTCCGCGCGCAGCCGCTGATCGAGGTGGTGGAAAAGCCCACGCGCCCGTTGCCCGAGGTGCTGGAGGAGATCGGGACCTACGACGGCTTCATCGGCCGCAGCGCCACCAGGGTCACCGGCGACCTGCTGCGGCGCGGCGAGCGGCTGAAGGTGATCGGGCGCGCGGGCGTGGGGGTGGACAACATCGACATCGCCACCGCCACGCAGCTGGGGATCGCGGTGATCAACGCGCCGGGCGGCAACACCGTCTCGGTGGCCGAGCTCTTCTTCGGGGTCCTCCTTTCCCTCGCCCGGCACGTGGCGCGCGCGGACCGCTCGATGCGCGAGGGGCGCTGGGACCGCAGCCGGCTGGGCGGCGTGGAGATCCGCGGGCGCACCCTGGGGATCGTGGGGCTGGGGCGGATCGGGAGCGAGGTGGCGCGGCGGGCGCGCGGCTTCGGGATGCACCTGGTCGCCTACGATCCCTACGTCTCCCCCAACCGCTTCGAGGAGCTGAACGTCGACCGGGCCGAGAAGCTGGGCGAGCTGCTGGAGCGGGCGGACGTGCTGACCGTGCACACGCCGCTCACGCCCGAGACGAAGGGGATGATCGGCGCGCCGGAGCTGGGGCGGCTGCCGCGCGGGGCGTACGTGCTGAACCTGGCGCGCGGCGGGATCGTGGCCGAAGACGCGCTGATGGACGCGCTGCAGAGCGGCCGCATCGGCGCCGCCGCGCTCGACGTGTTCACCGTCGAGCCGCTCCCGGCGGACCACCCGCTGCGCAAGATGGAGAACGTGATCCTCACCCCGCACCTGGGCGCATCCACCATCGACGCGCAGCGCAGCGTGGCGATCGAGGCGTGCGAGTCGGTGCGCGACGCGCTGCTCACCGGCGACCTGTCGGCGGCGATCAACGCGGCGGGGGTGGGCGGCGCGGCGTGGGCGGACCTGCGGCCGCTGCTGAACCTGGCCGACCGGCTGGGGCGGCTGGGGCGCGCGCTCCTTCCCGGCCCGCTCAGCAGCCTGGAGCTGCGCTACGCCGGCAAGCGCGACCAGGCGCCGCGCCCGCTCCTGCTGGCCGCGCTGATGGGCGCCATGCGCGACGTGGTGGACCGCCGCAACGTCAACC
>DASSME010000399.1:0-4596 GCA_035689035.1 Longimicrobium sp. | reverse complement strand
GGTGGGGCTCAGTGGGTGCGGGCCGTGTCGATCTGCGCGCGGTGGCCGTTCACCTTCAGCGGCACGCGCTCGCCCACGCGGTGGGCGGTGAACTGCTCCAGCGGCAGCTCGGCCTCGTAGCTCTCGTCGCCTTCGCTGAAGTGCATCACGTAGCGCTGCTTCTTCTCGCCGTCGCGGGTGGTGTCGTCGGCCACGGTGCGCGGCCAGACGGGGGCGGTGGTGTCACCGTGCTCGCGCAGCAGGGTGTCGGGCACCCAGCGCTTGATCCGGTACTCGTACTTGGTGTCCCAGATCGGCTCGCGGCGGTAGACGGGGTCCTGGTACGTCTCGGTGTGGTACCGCGTCTCGTACTCGGGCTCGGTGCAGGTGCGGTCCTCGAAGTAGCCGTTCCCGCGGTCCACGTGGCCACAGGTGTAGGTGCGCGTCCCCGTCTGCACGCGCTCGCCGACCTGGCGGGTGCGCGTCTCGTAGTGGTCCAGCACGCGGCGGTAGTCGCGGATCGCCCGGTACGAGCGCACCAGCCGGCCGCCCTGCGGCAGCGACCAGTCTTCCTCGGTGACGGTGCGGTACGCCTCCACCTGCACCGAGCGCTCCCATTCCTTCCCCGTGACCAGCGCCTCCACGTGCCGCGTGCGGTTGCTCCAGCCGATCCACCCGGCGATCATCGCCAGCATCAGCAGGAACACGTTGCGCCCGAAGCGCGGCCTGCGCGGCGGCGCCGGCGGCCGCTGCGTGGAGGGCGGGGGCGCCATCGCGGCGCGCGGCCGCTCGCCGGAGCGCGGCGTGTCGGCCAGGCCGTACTCGCGCACCTCCCGCTGGGCGCTGGAGCCGCGCGGCGCGCCGCAGCCGGGGCACGCCGCGTCGGTGGCCCGCGCGCTCCCGCCGCAGTGCTCGCACACCCAGTCGGCGCCCGCGTTGGCCTGGGCCAGCTGGCCGGCGTCGCTCACCTCGGCGGCGTCTTCGGGGAGGTAGAAGGTGATCTTCTCGGGGCGCGGCGCCCCGCACCCGGTGCAGTAGACGTGGCGGCCCAGCTGGCCCACCGAGCCGCAGCTCGGGCAGTCCCAGCGTCCTTCGCGAATGGCCATGTTCGGATTTGCGTCAGCGGAGCGGCGGGGCCGCGGGTAGGGATGATCGCTTGTAAGATGATTGATCTCGCGCACTTGGGCAACCCGCCGTACGTCCCGGGCCACCCTTTTGTTTCGGGAGTTCCGGGAGGCCAGGGCCGCGCCGGCGAAGCGCAGCCCGGGGACCCGGCTGGGGTCGCACGGGATCCATGCCGGTAAAACTCGCGGTGCGCAACCATCCAATCAGTCGAGCGGCGGTTCCTGGTCCGCGGCGAGCACGTCCAACCCTTCGTCGTCTCCCCTCAACATACGGAAGGACCCATGAGCACGGTCGAACGAGCCATTCCCAGGCACAAGAAGGGACGGGTGCGCTGGAACGCCGGCGTGTACGGCGACCCGCACCAGGCGGTGGCCGACACCCTCTCCGGCGCCATCGACCTCAAGACCTTCAAGGAGATGGCGGGGGAGCTCACCCCCGTCCAGCGCGCCCTGATCGTGGAGCAGGCGCTGCTGCTGATGGAGAGCAACTACGTGCACCTGCCCCTGAAGCGCGCCATGCACGCGGTGGATCCGGTGCAGCGCCTCCGGCTCCTCCGCTTCCGGCTGGCGCAGGGCGAGGAGATGCAGGAGCTGGCATTCCACAAGGAGATGCTGCGGATCTTCGCCGCCGTGCGCGACCTGCACACCAACTACCTGCTCCCGCGGCCGTTCTCCGATCACGCCGCGTTCCTCCCCTTCCTGGTGGAGGAGTACCGCGAAAAGGGGAAGCGGAAGTTCCTGGTGTCACAGGTGGCCACCGGGTTCGACCACGCCACCTTCCGCCCGGGCGTCGAGGTGGTGTACTGGAACGGGATGCCGATCGAGCGCGCGGTGGAGCTGAACGGCGAATGGCAGGGCGGGAGCAACGCCGCGGCCTCGTTCGCGCGGGGGCTCGAATCGCTCACCATCCGCCCCATGGTGCGTTCGCTTCCACCCGAGGAAGAGTGGGTGGACGTGGGCTACCGGGCCGGCAACGGCGGATTGCTCGAGCTGCGCCTGGACTGGCGCGTGCTGCGGGCGGACGAGGCGTTCGGAGGGTTCGGCGGCAACCACGGCGCCCGCGCCGCCGCGGGAGCGCTGGGGTACGACATCCAGGCGCACCGCATCGGCCAGGTGAAGAAGACGCTCTTCGCCCCCCGCGCCATCGAGGCGCAGCACGCCGCGGCGGCCACCGGTGCCCCGCAGAGCGCCACCGACGACGCGCTCCCCACCACCCTCCCCGGCGTGCTGAAGGCCCGCACGGTGATCACGTCGTCGGGCACCTTCGGCTACATCCGCATCTACACCTTCAGCGTGGACGACGCGGACGCGTTCGTGGCCGAGTTCGTCCGGCTGGCGGCGCAGCTTCCGCAGAACGGGCTGATCGTGGACGTGCGCGGCAACGGCGGAGGCCTGATCTGGGCGGGCGAGCGCCTGTTGCAGACGCTGACCCCCGGCGAGATCGAGCCCGAGCGCGTGGAGTTCATCAACACGCCCGTGAACGCGGCGCTCTGCGATCAGCACGCGGACGACGACATGGCGCTCCGCCCCTGGCTCGAGTCCATGAGCAAGGCCGTGGCCACCGGCGCCACCTACTCGTCCGGCTTCCCGATCACCGACCGCGCATCGTGCAACGCCGTGGGGCAGCGCTACTGCGGTCCCGTGGTGCTGGTGGTGGATCCGCTCTGCTACAGCACCACCGACATCTTTTCCGCGGGGTTCCAGGACCACGCCATCGGCCCCGTGCTGGGCACCGGCGCGGCGACCGGCGCGGGAGGCGCCAACGTGTGGGAGTACGGGTTGCTCAGCGACCTGGACCCGCGGCGCTACCGCCCGCTGCCGAAGGGCACCGGGATGCGGATCGCGATCCGGCGCACGCTGCGGGTGGGCCCGCGGGCCGGCACCCCGGTGGAAGACCTGGGGGTGCAGCCCGACGAGATGCACGAGATGACGCGCGACGACCTGCTGAAGGGGAACGCCGACCTGATCGAGCACGCGGCCGGGCTCCTGAAGGCGCAGACCGTCCGCGAGCTCTCCGGCACCGCCGGGACCACGGCGAGCGGGACCAGGCTCACCGTCCGCTCGCGCAACCTCGACCGCGTGGACGTGTACGCCGCCGGCCGCCCGCTGCTGTCCCGCGACGTGCAGGACGGCGAATCACGGGTCGACGTGAAGGTCCCCGGCGGCACCGCCGAGCTCACGCTGCGCGGATTCGACGGGGGACAACTGGTCGCTTCCTGCCGCGTTCCGCTCTGAGAGCCGTCGCAGGATCCTCAAGAACCCCGAACGGCGGCCCTGGTGGCCGCCGTTCGCGATTCCGCGCGGCATCCCGCTTTTGTCCCGTACGCCGCGCCTGGGGCGCCCGGGCCGCGCCGGCTCGGTGAAATTTATCCTATCTGCGCATTCTACAATCACTTACGACGGCACGAGACCTGCAAATGTTTCAGGGCTCGCATCCGGAGTGTTGCGGAGAGCCTTCGAAGGAGCGTGAGGATGTTCGCCTGTTACGACCCGAGCTGCAGCAAGCGCCGCCGCAAGCGGTGGGGACCGGCCACCATCGCCCTCTCCATCCTTGCGCACGGGGCGGCCATCGGCGCCATCGGCGTGTTTGCGCGCCAGGCCGAGGCCAAGCCCGTGGCCGACGAGGTGATCGCCGAATGGAACCTGGAGGAGAAGCCGACCCCGCCGCCTCCGCCGCCGCCCAGGGTGGAGCTTCCGCCCGAGCCCAAGGAGCCGCCCAAGGTGGAGCTGGCCCGCGAGCCCGAGCCGGTGGTGAAGCACACGCCGCCGCCCGCGCCGGTGAAGGGCGACTTCGTTTCGCCGCGCCCGCCCGAGCATCCGCCGGTGGGGATCCCCGCGCCGGACCTGAACGCGCGGCCGATCACGCAGGTGGACGTGAGCGGGATCGGCAAGGAAGGCGACGTGGTGGGCGCCGTGGACCCGTCCGACAACCGCGCGCCCACCGGCAACACGCAGCCCAGCGAGGCGAAGGAGGCGCCGCCCGCGCCCGCCGCCGAGCCCGAGCCCGAGCCGGTGAGCGACGAGCCGGTGGCCGAGAGCGAGGTGGACGTGCGCCCCTCGCTGCGCAACACCGACGACGTGCAGCGCGCCCTGCAGCGCGTGTACCCGCCCTCGCTGCGCGACGCGGGTGTCACCGGGCAGACGGTGCTCCAGTTCGTGATCGACGAGAACGGGCGCGTGGAGCCCAGCTCGGTGGAGGTGGTGTCGTCGTCCGACGACGCGTTCGCCGCCGCCGCGCGCCGCATCATCGGCACCATGCGGTTCACGCCGGCCAAGATCCATGGCCACACCGTCCGCGTGACCACCACGCTCCCGGTGAGCTGGACGATCGCGAGCTGATCCCGACTCGCGATCGGTACGCCGAGCGGCCGTCCGGAAAGCTCCGGGCGGCCGTTCGGCATTTGCGGGTGATGGGATTCCGGTCTCTGCTTCGGCGGCTGCTTGCCTGCCTGGAGTCAGCTGGGGGTCACACCGGGCAGCGGAGGGCACCGGA
>DASSME010000398.1:0-4387 GCA_035689035.1 Longimicrobium sp. | reverse complement strand
TACATCGTCATCCGCATCCCCAGCGGCCCAAAGACGCGGCGGGCCACGTACCGGTCCACCGGCTCGTCGGCGCGGCGGTGGACGACCTCGGCCATCAGGATCATCCCGAAGTCGCTGTATTCCACCTTCACCCCGGGCTCGCGGACCAGGTCGGTGCCCACCACCAGACGGAACGCCGCGTCGGGGTCCGCCGCCTGGCCGTACAGGTCGTCGCCGGCGGGGAGGCCGCTGGTGTGGGTCAGCAGGTTCCACACGGTCACGTCGCCGCGCCCGCCGCCGCGGAACTGGGGGAGGTAGCGGTAGACGGGCTGGTCCAGCTTCACCTTGCCGTCGTCCACCAGCGCCATCACCGCCGGGGTGGTGCCCACCACCTTGGTGAGCGAGGCCAGGTCGAAGAGCGTGGTGGCGGGGTCTACCGGCTGGCCCTGCACCCGGCCGTAGCCGCGCAGCTTCACCAGCCGCCCGTGCCGGCCGACCGCGACCGACGCCGCGGTGAAGACGCCGGAGTCCACCCCGCGCTGCAGGATCGCGTCGATCTTCGCCAGCGAGTCCGCGCTCATCGCCGCGTCCTCCGCGGGCGCGGCCACCAGCGTCCGCGCGGGCGGCCAGGCGACGCGCGGGGCGGGCGCGGGCACGTCGCCGCGGCGGATCTCGCCGAAGAGCGCGCGCACCGCGGCGGCCTGCGCCTGCGGCCCCGCGCCCCACACCAGCACCGCCGTCCGCGCCGTTGGCAGCCGCCGCGCCGGGTCCGCCGCCAGCGAGACGTAGATCATCCGCCGCGTCACCGTGTCGCGCGCGAAGGCGATGCTGTCGGCGCGGAAGCGGGCCGTGTCGCGCCGCGCCGCCTTCGAGGTGTCGCGGGCGGCCGCGGCCGGGGCGATGCGGTCCACCAGCGGCAGCGGCGCGCCGGGGGCATCGACCACGATCGCGCAGTCCGCATCGTTCCCCGCGAAATCCTCCAGCCGCGACAGCGATCCCCGCCGCGCCGCCGCCCGGGTTTTCAGGTACAGGAGGTTCGGCGCGCGGCGCGCCAGCTCCGCGGCGAAGACGCCTGCGCCGGCGGAAGGGTGCGCCACCAGCACCGGCTTGCGGCAGCCGGCCAGCGCGGGGACGGGGCCCAGCGTCACCGCGGTGCGCTCGAAGGCGCGCCCGGCCACCCCCAGCGTGGCGGCGGAGCGCAGCGGCGGGCGCACCGTGTCGGCGGGCGGCACGCCCAGCCCGGCGCGGCGCTTGGCGGCGAAGACGCGGCGGACGGCGTGGTCCAGCACGTCACGGCGGATCGCCCCGCGCTCCACCGCCGCGGCCAGCGAGTCGGCCAGCAGGGCGGGGTCGTCGATGCCGGAAAGGACGTCGGCGCCCACCTGCAGCGCCGCGACCGCGGACGGGAGCACGCCGTAGCGCCGCGCCAGCGGACCGCCGGGGGAGAGATCCGCGATCACCAGCCCGGCAAAGCCCAGGTCGCGCCGGATCAGCCCCTGCACGACCACGCCGCTCAGCGGGAGCGGCGCCGAATCGGCCGTGAGCGCGGGGAGCGAGACGAAGCCGGTCTGCACCGCCGCCGCGCCGTGGTTCACCGCCGACTGCAGCCAGTCGAGCTGGATCACGCCCAGCGCGCTGCGGTCCCACGGCAGCACCGCGAGCGCCGTGTCGGCGGACGGGGGGCGGAACGCGGTGACGGCCGCGGGCGCGCCGCCCTCGGCCAGCGCGTGCACCCACGCCGCGTACGCCGCCGTGCCCGTTGCCGAGAGCGTGGCGGGAACCAGCCCCGCGCTGTCCGCCGGAAGCGCGGGCCCGCCGACCAGCAGGAGACTCGCGCCCACCGCCCGCGCCTCGCCCGCGACGGCGCGGCCCACCTCGGCGGCCAGCTCCTCGTCGCCCGCCAGCGCCACCCCGTCCGCCGAGGGAAGCTCGGTGGCGCCGCGGAAGGTGCCGCCGATCCCCCGGTCGACCCGCGCCGCCAGGATCGGCGGAAGCGGCACGGCGCGGAGCGAGTCGGCCAGGAGGGCGGCAGCGCGCGCGTCTCCCGGCGGCAGCTCCACCCCGCCCAGCCCCTCGCGCGCCCAGCGGAGCAGCCGGGCCCGCGACGAATCTTCGGGCGAGGGCGCCAGCGCGGTGGCGGGGACGCGCACCATCAGCAGCTGCGCGACCTTCTGCCGGGTGGTCATCCGCGCCAGCCGCGCCTCGCCGAACGGCGACTCGGGCGCCGCCTTCCGGCACCCGCCGAGCAGCAGCGCGGACGCGGCGAAGACGAACGGAAGGGCGCGCCCGAAGGTCCGCGGGCGCGGGGCTGAACGCTGGAACGGGTGCAAACCGGTACGGATCACAACGGTGCAGGGTGCGTGGTTTTACGGTTGGCGGTGGCAGGAAACGGACCGTGCGGTGGGACGCCGGTGCGGCACCTGTGTGTCACAGGTGTCCCATCAGAAACATTTGTCCCGCCCAGACGCCCAGTGATTCCGCCAATCTTCGCAAGTTTCGTAGTGGCTTGGGATTTGCCGCGTATCCGAAGCGTCACAGTGAGAGGTACCCTGCCGAAACGCACGGCGCGGCCTCCACGGGCGGGGGTCACGCAACCCCTCCCGCCGGCAGATCCGCGCCCCAGCACACGTACATCAGCCTTCGGGCTCCGGAACCGCGGCCGTCCCGCGCCCCGCCTTCGCGCGGCGCGGAGCGGCCCGATGCGACCCAGATGAGCGACGCACCCGCCACGGTCTTCGTGGCCGACGACAACCCCTCGATCCTCCTGGGCCTGGAGCGCGCGCTCACCGCCCGTGGGTACGAGGTGCGCACCGCCGCCACCGGGACCGCCATCCTGCGCGTGCTGCGCGAGCATCCCCGCGCCCCCGACCTGGTGCTGCTGGACGTGATGATGCCCGAGATGAGCGGCATCGACGTGCTGCGCACCCTGCGCCGCGACGAGCGCTGGGCCGACGTGCCCGTGGTGCTGATCACCGCCACCAACGACGGCGCCCTTCCCGTGAGCGCCCTCCGCGACGGCGCGGTCGACTTCCTCACCAAGCCCTTCCGGCTGGACGAGCTGCTGGCCCGGGTGGACCTGCACGTCACGCGGAACCGCGAGCTGCGCCGCGCCCGCGAGCAGGCGCGCATCCGGCTGCAGGCCATCGACCTGATCCGCGAGCTGAACCGGGTGGTGAGCGCCGACGAGATGTTCCACCTGGTCACCGCGCGCACCGCCGAGGTGCTGGGGGTGGCCCGCTGCTCGGTGCTGGTGGTGGAGCGCGGGGCGCGGGTGGCGCGGGTGGCGGCGTCGTCCGAAAGCCAGTTCACCGACGGGTTGCACCTGGACCTGGCCCAGTATCCGGAGATCCGCGAGGCGCTGGAGACCGCGCGCCCCGTGGTGGTGCGCGACGTGAGCGCCAGCCCGCTCTTCGACGGGGTGCGCGAGGAGTGGGCCAGGCGCCAGGCCCCGCCGCTGCGCTCGGTCATCGTGGTCCCGTTCCCCGTCAACGAGACGCTCACCGGCGTGTTCGTGGAGCGCTCCACCGTCGACGAGCCCGAGCTGGGCGACGAGGCGGTGGAGCTGGCCGAGCGGGTGGTGGAGGCCATCGTGCAGGCGTGCGGCCGGGTGCAGGTGTTCGAACGGCTGATGCAGCAGCGGCAGCAGCTGCACGACCTGGCCCACACCGACCAGCTCACCGGCGTGGCCACGCGCCGCGCGCTGGAAGAGTACCTGCGCACGCAGCTGCAGGTCGCGCGCGACCGCGGCGAAGAGCTGTCGGTGGTGGTGCTGGACCTGGACCGCTTCAAGGACATCAACGACACCTTCGGCCACCCGGCCGGCGACGCGGTGCTGAAGGCGCTGGGCTCGTGGCTGCGCAGCGAAAGCTCGCTGCGCACGCACGACCGCCCCGGCCGCTACGGCGGCGACGAGTTCGTGGTGGTGCTCCCCGGCACCGGCCCCGAGGGCGCGCGCCGCTTCGCCGAGCGGGCGCGCAGCGAGTTCGCGGCGATCCCGTTCGTCTTCGGCGGGCGGGCGGTGCGCGCCTCGCTCAGCGCCGGCGTGGCCAGCTGGCCCGACTGCCAGGCCCCCACCGCCGACGAGCTGATCGCCTGTGCCGACGCGGCGCTGTACCTGGCCAAGCAGCAGGGGCGGGACCGGGTGTGCCTGGGCGGCGCGGCGGTGGGTGGGGTCGTTTGAGCCGGTGCTGAGTGCTGAGTGCTGAGTGCGTGTTTCTTTGCGTCGGGTCCGCGTGGGCCCGGCGCATCGTTGTTTGAATCCGGCATCGCGGCAGCCCCTCCCCAGGCCCCTCCGCATTCCGCGGGGGGAGGGAGGAACGGCAACGGCACCGTATCGCCGT
Source organism: Longimicrobium sp. (assembly GCA_035689035.1). GTDB lineage: Bacteria > Gemmatimonadota > Gemmatimonadetes > Longimicrobiales > Longimicrobiaceae > Longimicrobium. The sequence goes on along the minus strand of DASSME010000398.1, from coordinate 68 downwards.
CCCGGTTCAGGTGACGTGCTCCCCCTCCCCCGCGACGCGCGGGGAGGGGGCGGGGGGAGGGGGCTTCG
>DASSME010000397.1:0-6168 GCA_035689035.1 Longimicrobium sp. | reverse complement strand
AGCGGAAGAAGCCGCACGTCCTGCCGCACGACAATGACGCCAACGTGTAGATTGGGCAATAAGTCGTGTAGTCGTCGCGACTTGTGCGAGCTTGCCCCGCGTCTCGCCAACGATCGTTTGCCGTCTACTTCGTATCCGTTTGTGGGTGGGGCTTGTGTCCCGGCTGGGGGACTCGATACGATACGCAGTGTTCCCCTACTAGACTTTTACAGTTAAGACGGCCCGCGCGCCGTATCACACCGGTGGAGGCCCATGGCTCCACCTGACCTGAGCGTGCGCGTGGAGGCCATCCGCGAGGCCGTCCGGCTGGCAGTGGCCGAGACCTCGCTGCGTGCCGTGGCCCGCGCGGTGGGGCTGAGCCCGATGGGCCTCAGCAACTTCCTGGACGGCCGCCGGCCGTATACCGCCACGCTGCGCAAGCTGACCGCGTGGTTCATCGCCGAGGGCGCGCGGCCCGGCGCCCGCGTCGACGTGATCCGCGCCTCGCTGGGGATGCTGCTGGAGGGGCTCCCCGAGAAGGGCCGCGAGCGCGGCGTGGTGGCGCTGCTGGCGGTGGTGGAGCGGATGCACCGCGAAGCGCGCACGCAGCCGCCGGCCTGGCTGGCCGCGCTCCACGGCAACGAGGAGCCGGGCGGCTGACGGACCGGCCGTGAGGGGAGAGAGCCGACGGGGCGCACCGGAGATCCGGTGCGCCCCGCGTCCGTCTTGCGCTTGGCCCGATGGCGGCGCCCCGCCACGCGGGCAGTGGCGTGACGGGGCGGTCCGGAGAGGCACCTGGCCGGGCGCCGAGCTCTTCCGATCGACGACGGAGACGCCCGGCCGGCGCGGTTGCGCGAAAGGGCCGCCTTCGCGCGCTGCTGTCTTCGTTCTCCCGCGGCCGGGGCGGGCCGCCGGCGTTCCCTGCGGGCGGGGCGCCGATGCGCCCGTCTCCCCGCTGCGCCGGTGTGGCGGCCCGCGAAGCCGCCCGGGCCGGGCGGCGAATTCGCGGTGAATCCCCCACCGCTCAGTGTCCGCATCACGCGCACGGCCACGGTGGGCCGGGCGCGCGGCACCGGATCATACGTCAGGTTGTCGCTGCCGCTTTCTCACTCATCAGCCTCCATCCGCGTCCCTCCGCTCACCGTTGCAAACGCGGGCGGCGCGCACGCCGCGTGAATCTCCATCCTCTACAACGCCGCGGCGGGCCGGCTTCGGACGTTTCCCCGCCGCGGTCCGGGGTTCAGCCGTTCGGGTCGATGCGCACGCTGGCGCCGGCCCGGGTACCGGTCCTGGTGTTCATCTTCGTTCCTCCCTGTGCGGGTGGGTGGCCCGCTCGCCTGCGTCGCGACGTTCATGGGGATCTCCGGCGGTGGGTGATGCCGCGCGGACCGCGCCGGGCGAGGGCCGGGCTTCGTGCCGCGCCTCAGGGTCAGAACGTGTCGCGGCGCGCGGGGGTGTCGGATTTGTGACGGGCTGCATCCAGCCGCGGTCCGGCGGTGGTGGGTGGGTGTGAACGCGTAGGGGTGGACCGGGGTGACGCTGGACGGGGACCAGGATGGCCGCGGACGCACGAACGCCTGCGCCGCGCGGGGCACGGCGCCGGCGTTTCCGCGTCAGGGTGATACCGTCGTTTTTCATCGAAACGACAAGTATCCACGCGGATTTCGCCAGGATGCGGGGCGTGCCGGGCCGTGCACAAACACCGGCGCGGCGCCCCCAGGATGGGGAGCACCGCGCCGGTTGCGGCATCTGTGGCTGGGAGCTGGGTTGCCCGTCAGGGACGGGCGGGGCGGGTCAGCTGCCGCGGGCGCAGCGGTCGCAGGCGAGCGTCTCGGGGAACACCATCAGCCGTTCCATGCTGATGACGCAGCCGCAGCCGTTGCAGGCGCCGTAGGTGCCGTCCTCGAGGCGGCGGAGCGCCTCGACCACCTGGCTGAGCTGCGCGCGCTCGCGGTCTTCGAGCTTGGCGGTGAGCCCCGCGTTCTGCAGCGCGTCGATGCGCGACAGGCGGCCCACGGTGTCCTGCTCCAGGTCGCGCGGGCGCGCGCTTTCGCCGCTGATCTTGAGGCTGCGCTCCAGCTTGTTCAGCGCGCGCAGCAGCTCGTTGCGGATCATGGAGATCTGGTCCGCACGCAGCGGGGTCTGGACTGCGGTCATGCGTCGTCCTTCTGGGTGGTGGAAGGAGTGATCCCTCGAAACCGGGGTGTGGTCGGAAACGGTCCTCGGCGCCGGCGCCGGTGGGGGCGCCGCGCGGTTGCATCACGGATTGGGGCCGGGCGGCGGCGCGTCGCCAGTGGGCGACACGCGCTCCAGGAACACGTCGAACGTTCCCCCGCACACGGCGGGGCTCCAGCTGAACAGGTCTTCGGTCAGGTCCACGCGCACCAGCCGCGGCGCACCGGTGTCCAGCACTTCGGCGGCGGCCTCGATCACCTCGGCCTCGCCGCAGCCGCCGCCCACGGTGCCGGTGAGCCCGCGCGCGGGGTCCACCAGCATCTTGCTGCCGCACCCGCGCGGAGTGCTGCCGCGGCAGCGGACGATGGTGGCCAGCACCGTGGCGCGCCCCTCGGCGGCCGCGCGCTCGGCCGCGGTGTAGACGGCCAGCTCTTCGCTCATGTCTCGATTCCTGCGGGGAGGGCCAGCCGGTCGGCGACCGCCGCCAGGGCCTCGGCCTCGCGCCAGGCGCTTTCCAGCAGCTTCAGCTCGCCCAGCAGCGCGCGGCGCTCGCTCTCCTCGTGCAGTGCCATCTCCAGCGCCAGCGAGCGGGCGACGGGGGCGGGGACGCCGCCGGTGCGGTGGCTGCCGGCCACGCCCAGCACGCTCAGCCGCACGCCGGCCTTCATGAACCACGCGTCGTGCAGCGCCTGGGCGCTGCCGCCCTGCGCCAGGGTATCGACGGCGGTGTCCACGTCCCTGCGGCTGCCGCCCAGCCCGTTCACCAGCGGCATGGCGCGCTCCACGGTGCGGCGCGCCAGGTCGCCCTCGAGCGTGACCAGCGGCGAATCGGGCGCGCGGTGCCGCCAGGTGACGCGGCTCCAGAAGCCCTCCATCGGGAGCTGCACCTGCAGCGTGCCGGGCGCCGCGCCGGCCTTCACCACCGCGCCGGCCACGTGGATCCCGCGCACGTCCAGCTCGGCGCCCGTGGGCGACTGCGCGGCGGGGATGCGGATCACCGGGCGGCGGCCCTGCGCCCACTGCGCGCCCGCGAACCAGAACCCGGGCGCGAACGCCGCCACCGCGCCCAGCGGCAGGAAGTGGCTCAGCGCCACGCCCGCGGTGGCGGCCATCGCCGGCCAGAACCAGCGGTGGCGCCTGCGGAACTCGGCGCCGTAGCGCCACGCCGCCATCTCGCGCGGGAGCGCGCGCCCGATGCGCACCAGCCGCGTGCCGTCCGGCAGCTTCGCCACGCCGATGTTCTCGCTCTGCACGCGCAGGCGGCAGTCGGCGAAGCGCTTCTCGGCCTCTTCCACCGCCTCCCAGCGCTCCTCGATCGGCGCCAGGTTCCAGCGCGCGCACTTGCCGCAGACGGCCCACAGGCGGCCCTTCTCCGCGTCGAAGGCCACGTGCCGGCCCACGGGGAAGTGCTCGATCGCCTCGTTCGCGCCGAGATCAGCCGAGCAGTAGATGCAGTGGCGGTACATCGTTCAGCCCTGCGGCGGTTGAGGGGCCATGGCCAGCCGGTCGGCGATGGCGGCGATCCGTTCGGCGTCGCGCCAGGCGGCCTCCAGCAGCGCCAGCTCGCCTTCCAGCGCGCGGCGCTCCGTCTCCTCGTGCAGCGCCATCTCCAGGGCGAGCGCTTCCACGCGGTCCAGCAGCCTGGGCGCCGCGCCGCAACGCGTTCGCCTGGACGAGCGGTGCTCGTTCGCCAGCAGGGCGCGCTCTTCGCGGGCGGCGCGTGCCAGGTACGCCTGGGCCGTTCCGGCGCTGGCCAGCGCTTCTACCGCGCCGCGGAGGTGGCGTTTGCGCGCGCCGCCTTCGTTCACCACCACCATCGCGCGTTCCAGCAGCCGCACCGCGTCGGTGCCGCGCACCACCAGCGGGCCGTCGGGGGTGTAGGTCGGGGCGTTCGGCAGTTCCAGGTGCACGCCTCCCCCGCGGCCCGGGGTGAGGCGCGCGCCCTGCAGGTGCTTCCGCCGGAGGTCCACGCGCACGTCGCGACCGTTCGTGGCGGGGATCTCGTAGATCCTGCGGCGGTTTTCGATGGTGGCGCCGATCCACCACCAGGCTTGCCCCAGCATCATGCCGCCGCCGAGCACTCCCGCCGCCTCCAGGCTCAGCAGCGCCACCGGCACGGCGGCCACCGCCGCGAACGTGACCATGAACCGCGTGCGGCGCCGTGCCAGCGTTTCGCCGTATCGCCACGCCGCCAGCTCGCCGGGGAGCGCCGGCCCCACCCGCACCAGCCGCGTGCCGTCCGCCAGCTTCGCCAGACCGATGTTCTCGCGCTGCACCCGCAGCCGCATGTCGGCGAAGCGCCTCTCGGCCTCTTGCACCGCCTCCCAGCGCTCCTCGATCGGCGCCAGGTTCCAGCGCGCGCACCGGGGGCAGACGGCCCAGAGGCGCCCCTTCTCCGCGTCGAACGCCACCTGCCGGCCCACGGGAAAGTGCTCGATCGACTCGTTCGCGCCGAGATCCGCCGAGCAGTAGATGCAGTGGCGGTACATCGTTCAGCCCTGCGGCGGTGAAGGGGCCGTGGCCAGCCGGTCGGCGATGGCGGCGATCCGTTCGGCGTCGCGCCAGGCGGCCTCGAGCAGCGTCAGCTCGCCCTCCAGTGCGCGGCGCTCCGTCTCCTCGTGCAGCGCCATCTCCAGCGCCAGCGCGCGGGTGAGGTCCAGCGAGTGGCGCGGTTCGGGACGGCGGTTCCACTGAAACGACCGGGTCGGTGCGCCAACCACCAGCGTGCGTCCCTCGCGCGCGGCGCCGGCGATGAAATCCTCGGCGCTGCCGGCGTGACGGAGTGCGTCCACGGCGCCATCCACCTGGCGGCGGCGGGCGCCGTTCGCGTTCAGCAGCACCAGCGTCCGTTCCAGCAGCCGCCGTGCTTCTTCGCCGCGCACCACCAGCTGCGTCTGGCCGTGGTGCCCCGGCGCGTGCGGCAGCTCCACCTGCGGCTCGCCCTCGCGGCCGGCGCTCAGCCGCGCGCCGGCCATGTGGCGGCGCTGGATCAAGATCGCCTCGGTGCGCCCCTCGTGCGCGGGCAGCTCGTACAGCCTGCGGCGGCCGTCGAGGTTGTCCCGGATGGTCCCATACACGCCCATGAACGCCGAGGCGCCTGGACCGACGACGCCCGCGATGAAGAGGCTGGTGAGCGCCACGGGCACCGCCATCCCCAGCGCCGCCATCGTCAGGTACCGCTTGCGCCGGGCTTGCAGCGTTTCGCCGTAGCGCCACGCCGCCAGCTCGCCCGTCAGCGCCCGCCCGATGCGCACCAGCCGCGTGCCGTCCGGCAGCTTGGCGACGCCGATGTTCTCGCGCTGCACGCGCAGCCGTGTGGCGGCAAAGCGCTTCTCGGCCTCTTCCACCGCTTCCCAGCGCTCCTCGATCGGCGCCAGGTTCCACCGCGCGCACCGGGGGCAGACGGCCCAGAGCCGCCCCTTCCCCGCGTCGAACGCCACCTGCCTGCCGACGGGGAAGTGCTCGATCGACTCGTTCGCGCCGAGATCCGCCGAGCAGTAGATGCAGTTCCGGTACATCGCGTCAGCGGGCCGGTGATCGTGTCTGCCGCGCCGGTCGAGGTCCGCGCGGGCGGACTGCGCGCCGTTGCAGCCGCGAGTTCACTCGCATCCTTCCGAACGAGATCGAGGTTCCGGGCACCGATCCCCCCGATCACCCCTTCGCGTCGGGCGCCAGGGTCAGCTTGTCGGCGATGGCGGCGATCTCTTCGGCCTCGCGCCAGGCGGTTTCGAGCAGCGCCAGCTCGCCTTCGAGGATGCGGCGCTCCTGCTCCTCGTGCAGCGCCATCTCCAGCGCCAGCGCCCCGGCGGGGACCAGCGCGCGGCCGGGCATGTCCTTGCGCGCGCCCAGGGTGCGGCCGTGCGCGGCGGTGTGGCGCAGGTAGTCGTCCGCCGTGCCGGCGTCGGAAAGGAGGCTCACCGCGTCGGTCAGCGTGCGGCGCGAGGCGCCCTTCTCGTTCAGGTGCACCATGGCGCGGTTCAGGAACGCCCGCGCGTCGCGGTCGGCCAGCACCAG
>DASSME010000396.1:0-24681 GCA_035689035.1 Longimicrobium sp. | reverse complement strand
GAGGGAGGGGGGGTTGAAAACTATACCACGGGGTGTTATGCTTCAGCTACATGGGGCGGGCGTGGGGGCGGGGTACCTGGAGTTCGTGTTCCTGCCCAGCTTCGAACGCAGCGCGGCGGGGCTTCTTTCCGACGCCGAAATCCGCGACCTCGAGCTCGAACTGCTCGAGAACCCCCAGGCGGGCGCGGTGGTCGCGGGCACGGGCGGGGTGCGCAAGGTGCGCCTGGCGCTCCCGGGGCGGGGCAAGCGCGGCAGCGTGCGGGTCATCTACCTGTACGTGGAGGTACGCCAGACCATCTACCTCCTGCTCTGCTATCCCAAGAACGAGCAGGAAAACCTCACGCCCGAGCAGAAGAAGAGCATCCGGCAACTGGTGGGCAAACTTCAAGGCGAGGAGTGAACCATGAGCACTGGCAACGAGGGCGGCGAGTTCGGCGAGCTGCTGATCGGCGCGCTCGAAGAGGCGGTGGCGTACGAGGCCGGCGAGCTGCCCGCCACCCCCACCCGGCAGGTGGCGATCACCGCCCGGCGCACGCGGATCCTGCCGCCGCCCGCCTACACCCCCGACGAGGTGCGCAGCATCCGGCACGCGCTGTCGATGTCGCAGCAGGTGTTCGCTGACCTGCTGAACGCCAGCGCCAGTGCGGTGCGGGCCTGGGAGCAGGGCACCCGCGTGCCCGACGGCCCCACGCGGCGGCTGCTCCAGGTGGCGGACCTCAGCCCCGAGGTGCTGGCGTACAACGCACAGGGCGACATGCCTTACACCCACATCCCGCGGAACCTGATGGCGGCGGAGCGGCCGGTGGTCCGGTACGGCACACCGCACGACGAGCAGAAGCGGAAGTGAAGAAGCCCCGTTCATCCGGAACGGGGCTTCTTCATTTCCGCCACGCCGCTTCCCGTCACCGGAACCGCAGCTGCATCACCCGGTAGTCCAGCGTCATCTCGGCGAACTGGGTGATCACGTCCTGGCCGATGTCGCCGTCGGCGTAGTCGCTGCGGCCCTGGCTGGGCTCCATCGCCACCGTCACCTGCGGCAGCGTGGCCGTGCTCCCGCCGACGGTGACCGCGACCGGGCCGATGTAGCGCACGTTCAGGGTGCGCATCCCCGCCGCGCCCCCTATGCGGACGGTGGCGGCGCGCCCCGAATCGACCGCGGCGCGGTTGCGGCGGTAGTAGGGCGGGAACAGGGTGGAGTTGCGGGCGCCGGTGTCCAGCCCCAGCAGCGCCGTCTGGGGGCCGATGCGGCCGCGCACCAGGTTGTCCAGCCCGTCCAGGCACAGGTTCGCTTCGCCCGTGGAGGCCGGGGCCGACGGGCGCGCCGCGGCGCGCAGGTGGCCGTCGCGAGTGAGCGTGACCTCGCCCAGCGCGGCGATCACCGGGTGGCCCACGATACCGCGGATCTCGTAGCCGATCTGCGGGAACTTCAGCGCCGAGTCGGCCAGCACCAGGAACACCACGTTGCGCACCGTGGCGCCGCCGATCGTCAGCGCGGGGGCGATCGCCAGCCGCGCGGCCGCCCGCCCGCCGGTGGCGGTGCCCACGCTGATCCGGGTGTCGATGACGCGGAAGCCCAGCTCGCGCGCCAGCGTTTCGCCGATGGTGGAGAGGTTGGCGCCCGTGTCGAAGACGAAGCGCTCTTCCTTCCCCGCCGCGCCCACCGGGAGGTTCATCAGGTTGGCGCGGTCGCGGGTGAGCGGCACGTCCACGTCGCCGCCGAAGGTCACGGTCTGCGCGGGCGCGCCGCGCAGCGCGCCGAACAGGGCGGCGTTGTTGGCCAGGTCGCCGCGCGTGCTGTCGGCGGTGGCGGCGGCCACACGGGCGTAGGCGTCGGCGGCCTCGCCGTAGCGGTGCTCGCGCACCAGCACGTCGGCCAGGAGCTGCTCGGCGGCGCGGCGGTGTGCCGCGTCGGCGCGGGCGGCGCCGGAGGCGAGGTAGCGGCGCAGCTCGGCGGCGGCGTCGGCGGGGCGGTTGAAGGCGGACGCCACCCAGCCGCGGTAGAAGGCCAGCTCGTCCGCCGACACGCCGGCCGGGGCGGTCTTCAGCGCGTCGCGCGCGGCGAAGCAGTCGTGGCGGTCGTAGAGCGCGGCCAGGCCTGCCGCGTCCTGCGCACGGGCGCGCGGCGGCATCGCCAGCGCGGCCGCGCCCAGGAGCAGCGCCGCGGTTCGGATTCGCGTCATCGGAGGGATGGTCGGTGGGTGGTGGGCAGAAGCACGCGGCCCCGGCACGACGAAGGCACCGGGACCGCGCATCCTCTACTCCCCTGCCCCGCCGCGGGTTTCAGCGGGGATGCGAGGATCCTTCGACGAGCCCGCGACGAGCTCAGCTCGCGGTCTCGATCCGCCGGACGATGGCGTCGCCGGCGGCCTGCGTGCCGAGCGTGCCGCCCAGCTCGGGGGTGGTCTCGCCGGCGACGATGCACGCGCGCACGGCGTTCTCCAGCCGGTCGCCGGCTTCGGCGTGGCCCAGGTGGCGCAGCATCAGCGCGCTGGTGAGCACGGCGGCGAAGGGGTTGGCTTTGTCCTGCCCCGCGATGTCGGGGGCCGAGCCGTGCACCGGCTCGAACATCGACACGCGCCCCGGGTGGATGTTCCCCGACGCGGTGAGCCCCAGCCCGCCGCAGATCCCCGCGCCCAGGTCCGACAGGATGTCGCCGAACAGGTTGCCGGTGACGATCACCTGGTAGCGCTCGGGGCGGCGCACCAGGTCCATCGCCAGCATGTCCACGTACAGCGCCTCGGTCTGGATCCCGGGGTATTCGGCCGAGACCTGCTTGAACACGCGGCGCCAGAGTCCGCCCGCGCTCTCCATCGCGTTCGCCTTGTCGGACATGGTCACCCGGCCGTGCCCGTGCTGCTTCGCGTAGTCGAACGCCGCGCGGATGATGCGCTCCACGCCCTTGCGCGTGTTCACGTCTTCCTGGATCGCGACCTCGTCGGCCGTGCCCTCCTTGAAGGTGCCGCCCATCCCCACGTACACGCCCTCGGTGTTCTCGCGGAAGATCACGAAGTCGACGTCGCGCTCCGTCTTCCCCTTGAGCGGAGTCAGGCGCTCGTGGTACAGGCGCACCGGGCGGAAGTTGATGTACAGGTCCAGCCGGAAGCGCATCCCCAGCAGGATCTGGCGCGCGTGCTCGTTGCCGGGCACGCGGGGGTCGCCCAGCGCGCCCAGCAGGATCGCCTGGTAGTTCGCTTCCAGGTCGGCGAACTCGGCGTCGGTGATGGTGTGGCCGGTCTCCAGGTACCGGTCGGCGCCGTGCGGCCACTCGACCAGCTCCAGCGCGGGGCCGCCCCGCGCCTGCAGCGCGCTCAGCACCTTCACCGCCTCGCGCGTGACTTCCTTGCCCACGCCGTCGCCGGGGATCACCGCAATCCGCGCCATGTGCCGTTGCCGTCCAGTGCTGGAGTTCAGGGGGGGACCGGGAAGGGCGGGAAGATACCGGCGGTGCGGAGGGCGCGCCAGAAACGAACCCACATCCCCGCGACCCCCTTCTCCCGAACTGCGGGAGAAGGGGGAGAACGTCAGCGGGCGAGGGAATGCACGTACTCGGCGACGGTGCGGACCTGGGCGTCGCTCCAGGTGCCGTCGCCGCGGGCGGGCATGGGGACGTGCGGGGGCTGGGCGGTGGCGACGCCGGATTGCACCACCTGGACGACACGATCCACCGCGCGTGCGCTGTCGCTGAGCGCGGGGGCGAGCTGCGTCCCTTCGCCGCGCCCGCCGTGGCAGGGGGCGCACCCCGTGGCGTAGAGATCCGCGCCGGGGGCGCGCGCGTCGGCCGGGGCCGAACGAGAGCCATCGCTGGAGCGCGGGGCGGACGTGCCGCCGCCCGCATCTTCTCCGCCGCACCCCACGACGCCCGCGAGCAGCAGCATCGCCGCCGCCACGACCTGGATCCGCATCCGTCCGATCATCGTCTTCCCTGCTTCCATTCGCGCGAAACCCGCGGCTCCCGGGAGGGAGTCGCGGGTTTGTCGAAGTCCCATCCCCTTCACCGCAAGGGCTGTTCCGGGCGAGGGGGCACCGGCTGACCGTCACGCGGCCAGCCGCACACGATGCAGAAGCGCCATTCGGGCTCCACCGTGGTGCTGCACTCCGGGCAGGGGATCGGCGCCAGGCACTTGCCGCAGAAGGGGCAGAAGCGCACGTCGCGCCCCGGCGGCAGGGTGCTGCGGCAGCCGGTGCACGCCTTCGGCCGCGGGCGCTGCGGCGGCGCGGCGGGAGCGGCGGCACGCGCGGGTGGCTCGGGCGCCGTCAGGTCGAGCACCACGCCCGGGGCGTCGGCGTCGCCCGTGCCCTGGAACCGATTGGGGCGTTCGGGCGCCGGGGCGGGCGGGGCGGTGAGGTCGGGCGCGGCCGGCTCGGGGGCGTAGGGGTTCAGGTAGACGCCGACCTCGGCGTAGTCGCGGTAGACGCCCAGGATCGGGTTGGGGGTGCGCAGCTCGCGCTGGAACTCTTCCTGTACGTCGGCGCGCTCCACCACCAGGTAGTCGCGCTCGCCGCTCAGCAGGCGCAGCAGCGCGTGCTCGTATTCGGCCAGCTCGCCGAAGCCCAGCTCCGTGCGCACCGTGCGGTACGGCACCAGGTGCTGGTAGAGGTCACCCACGGTGACCGCCGTCCCCGGCTCGCGCAGGAGGACGTCGGCGATCCGCCGGTACAGGCGGTCGAGCGAATCCACGGATGGGTACGGAGGTGCGGGGATACGGAGGTGCGAAACGACGGAACCGCCTTCTACGATAGCACCTGCGGCAAGGGAGCGCGAACCCCGGGCTCGCGCTCCCTTTCAATTCAACACTGTGCGCCGCCTCTCCCCTACGGCTGCGCGGGCGGTGGAACGGCGACCGTCCCCGTGGTGTCGGGCGGCACGTACGCGCCCGGCGGCGCCGCCGGTGGTGGAGCCATCGTTCCCGGCGCGACCGCTCCCGGCGGAAGCGTCCCCGGAGCGGCGGGAGCCGTGTAGACGCCGGTGTCGGCGCGGACGGAGGTGATCAGCGAGCGTACCTCCACGGGGGCCCGGGCCAGCACGCGCTCGGCCTGGTCGGGGCGGCCGCTGCGGCGCAGCGCGCTCACCAGCCCGGCCCACGCGTTGGCGTCGGTTGAATCGAGCAGGATGGCGGTGCGGAAGCGCTCGGCGGCCTGCGGGGCACGGCCCTGCTGAAGCATCAGGTAGCCCAGCTCGGTGTTGAGCCGGGGATGGTTCGGATCGATCGACAGCCCCTCGCGCAGCTCGCGCGCGGCTTCCTGCGGGCGGCCCTTCAGGCGGTAGATCTGGGCCAGGTAGTAGTGCGGCTCCGGCGACTTCGGGTGCTTGCGCGTGGCCTCCACGAACAGGTGCGCCGCGTTGAGCGTGTCACCCCGGTTGTACGCCGCGATCCCGTCCCGCAGCGGGTCGGGGCCGCGGCCGCGCAGCAGGACGATGACGAGCAGGATCAGCGCGAGCACCGCGGCGCCCACCCCCACCAGCGGCCACGGCGGCGTGCGGCGCGACGCGGGGACGGTGTGCACCGGCTCGGGGTGGTCGGGCGCGGGGGGGATCAGCGTCTCGTCGCCGGGCGTGAGCACCGGGTCCTCCAGCGGCGCCTCGTAGGGGCGGGAAAGGACGTGGCGCTCCAGGCCGTCGGCCGCGTTCACGGCCACCTCCACGTCGCGCGGGGTGGCGTCGCCGCCCTCGGTGGCGAGGCGGTTGGCCGCGGCGGAGAGCTCGTGGAAGGTGGCGGCCAGCTCCATGGGGAGCCGGTCGCGCCGGCGCAGCTCGGCCAGCAGCTCGCCGGTGCTCACGTCGTCGGGCGAGAGGGCGCGCAGGCGCAGCTCCACGGGGGCGGTGGGGTCGTCGCGCAGCATGCGGCGCAGCACGGTTTCGGCGGCGCGCGCGATGCGCACCACCGCGGCCGCGCCCCCCTGCCCCGTGCGCAGGGCGATCACGTCGCCCTCCACGGCGCGCAGCGGCTTGAGGGTGTTATCCGGATCGTGCGTCATGCGTCCGTTTCCAAGCATGAAACAGGCCGTCCGGCACGGGCGCCGTGGGGCGCCGTCCGGACGGCCTGCTCAGGTTCACCGCGGCGGGTGTGCCGCATCCGTCTCCGCTCGGGTCTAGTCCTCGATGTGCAGCAGCCCCAGCCGCGCCCCCGCCTTCACGAACGCCTCGGCGCTGTCGGTGGGGACCGAGCGCCCGGTGCGCTCGCGGATCTGCCGCGCCGCGCGGCGCATGAACACGCTGATGGGGAGCGTGGGATCGGTGTGGTCCCTCATCCCGCCCACGATCTCGTCCCAGGTACCCGAGAAGGTGGTGCCCTCGGCGGTGCGGATGCGGTGCGACTTGACCTCGGTCTCGCGCGCCTCGCCGGCCGGGTTCAGCATCCGCATGATGAAGTCGATCTGCGCCGACAGCTCCAGCGGCGAGCCCTCTTCCTCGCCCCCCTCGAAGGCGGCCTCGACCTCGGCCAGCAGGTGGTCGATGTCGTCGGGCTCGGCCTCGAGCTCGGCGATGCGGTTGCGCCAGGGCTCGAGCACCTCGTGGTCCTGCTGCACCTTGTCGACCGAGGTCTTCAGCTCCACGTAGCGCCAGAGCGAGAGCGTGTCCCAGTGCTCGGCGGGCGGCACCTTCTCCAGCTCGCGCAGCGCGCCCACCGCGTCGCCGCGGTCGTGCAGCAGGTGCGAAAGGTAGATGCGGGCCTCGTGCAGCGCGGCGTCGAGGCGCAGCGCCCGGCGCAGCTCGCGGCGGGCGCCCACGTCGTCGCCCAGCGCGTGCAGGGTGTAGCCGCGGGCGGCGGCCACCTCGGCGCTGTCGGCGTGGTGCGTGGCCAGGGCGTTGAAGCGGGCGCGGGCGTCGGCGAACAGCCCCTCGCGGTAGAGCGCGCGCCCCATCGTCAACCCCAGCTCCAGGTCGTCGGAGAGGCCCATGGCGTCGACCGTGGCGAAGCACTTGAGCGCCTCGTCGACCCGGCCGAACTTGAGCAGCGTCTCGCCCAGACCCACCCAGGCGTCTTCGTATTCGGGGTCCAGGTCCAGCGCGGTCTCGAAGCTCTGCCGCGCCCACGCGAACTCCTCGCGCGCCACGCGAACGTAGCCGAGCCCCACGTGCAGCAGCGCCGAATCGGCGTGGTGGCGCAGCCCTTCGCGCAGCACCTGGAGCGCGTCGTCATACTCGCCCGACTCGTACAGCCGGTGTGCCTGCTCGTCGAACTCTTCCGCGCTGAGGAATGACGTTCCCATTGCAGCAAACCACGGGGGTGGGTGGAGCACCGTGCGGGGGGCGCGGGCCTTGGGCGGGAACGCCGCGACGGGGTCGGGGCGGCGGCCCCGCCAAATATACACGGGGTGCCATGCGCCATCCACCCCTTGGGAGCGTTTCGGGGGCAGGAGTACGCGCCGCGGGGGTCCGGAGACGCGGAGCAGGGCGGTTCCTCGCGGCGGACGTCGCCTTTCCCCGGGGAGACTGCGGCGCGATTCACGGGGCGCGATCGGGGGGAGGGCGCGCGCACAGGAGGGCGCCGGGGTTGCGATGCCCGCCGGGTCCGCTCAGATTTCAGTCGAGTGCCGTAGCTGATACCCACCCGGACCGATCGTACCCATGGTGTTCGACTTCCTGCGCAAGCGCCGCCTTAGCGCCGAGGCCAAGCGCAAGCTCCTGATCGCGGCCGCCCGCTCGGAAGAGGCGATCATCGAGACGCACGTGTCGAACGTCCTGGACATGCTAGACATGCTGGGCGAGGAGATCGACGTCGACCGGGCCCTGGAGCTGTACGGCGAGATGCTGCCGATGGACGAGCACGTGGCGCAGACCGTGGCCAACCGGGTGATCGCCCGGCACGACGCGCCGGGTTCCCGCCGCCCCGCCGAGGGCCGGCGCTTCGCCGACGTCTTCCGGGACCAGGGGCGCAGGTAACCCGCGGGGGTGCCCAGCCCTCGTACGGCGTCTCGAACCCGTACGCGCGGCGAAAACGCATCGCAACCGCGAGCGATGGGGAGAAGCAGGGAGGCGGGGTGTCCAGCCAATGGACGCCCCGCCTCTCTGTTCATCTGGAGCTAAATCGTTGTCAGACGAAGAGTTGCGATCGAACGAACCAGGGCCCGCGGCTTGCCTTTCGGGCGGTGCGTCTCGTTGATTCTCCCCCTGTCTTTCGCATCGCGTCGCCATGATCGCCCGAGCCGTTCCCACCGCGCGACCCGCGCCGCCGTCCACTCCGGCGCTGGTCGGCAACAAGCGCCCGCAAGCGCACAGGCTCCACCTGGCCACCGGCCGCGTGCTGGAGGGCAACCTGCACCGCGCGCCCAACACGCGCCTCGCCGATCACCTGGGCATGCTGAAGGGATACATCTCCGTCACCGACGCGCTCGACCCCCAGTCGGGCGAGCGCTTTCCCTACGTCGTGGTGAACGCCGACCACCTGGTGTTCATCGAGGAGCTTTCCCTCGAGGCGCGCGGCCCCGCCGTGGCCGCCGCGGGGTGATTTCCGCGGTCCTCGACCGTCCGCCGTCATCCATCGCGGGAGGCCGGCGGGCGGGCGCGGGCAGCGGAGACGGCAGGTCTCACGCAGGGCGTTCGGGGTCGGCAGGGTTTCTCCCCCTGCCGCCTCGTCGGCCGGCGTGGGGCCTGTCGTTTTGGGGATGATCGGCAGAAAGCAGCTCAGCCGGGGCCGCGATCAGACGGCGGCGGCGAGGGCGTCGCGCATCGCGTGCACGGGCGGATCGGTGCCCCACCAGCGGCGGAAGGCGGCGGCGCCCTGCATCAGCAGCATCTCGGTGCCGTCGGCGGCGGCGACCTGGCGCTGGCGCATCGCCCGCACCCACGGCGTCTCTCCGCCGCGCGCGTACACCAGGTCCAGCGCGGCGTCCACCGGCGGGAGGCGCGCGGGGTCGAGCGGGAGCGGATCGTCCGCCTTCAAGCCCAGCGAGGTGGCGTTGACGGCCAGGTCGAACGATTCGCCGCCCAGGGCCTCGACGCCGGTCACCACGCGCACCGGCGTGTGCCGGGTGGCCAGGCGGCCGGCCAGCTCCTGCGCGCGGTCGTAGGTCCGGTTCACCAGCACGATTTCCGCGGCGCCGCCACGCACCAGCGCGTAGACCACGGCGCGCGCCCCGCCGCCCGCGCCGGCCACCAGCACCCGCGCGCCCGCGGCCGAGCGGCCCAGCAGCGCGCGGATGGCGGCGGTCACCCCCTCCACGTCCGTGTTGTCGCCCCACACCTCGCCCTGCTCCTGCCAGAAGCAGTTGCAGGCGCCGGTCGCCTCGGCCGCGTCGGTGAGACGGTCGACGGCGCGCGCGGCGGCGGCCTTGTGCGGCACGGTCACGTTCCCCGCCCCGCCGGCGTGCGCCAGCCCGCGCAGCAGCCCGGGCAGATCCGCTTCGGAGACGCGCAGCGCCACGTACACGCCGTTCAGCCGGGCGGCGCGCATCGCCGCGTTCTGGATGACGGGGGAAAGGGAGTGCGAGACGGGGTCGCCCAGCAGCGCGAGGGTGCGCGTGTGGGCGGTGATCGGGCGGGTCACGGGGCCAGGATCGGGGCCAGCCGGTCGAGCGCGGCGCCGATCAGACCGCGCAGCTCCTGGAACGTTTCCTCGTAGACGGCCTCGCCCTGGCCGTAGGGGTCGGCCACGGAGCGGCCCTCCTGTTCGGCGCCGGCGGCGAAGTCGCCCAGCGTGGTGGCGCGCTCGCCGGCACCCATGCGGTCCAGCGCCGTCACGTGGCTGGCGCCCATCCCCAGGATCAGGTCGGCCCAGTCGACCAGCCGCGGGGTGAGCGGACGCGAGCGGTGGCGCTCCAGGTCGATCCCCGCGCGGCCGGCCACCGTCACCGCTTCGGCGCTGGCGGGGCTCCCGTCGGTCGCGGCGAGGCCCGCGGACCCCACCTCCACGTTCTTCCACCCGCGCCGGCGGATCTCGGCGCGGGCGATCCCCTCGGCCAGCGGGGAGCGGCAGGTGTTCCCCGTGCAGACGAAGAGGATGTTGAAGGTGGTGGTGCGGGGGCCCTGGACCGCGGCTTCCGGTTCGTCGGCCCGCCGCGCCCTGGCGGCCTTGCGCTGGTCTTTCCTCGCCACGGCACCCCTGGGTTGCGGTTCGCGTGTGCCCCGAATCATTCACCCGACGCCGCCGGTGCGGCAAGGGCCAGCGCCTGGGCGACGGGCAGATCCTCGGGCCGCGTGACCTTCAGGTTGCGGTACGACCCCATCACCACGCGCACGGGGCCGGCGTACCGCTCGTACAGCGCGGCGTCGTCGGTGGCGGCCACGCCGTCCTCGCGCGCCCGCTCGTAGGCGCGCAGCAGCGCGGAGAGCGGGAACCCCTGCGGCGTCTGCGCGTGCCAGAGACGGGAGCGATCGGGCGTACCGGTGATCGTCCCCTCCTCCCCCACCTGCTTGATCGTGTCCGTCACCGGCACCGCCGCGATCGCGCCACCGCGGGTACATCCCTCCAGCACGCGATCGATCACCTCGGCGGTGACGAAGGGTCGGGCGCCGTCGTGGACCAGGACGAGATCGGCCTCGTCCCCCACCGCCCGGAGCCCGTTCCACACGCTGTCGCCGCGCTCCGCGCCGCCGGGGGCGATGCGCACGCCGAGCCCGGCGAGCCACGGCGGCGGCGCGGACGCATCTTCCGGCGGGAGGACGACGACCGTCTGGTGGATGCGGGGGTGATGGAGAAACGGGAGGATGGCGCGGAGGAGGACCGGCTGGCCCGCCACCTCCAGGTACTGCTTGCGCACGGGCCCGCCGATGCGCCGGCCCTGCCCGCCCGCCACGATCACCGCGGCGGCGCGCGGCTCAGGAGAAGAGGTGGCCGACAAGGCTCTTCACGTCTTCCACGCCGATGGCGCGGATCCCCTCCGGCGCCTTGCGCGGCACGGCGCGCGGGGCGAGGTACGCGGCGGTGAAGCCCATCCGCGCGGCCTCGGAAAGGCGGCGCTCCACCTGCCCCACGGGCCGCACCTCGCCGCCCAGCCCCAGCTCGCCGATGAAGACGGCGTCCGCCGGGAGCGGGCGGTCGTAGACGCTGCTCACCAGCGCCGCCGCCACCGCCAGGTCCCCCGCCGTCTCGGCCAGCCGCAGCCCGCCGACCACGTTCAGGAACACGTCCAGCTGGCCGAACGGGATCCCGGCGCGCTTCTCCAGCACGGCCAGGAGGAGGGCCAGGCGCTTGGGATCGAGCCCCGCGCTCACCCGCTGCGGCGCGCCGTAGCTGGCCTTGGTGGCCAGCGCCTGCACCTCGGCCAGCAGCGGCCGCGTCCCCTCCATGGTCGACACCACCGACGAGCCGGACGGGCGCGAGCCGCGGTCGCCCAGGAACAGCTCCGACGGGTTCGCCACGGGGACGAGCCCCTCGGCCGTCATGCGGAAGACGCCGATCTCGTCCACCCCGCCGAAGCGGTTCTTGGTGGCGCGCAGGACGCGGTGGTCCACGCCGCCCTCGCCCTCGAAGTAGAGCACCGTGTCCACGATGTGCTCCAGCGTCTTGGGCCCGGCGATCCCCCCGCCCTTGGTGACGTGGCCGACCAGGAAGACGGCGGTGCCGGTCTGCTTGGCGAAGCGCTGGAGCCGCGCGGCGCACTCGCGCACCTGCCCCACGTTCCCCGGTGCTCCCTCGAGCTCGGGGGTGTAGACGGTCTGGATCGAATCGACCAGCAGCACCTCGGGCCCGATCTCGGCCGCACGGAGGAGGACGGAGTCGAGCTCCGTCTCGGCCAGCAGCGTCACGTCCACCGCGTGCTCGCCCAGCCGCTCGGCCCGCAGCTTCACCTGGTGCGCGGACTCTTCGCCCGAGACGTAGAGCGTGCGCAGCCCCGAGCCCTCCAGCCGCGCGGCGACCTGGAGGAGGATGGTGGACTTGCCGATCCCCGGCTCGCCGCCGACCAGGACGACGGAGCCGGGGACGATGCCGCCGCCCAGCACGAAGTCCAGCTCGCCCACGCCGGTGGCCCAGCGGCGCCGCTCGGTGCCCTCCACCTCGCGCAGGCGCACGGGTGCCGCGCCCTGCGCGATGCGCGGCACCCCGGCGGCCGTGCCGGACGCCGCCTTGCGCCTGGGCGCGGCGGGCTCTTCGACCAGGGTGTTCCAGGCGCGGCAGGCGGGGCACTGGCCCTGCCAGCGCGGCGTCTCGCTGCCGCACTCGCGGCAGAAGAAGGCGGTGCGCGTCTTCGCCATCAGCCGCCGCCGTACTCTTCGCGGTTCCCGTGCGTCATGCTCTCGAACAGCGTGAACTCCTTGCGGAAGAAGAGCGGCACGGTGCCCGTGGCCCCGTTGCGCTGCTTGCCGATGATCAGCTCGGCCTTCCCCTCGATGCTGTTCCCCTCCTTGTCCACCGGCCCGAAGTAGTACTCTGGCCGGTACAGGAACATGATCACGTCCGCGTCCTGCTCGATGGCTCCACTTTCACGAAGGTCCGACATCATCGGGCGCTTGTCGGGGCGGCTTTCCACGGCGCGGGAGAGCTGCGACAGGGCCACCACGGGGATGTCGAGCTCCTTGGCCAGCGCCTTCAGCCCGCGCGAGATCTCGGACACTTCCTGTTGGCGGCTCTCGGTCTTTCCGCCGCCCACCATCAGCTGCAGGTAGTCGACGATGATCATCGCCAGGTCGTCGCGGTCGCTCTTGAGCCGCCGCGCCTTGGCGCGCATCTCCAGCACCGAGATGCCGGGCGTGTCGTCGATGTAGATCGGGGCGGTGTTCAGGCGGCCGGCGGCGATGGCCAGGCGCGCGTAGTCGTCGTCCGTCAGCCGGCCGCGGCGCAGGCGGCTGGCGTCCACGCGCGCCTCGGCGCAGAGGACGCGCTGCACCAGCGACTCCTTGCTCATCTCCAGCGAAAAGAACGCGACCGGCTTCTGGTGCTGGATCGCCGCGTGCTGTGCGATGTTGAGCGTGAAGGCCGTGTTGTGCACGCAAACGTCGTTCGCCACGAAGTTGTGCGTGCCGGGGATGGTCAGGTCGTACACCTGCTTCACGCCCACCGCCTCGATCGACACCACCTCGTCCCAGTACACGTCGCTGTCCGCCAGCTCCAGCAGCCGCCGGCTGTCGAGGGCGAGCGCGAACGCGCGCAGGCGATCACGGCTGAGCGATCTCTGACCGACGTGCAGGTTGGTCGATCCGGCGATTCCCGCCTGCCGTGCGAGCGATGTCCACGATTCAGGCCCCTTCTCCTGCTCGATCCAGTTCCAGACCTGGCGGGGAATCAGGTCGCGATTGGTCTGGTAGCGCCTGGCCCGAACCGCGGCGGCACACCGCTCGACCGCGTCTTCCTTGCCGAAGATCCCGATCTCCGCAGCAAACGCCCCGATCGACCGTGCGTCCGTGACATCGATCTGCCAGGCCGTGCGGCGGCCATCGCGATACTTCACCTCGCGCCGGCGCAGGCTGGCGACAATGCTGAAGCGCAGGAGCAGGTGCTGAACCTGCCGCGCGAGACGCTCGCTGGCACTCGCGTAGCCGACCTGCGCCTGCCCCGACGAAAGAACCGTCGCCCACCCGTCCGTCGCGAACAACCGGTTGAGGAACCGCGCAAGCTGCTCTCGCGGAAGCATAAACACGGGTGCGGGGACGAACTTCTCCCGTGCCCCCAGGCCGTTGAGGCCCAACTCCGTGAGCCAGGCCGTGAACGGATTCGTATCGAGGGTTCGGACGCGGCCGGGTGCGATCTCCTCCTCTGCGACCGCAAGTACGCCCGCCACGCGCTCCATCACCGCGGCAGATGGCGAGGTCTGGCCCGACGTCCAGTGCGTCACCGTAGCCGGCGTGACTCCCACGGCGTTGGCGAGCTGGCGCCTGGCACCCCACGGCGAGAGCCGCGAACCCAGCGATTCCGCGAACTCCGCGCGATTTTGCCGCACCGCGTCGAGGTCGCTGCGCACCGACAGCGACGGCGTCCGCGTGCCGCGCGAGTCGCCGACCGTTACCGCCAGCCCCCCGAAATCCTGCACAGCCGCAGTGAAATCGTAGCGGATGCGCTCGCTGCCGTTGGTGAACCGCGGCGTCGTGTTGGTCAAGCCACCGTCGCCGATCAGGTAGGCGAGCAGCGTCACTTCGCAGTCGCGCATGGCGCGGTCGCCGAACACGCCGATGCGGCGGGGGACGGCGACGTGCTGGCCGACCCCGATCTCCTCCAGCCGCTTCCAGCCGTCGATCGTCAGGAAGGGGTGCGTGAGGGTGGTCTCGATCTGCCGGCCCAGGCGCGTGGTCACGCGGAAGACGGGCTTCATCCCGTCGTCCACGTACGCGCTCGGCTCGGTGATCCCGAGCTTCCAGTCATCGCCCAGGGTGAGCAGGCGCGCCGAGCGGCGGTGGTACAACTCCTGGATGGTGGCGACGGAGCCGTCTTCGAGCACGATCTCGGAGTCGTGGGCCAGGCACTTTCCCATCGACGGGCGGGCGGCCACGATGATGAGGTCGCTGGACTGGAAGCCGGCGGTGAGCTCGTCCAGGTCGCCGAAGCCGGTGGGAACGCCGGTGACGGCGCTCTGGTTGGCCTGCAGCTGCTCGATCTTCTCGAAGGTGGGCCAGAGGATCTCCTTGATCCACACGAACCCGCGCCGGTCGCTGCTCTGCGCCAGCTGGAAGATGCGAGACTCCGCCAGGTCCATCAGGTTCTCGACCTCGCCCTGCCAGGCGTAGGTCTCCTGGATGATCGAGGTGCTGGCCTCGATCAGCCGCCGCAGGATCGCCTTTTCGCGGACGATCTTGCAGTGGTACTCGATGTTCGCCGCGGTGGGCACCGCGTCCAGCAGGCTGGCCAGGAACGCGATCCCCCCCACCGCCTCGAAGTCCCCCGCCTTGCGCAGGTCGTCGCCGACGGTGATCTCGTCGATCACGTCGCCGCGCTGCCAGATGCGCACGAGCGAGCGGAAGAGCCGCCGGTGCGCCTCGCGGTGGAACATCGAGTCGTCAACCAGCTCCACGGCCTTCACCACCGCGTCCTGGTCGATCAGCATCCCGCCCAGCACCGCCATCTCCGCCTCGGCGCTGTACGGCGGCGTGCGGTCGGTGAAGGCGCTCGGCGCGGCGGGCGCGGGCGGGTTGGGCGGCGCGAGGTGGAGCGCGGGAGTCGACATTGCGATGGACGGTCCAGCTGAACGGCTTGTAAAACGATCACTCAGGCGCGGACGCCGGCGAAGACAACGGGTGCGCCAGTGCGGAAGTGCGCGAGTGCGTCAACTTCGCGCGAATCCGGACGCACTGGCGCACTTGCGCACTCACGCACCTGTCGGGAGATGTCGGGGCGGAGAACGAGACCAAAGATACCGGCTTACGCCGGACGATCAAGGATTGCGCGAGCGCGCTGGAGGTCTTCCCAGACGGCGCGCACCCACCCCTGGTTGCGCAGCAGGGCGGCCGGGTGGTAGGTGGGGACCAGCGGGATCCCCTGGTACTGGTGCAGCTTGCCGCGCAGCCGGCCGATGGAGATGTCGGTCCCCAGCAGCGTCTGCGCGGCGAAGGTGCCGAACGCCACGATGATGCGCGGCCGGACCAGCTCCACCTGCCGGAGCAGGTAGGGGCTGCACGCCTCCACCTCGTCGGGCTGGGGGTTGCGGTTCCCGGGCGGGCGGCACTTCAGGACGTTGCAGATGTAGACGCTCTCGCGCGGGAAGCCGACCGTCATCAGCAGCAGGTCCAGCAGCTTCCCCGCCTTCCCCACGAAGGGCCGGCCCTGCCGGTCCTCGTTCTCGCCCGGCGCCTCGCCCACCACCATCAGGTCCGCGTCCGGGTTCCCCTCACCGAAGACCACCCGGGTGCGCGTCTTCGCCAGCCCGCAGCGCGGGCAGCCGAGGGCAAGGTCGCGCACCGCGTCCAGCACCGGCAGCGCGCGGATCTCCTCGGCGCTGACGCCGCGGGTCGGCGCGGACGGCGAGGGGCGCATCGGCGTGGTCCCGGGGGGCGCGGCGCCCGCGCGGACGTGCGTCTCGAGCGGGGGCTCGCCCGCGGGCGCCGGGTCGCGGCGCGGCGGCGCGGGTGAGTCGCCCGCGCCGACGGACGGGCGCGTCTGCGCGGGGGCCTCCGGACGTGCGGAGGAGCGGGTCTGCGCGGGTGCGTCCGTCGGCGGGGACGGCCGCGCGGGCGCGGGGGAGAGGAGGGTGCGCACCTCGCCGGCGGTGTGGCGGTCCAGCACCAGCTCGGCGTCGCCCAGCTCGGCGCGCTGGCGCAGGTAGCTGCGCAGGAGGTCGCGCGGGTCGCTCACGGGCCGCGCTTCGCCCGCAGCAGCGATTCGACGCGGTCGAGGATGCGGTCCGCCACCTCGGCCTTGCTCATCAGCGGGAGCGCCTCGTCGTCGCGGTCCCCCGACAGGAAGGTGACGCGGTTGGTGGCGACCTCGAAGCCGGCGCCGGGCTCGCGCGCGTCGTTCACCACGAGCAGGTCCAGCCCCTTCGCCTCCAGCTTGCGGCGGCCGTTCTCCACCACGTCCTGCGTCTCCAGCGCAAAGCCGACGATCACCGCGTCCGGGCGGCGCAGGTCGCGAGTAGAGGCCAGCACGTCCGCCGTCTTCTCCAGGTGGATCGCCGGCACGCCGCCCGCCTCCTTCTTCAGCTTCTCGCCCGCGGGATCGGCGGGGCGGAAATCCGCCACCGCCGCCGCCATCACCAGCGCATCCGCGCGCTCCAACTCGGCGGCCACGGCATCGCGCATCTCCGCCGCCGTCTCGATCCGCCGCACCTCCACGCCGGACGGGGGATCGAGGTGCGACGGGCCGGTGACCAGGACGACGTCCGCGCCGCGCCGCCACGCCGCGGCCGCGACCTCGTACCCCATCCGCCCCGACGAGCGGTTGCCTACGTAGCGCACGGGATCGATCGGCTCGCGCGTGGGCCCCGCGGTCACCACGATCCTGAGGCCGGCAAGCGGCGTCGCCCCCTCCAGCGCGCGGCCGGCGTGGGCGATGATCTGGTCGGGCTCCAGCATCCGCCCGTGTCCCTCGCCCTCGCCCCACGCCAGCGGGCCGACCGCGGGCCCCGCGAGCACGTGGCCGTAGCCGCGGAGGCGGACCAGGTTGTCCTGCGTGGCGGGGTGGGCGTACATCCGGTCGTTCATCGCCGGGCAGAGCACGACGGGGGCGGGCGTGGCGAGGAGGACGGCGGTGAGCAGGTCGTCCGCCATCCCGTGGGCGGCGCGCGCCAGGAAGTTGGCCGTGGCGGGCGCCACCACCACGACGTCGGCCTCGCGGGCCAGGCGGATGTGCAGGTTGGGGTCGCCGCCGGGGTAGAGCGACGTGTGGGCGGCGCGGCCGGTGAGCGCCTCGAAGGTCATCGGGCGCACGAACTCCTGCGCGCCTGCGGTGAGGACCACGTCGACCTCGGCGCCGGTCAGGGCCAGGTCGCGCGCGAGCTGGACCGCCTTGTAGGCGGCGATCCCGCCCGTGACGCCCAGCAGCACGCGGCGCCCCGCGAAGGGGCGCCGCGGCTCGCGCGGACCGGCCATGTGGGTCAGAGCGCCTCGGGACGGCGGCGCTTGGCCAGGTGGAAGGGTGTGGTCCCCTGCCGCACCTCTTCGAGCGCGGTGGTGGTGAGCTTCTCGCGCGGCTCGGCCCCGCTCACGGTGGGGTCTTCCATCAGCTCGCCGCGGCGCAGCTCGTTCAGGTGGCGGGCCAGCTTGGCGGCCACCAGCACGCCCAGGTACTTGCTGCCGGTGTGTCGGGCCGCCTGGCCCGGGGTCACGACTCTCATCTCCGTCCCTCCATTCTGAGGCGTTCAACGGGCCCATTCGGGCCCAGCTCACGATCGATCTCGGCGCAGAGGCGCGCAGCGATCGCTTCGATCTCCTGCGGCCTCCGGCGTTCCGGGGCCTTCCCACGCAGCACGGCTTCCAGCTCGTCCACCGCGCGTTCCAGACGGTCGTTCACCACCACGTGGTCGAACTCGGGCGCGGCGCGGATCTCGTCCTCGGCGTTGCGCAGCCGGCGTTCCAGCACGTCGGCGCTCTCGGTGCCCCGCCCCGCCAGCCGCTGCACCAGCGCCGTGCCGGTGGGGGGGAGGATGAACACCAGCACCGCCTCGGGCACCCGCTCCCGGATCTGCCGGGCGCCCTGCACGTCGATGTCCAGCAGCAGGTGCTCGCCGCGTGCCTGCGCCCGCCGCAGCTCGGCCACCGGGGTGCCGTAGAAGTTCTCGTGCACCGGCGCCCACTCGATCAGCTCGCCCGCGTCGCGCATGCGCAGGAACTCGCCGACGGGGACGAAGTGGTAGTGCACGCCGTCCACCTCGCCGGGCCGCGGCGCGCGCGTGGTTGCCGATACCGAGAAGGCCACGTCGCGGTTCCGCTGGCGGAGCATGGCCGCCAGCGTGCTCTTCCCCGCTCCGCTGGGCGCGGAGAGGACCAGCGGAAAGGGTGCCTCCGCCCCGGTCACTCCACGTTCTCCACCTGCTCGCGCAGGCGCTCCACCTCTTCCTTGATGGCCACCACGCGGTGCGCGACGCCGGCGTGGTTGGCCTTGGAGCCGATGGTGTTGGCCTCGCGGTGCATCTCCTGGACGAGAAAGCCCAGCCGCTTCCCCACCGGCTCGGCGCTGTCGGCGTCCAGCAGCTCGCGGAAGGCGGCGTTGTGGGCGCGGAAGCGCACCAGCTCCTCGTTGATGTCGAGCCGCTCGGCGATGTACACCAGCTCCTGCGCCAGCCGCTGCTCGTCCACCCCCACGCCGCCGGCCAGCTCCCGGATCGCGTTGCGCAGCCGGTCGCGCTCGGCCACCAGCCGCTCGGGCGCCAGCCGCGCGATCTCGTCCAGGTGCGCCTCCATGGCGGCGACGCGGCCCTCCAGGTCGTCGTGCAGCCGGCGCCCCTCGCCCTCGCGCATGCGGACGTTGGCGCGGGCCGCCTCGTCCACCACGGCGCGCACGTCGTCGGCGCTGACCTCGATGGCGGCGGCGTCGCCGTCGTCGCGCACGAAGATGTCGGAGAAGCGCGCCAGGGTGCGCAGGTCCGCCTCGCCCTGCACGCCGAAGCGCTCGCGCAGCTGGCTGAAGAGCGTGAGGTAGGTCTGCACGCGCTCGTCGTCCAGCCGCAGGCCGCGCGGGGTGCCGTCGGGCGCCTCGAGCCGCACCGACACGTTGGCGTGGCCCCGCGGCAGCTGGGCGCGCAGCCACTCGCGGATCTCGCCTTCCCAGCGCGAAAGCGCCTGGGGAAGGCGGAGGTTGGCGCTGAAGTGGCGGTGGTTGACGGTGCGGACTTCAACCAGGAGGCTGCCGGCCGGCGTTTCCCTGCGCGCCTCGCCGTACCCCGTCATGCTTCGGATCAAGCCAGTGCCCCTGTCCGGTCGGGAACCCAAAACTGTAACGCAGCGAACACCCTTCAGTCAACCGCGACACGAACGTGACCCGCACCCCGTCACTCGCGCGCTCCGTCGGCGCCGCGCCCTCTCCCTGGCGCCTGGGGGCGCCTGTCCCTCTCCCGTACCGGGCGAGGGGAGTGGACGCGCCATCGATGCGCCCTGCAGCCTCCGCCCACGCCGACGCTCAGGCGTTGCCGGGATGTCGCGTCCGCTACCTCTCCCGGTACGGGGGAGGTGCGAGCCTAAGCGAGCGGAGGGGGGCGCGATGCCGCGGGAACGCCATGCAACCACTCCCTCGAGCGACCTCCCCTCACTCACGCACTCACGCACTCGTTGTTCAGTTCCGGAAGAACCACCGCACCCCGTACAGCGCCCGCCCGGTGGGGATTTCCGTCCCCGGCACGTCGTACACGCGGCGGCGCAGGTTGAACACGTTGTCGTAGCGGTAGAACAGCCGGATGTCGATGATCCGGATCTGCATGAAGAAGTTCCAGATCCCGTAGCGGGGGATCAGCACGGCCTCGCCGTTGGAGCCGTCGAACGCGAGCGTCTGGTCGCGCCCCACCACCTCGAAGCGCAGCGTGGGCTCCAGGTTCCCCTGCTTGTACACGCCGTTGAACTGCACCGCCGCGCGCCCCAGCTGCGTGGGCAGGTACGGCCGGTCGGGCGCGTCGAGCCAGCGCTGGTACCACCCCTGCAGCGTCAGCTCGCGCCAGATCAGCGGCAGCGAGGCGTACGCCTCCACGCCCGTGATGGCCAGCCCCGGCTTGGGCGACAGCGTGCGGTCGTACGCGAAGCCGTAGGGGACGGCGCTGTCCAGGTCGTGCCGCACCACCGCGGCGCCCAGGCGGAAGAGGCCACGGTTGAACTCGGCCCCGGCGCGCAGCCCGTGCACCGAGCTGTCCAGCGTCTTGATCGAGAAAACCTCCAGGCTGTCCACGGTGGGGAGCCCGCCCCCGCCGATCCCCCCGAAGGTCTTCAGCACCAGCGTGTCCAGCGCCAGGTAGCGGACCCCCCGGTTCCCCGTGGCCACCTGGCCGAAGACCGAGAGCCCGCCCCACGGCCCGGCGCGCACGCTTCCCGCGGCCTCCACCCCGCTCACCCCGCCCACCGTGAGCTGCCGCCCCTCCACCGTGGCCGCCACCCAGGGCGCGGGGTTGAAGTCCAGCCGGCCCCAGACCTCGCTCTGGTTGGGCGCCCAGCTCCCCTCGTCGCCCCGGTGCAGGCGGGCGCCGGCGGAGAGCTGGCCGATGCGCGTGGGGAGCGTCGCGCGGAAGTCGCCCTGCAGGCCGCGGGTGCGCACGGTGACGCTGTCGTCGCCCGCGGGGCGCTGCAGGCTGCGGCCCACCATCGCCTCGAGGTCGACGCGGCCCAGCAGCAGCCCCCGCGCGCGCAGGATCGCCTCGGTGCGGTCCAGGTCTTCTTCGCCCGGGTCGCTGGGAAAGTCGCTCTGGCTGTTCAGCTTGGTGGTGCGGAACTCGGCCTGCACCCCCCAGGTGGGGGAAAAGGCGTAGCTCAACCGGGTGATGCTGTGGGTGACGCTGAAATCCTGCAGCCGGCGCAGGCCGTCGGTCTGGTCCAGGTCCAGCGCCACCTCGCCCACCATCCGCTTCCCCAGCGGGCGGGTGAAGATCGCCCGCAGCGCGCGCGTCCCCAGGTCGCCGTCCATCCCCTCGATCTGCGCGAAGGGGCGCACGTCGGCCAGCCGCGCGCTGGTCAGGTCGACCCGGATCTCTTCCAGCCCGCGCTGGACGCGCACCGAGGCCAGGTTGACGATCGGGATGCGCTGCAGGTCGGGCGTGGCCGAGCCCATCGGCCGCAGCTCGTACCCGTCCAGGAAGACGCGGAAGCGCCCGCCCCCCGACGCGAACGGGCTGACGCCCATCGGGCGGCCGAAGGCGCCGCTGCGCGTGGTCACCAGCCCGGGGACCAGGTCCAGCAGGTCGGCCAGCGACAGGCCGTGGAAGTACTGCAGCTGCGCCGGCCCGAAGGTCCAGCTCCCGTCGCTGAAGCCGTACGTCGGCGGGAGCGGGTGCCCGGGAAAGCTGGGCGCGGCGACGGTCGAATCGGGCGGCGCCGTGTCCTGCTGCGCGTTGGGGATGGTGTCGCCGCGCACCGCCTCGCCGGGGATCGCCACCTGCGCGCTGTCCTGCCGGGGGCGGGGAAGCCGCGGCGGCGTGTCCTGCGGGGCCGGCGGCGGGCGGCGGACGGTGGTGGTGTCCTGCGCCAGCAGGCGCGCGGGCGCCGCGCCGGCCCCGGTCAGGGCCAGCGCGGCGAGCAGGACGAGGGCGAGGCGGAGCGTGCGGTTCATCCAGCGCGCGAAAGGACCCACTCCACGAACAGGCGCGTGGGCGCGCCGGTGGAGCCCTTGGTCAGGTAGGAAAGCTTGCCGTCGCCGTAGGCGGTGCCGGCCACGTCCAGGTGCACCCACGGCACGTCGCCCACGAACTCGCGCAGGAACCAGCCGGCGGTGATCGCCCCGGCCGGGCGCCCGCCGCTGTTCTTGATGTCGGCGTAGTCGCTCTTGATCTGGTCGCGGTACTCGTCGAACATCGGCAGCGGCCAGCAACGCTCGCCCGTGCGGTCGCCCGCGGCGCGCACCTCCTCGAGCAGCGCCTCGTCGTTCCCCATCAGCCCCGTGGCCTGGTGGCCCAGCGCGATCACGCAGGCGCCGGTGAGCGTCGCGGCGTCGATCATCGCCACGGGGTCGAAGCGCCGGGCGTAGTGCAGCGCGTCGGCCAGGATCAGGCGCCCCTCGGCGTCGGTGTTCACCACCTCGAAGGTCTTGCCGCTGGCGGCGCGGAAGATGTCGCCCGGCTTCATCGCCCGGCCGCCCAGCAGGTTCTCGCTGCTGGGGACGATGCCGACCACGTTCGCCCGCACCTCCAGCTCGCCGATCGCGTGCATGGCGCCCAGCACCGCGGCGCCGCCGCACATGTCGAACTTCATGTCCTCCATCCCCTGCGCGGGCTTGATGGAGATGCCGCCCGCGTCGAAGGTGAGGCCCTTGCCGACCAGCACCAGCGGGCGCTCGTCCTTCCCCCCGCCGCGGTGCTCGAGGACGATCAGCCGCGGCTCCTCGTCCGAGCCACGGGCCACGGCGAGGAGCGCCCCCATCCCCTCGGCCTCCATCTCCTTCGGCCCCAGCACGGTGAGCTTCATCCCGAAGCGCTGGGAGATGTCCTTCGCCACCTCCGCGAGCCGCGTGGGGGTGACCACGTTGCCGGGAAGGTTCCCCAGGTTGCGCGCGAAGTTCTCGGCCGAGGCCGCGACGGAGCCGATGCGCGCGCCCTCGGCGGCGGCCGCCTCGTCCGCCGGCCGGGCGACGACGAGCTCCAGCTCCGCCAGCTCGGCCGGCGGCGGCGCGTCGTCCGCGCGCGACTTGAGCTCGGTGAAGGCATAGGAGCCGAGGACGACCCCCTCGGCCACGGCGCGCGCGGCGGCGCCGGCGTCGAGCGAGGTCTGCGGGAGGACGAAGGTGACGACCCCGGCGCGGGCCTTGACGGCCTGCTTGGCCGCGGTGCCGCCGGCGCGGCGCAGCTTTTCGTGCGTGACCGCGTCGGGCTTGCCGATGCCGATCAGCAGCACGCGGGTGGCCGCGGCGGCGCCGCCGGTGGGGTAGAGGGTGACGGACTCGCCCTCCTTGCCCCGCAGGTCGCCGCGCTCGCCCACGGCGGAGAGCAGCCCGCCCAGCGCCTGGTCGAGCGCGGCCACGGCCGGATCGGCGCCGTTGCCCTCGAACACGGGGATGGCCAGCAGCGGCGTTTCGAGCGAGGCCAGCTCGCCGCGCAACAGGGTGACGTTCATCGGCTCTTCAGATCCACGGTTCGCGCGGGCTTCCAGCGGCGCGGCCCCGCCACCCGTTGCCGGGCGGCGGAGCCCCTTTCACCCGCCTGGGTCCATCCTGGTTCCGCGGACCGACGAAGTGTCCGCGGCTTCTCATCCCATCTTCACGCATTGAAACAGGTGCGCCAGTGCGTGAGTGCGCGAGTGCGTTCCGGCGGCGGAGCGATGGCACGTTGCGTCCCGCCGCCGCCCCCGCACCGCTTACATGTGCTGGATGATCCGGCGGCCGAACTCCGAGCAGCTGACCTTGGTCGCGCCCTCCATCAGCCGCTCGAAGTCGTAGGTCACCGTCCTGGCGGTGATCGCGCCCTCCAGGCCCTTGACGATCAGGTCGGCGGCCTCGGTCCACCCCATGTAGCGCAGCATCATCTCGCCGCTCAGGATCACCGAGCCGGGGTTCACCATGTCCTTGCCGGCGTACTTGGGCGCGGTGCCGTGCGTGGCCTCGAAGATGGCGTGGCCGGTCACGTAGTTGATGTTGGCTCCCGGCGCGATGCCGATGCCGCCCACCTGCGCCGCCAGCGCGTCGGAGATGTAGTCGCCGTTCAGGTTGAGGGTGGCGATCACGTCGTACTCCCTGGGGCGCGTCAGGATCTGCTGCAGGAAGGCGTCGGCGATCACGTCGTTCACGATCACCCGCTGCCCGTCGCGGTCGATCACCTGCCACGGACCGCCCTCGAAGTCGACCGCGCCGTAGTCGCGCTGGGCCAGCTGGTAGCCCCAGTTCTTGAAGGCGCCCTCGGTGAACTTCATGATGTTCCCCTTGTGCACCAGCGTGACCGAGCGGCGCCTGTGGGCCAGCGCGTACTCGATGGCGGCGCGGACCAGGCGCTCCGTCCCCTCGCGCGAGACGGGCTTGATCCCGAAGCCGCTGGTCTCGGGGAAGCGCACCTTCTTGAAGCGGTCGGGGAACGCCTCCCGGAACGCCTCGCGGAAGGTCTTCGCGTCGTCGGTCCCCTCTTCGAACTCGATGCCGGCGTAGATGTCCTCGGTGTTCTCGCGGAAGATCACCATGTCCACGTCGCCCGGCTTCTTCACCGGCGAGGGAACCCCTTCGAACCAGCGGACGGGGCGCACGCAGGCGTACAGGTCCAGGATCTGGCGCAGCGCCACGTTCAGCGAGCGGATGCCGCCGCCCACCGGCGTGGTGAGCGGGCCCTTGATCCCGACCAGGTACTCGCGGAAGGCGTCGAGGGTGGCGTCGGGAAGCCAGCTGCCGGTGGCCTGGAAGCTCTTCTCGCCGGCCAGCACCTCCATCCAGTGGATCTTCCGCTTCCCGCCGTACGCCTTCTCCACCGCCGCGTCGAACACCGGCTGCGAGGCGTTCCAGATGTCGGGCCCGGTGCCGTCACCCTCGATGAAGGGGAGGACGGGCTGGTCGGGCACCTGCAGCTTGCCGTTCGCGATGGTGACGCGCTCGCCGCCCTGCGGCACGGTGGGGTTCCAGTCGCTCATATCTTCTTCGCTCTCGTGTCGAGGATCGGGGTGTCCGTCTGCTGTCGTTCGTCGCGCGGCGGTCTTGAACGGGTGCGCGAGTGCGCGAGTGCGCGAGTGCGTTCGGCCCCGGCGCGAGGGCGGCGTGTGCGCGGATGTGAAAC
>DASSME010000395.1:0-9206 GCA_035689035.1 Longimicrobium sp. | reverse complement strand
CGAGGTCAGCAGCGCCGAGACGCCGATCCCGTTCGACAGCGTGAGCGCGGCCAGGAAGCCGTGGTGCGCGCGCGCCAGCTCTTCGTGCACCAGCACCTGCGCGAAGGTGTGGAAGCCCAGGCCGCCGTATTCCTTCGGGATGGTGATGCCGAAGAGCCCGGCTTCCTGCAGCCGCCGCTTCCCCTCGACCGGCACGGCGCCGGTGCGCAGGATCTCGGGCTCGGCGGGGATCAGCGTTTCGTCCACGATGGCGCGCGCGGTCTGGCGAAGCGCCTCGATCTCGGGGTTGGAGCGGGGATCCATGGGGGCCGGCGGGCAGCGGGTCGGCGGAGAAACGAGGGGGACGCGCTGAATCTCCATGCGAGCGGCCCCGGCGCAAGCGTGTGCGCCGGGGCCGCCGGTCCGCTGGAGAGCCGCGCCGGTCAGCGCGTGGGCGCGGGCGTGGCCGGGCCGCGGGGCCGGGCGGGCTGGCGCGCCGGCAGCGTCACGCCCGGGGGAAGCGGAAGCTGCGGGAACTGGCCGATCACCGTGGCCATCGTGTCCACCGGCAGCACGCTCCGGCTCGCGTCGCGCACGGCCGTGATCCCGGAGCGCGTGGGGTTGCGCCACCCCGGCTTCAGCAGGTCGGCCGCGGCGCCGGCGCAGAAGACCATCGCGGCCAACCCCGCCAGGTTCACCACGGCCGAGCCGCCCTGCGCAAACCCCAGCCGCGCGCGAGAGACGCCGAAGATGCGGGGCAGCGCCAGGTGCGGCAGCACGATCAGCACGTACAGCCAAAAAACCAGGCTGGCTACGAACACCACCGGG
The DNA here is from genome assembly GCA_035689035.1 of Longimicrobium sp. Classification (GTDB taxonomy): domain Bacteria; phylum Gemmatimonadota; class Gemmatimonadetes; order Longimicrobiales; family Longimicrobiaceae; genus Longimicrobium. Next base: position 8,399 of record DASSME010000395.1, on the reverse strand, counting down.
TGCCGGGTTCCCGCCATCGACATCCCCGTGAACGGGATCAGCGCGAAGCCGTTCAGGTACAGCATGAAGCGGGTGAGCAGCTCCGTCTCGATGCGGCCGCCCAGCAGCAGCGACATCGCCCTGGAGTACATCAGCGCCGCGAACACCACGAACACCAGGAAGAGCGCGTCGGCGATGCCGCCGGGGAGCACCGCGAAGGGGCCCAGGAACCAGGTGGTGATCTCCTGGAACACGTTCACCCGCGCCACCCAGGTGCCCAGCACGCTGAGCGTGTAGATCAGCACGAAGTAGCGCACCGAGTTGGGCACGCCGTGCGGCTTGCGGCTCACGCGGCGCCAGAGCGAAGCCAGGAAGAACGGGACGTGCGTCATCCCGTGCTGGCGCCGCAGCACGCCGTCGAAGAAGCGGCGCGGGCGGACCAGCATCAGCCAGGTGGTCTTGGCCAGCGCCAGCCCGTTGTGCAGCGGGCCCTCCACCAGGTCGCCCCACAGGATCTGCAGCACCGTCTCGCGGGTGCCGTGCAGCGGCTCGCCGCAGCGGCTGCAGTAGGTGCCGGTGTCGGCGAACCCGCAGTTGCCGCACAGGCCGCGCGCGGGTTTCGCCGGCGCGGGGGCGTCGGGCGCGGGTTCGCCCGGGGACGGATCGACGCGGACGGTGCTCATTGTGGGCCCTCTCCGGCGATGCGAAGGGGGAATCGAATCGAAGCGCGGCGTGAGGATCGCCGCAATCCCGGTGCCCTGCGCCCCCGCGGCGGCGCGCGCCGCCACGGTTCGCGCATCGGCTGGAAATACGTGCCGCCGCCCGCCGCGGTTTCGGACCGGCGCCCACGCGCTGGACGATCGATGCCGCGCCGCCGGCGCATCCGCAGGATAACACGCCCGGGTGGGACGGGTCCACGGTCGTGATGGCGCGGGACTGAGCGGCGCTCAGCTTTTCCAGCATTTGCAAGGGAAATCCGGTGGGTTAGATTGCCCTCTCCCGGACCCTGGCGCGGCGCGTCATCCACCCCTTGCGAGGAGCCCCTGCGCGTGGCGGAACCGACCCTTGGCGAGCTGTTCAGCCTGCGCGGGCGCGTGGCCCTGGTCACCGGCGGCGGCCGCGGGCTGGGCGAGCAGATCGCCGGCGGCCTGGCGCAGGCGGGGGCCGCCGTCGCGGTCGCCAGCCGCAAGCTGGAGGCGTGCGAAGAGGTGGCCCGCGCGCTGCGCGAACGCTACGGCGCACGCACGCTGGCGCTCAAGATGGACGTCGCGAGCGAAGAAGACGTCCGCGCCGGGGTGGACGCGGTGGAGAACGAGCTGGGCCCGGTGGACCTGCTGGTGAACAACAGCGGCACCAGCTGGGGCGCCCCCGCCGCCAAGATGCCGCTGGAGGCGTGGCGCAAGGTGATGGACGTGAACGCCACCGGCGCCTTCCTCTGCTCGCGCGAGGTGGGGCGCCGGCTGATCGAGCGCGGCACGCCGGGCGCCATCCTTAACGTGGCCTCCATCGCCGGCCTCAAGGGCTCGCCCCCCGAGGTGCTCGACGCGGTGGGCTACGCCGCCAGCAAGGGCGCGCTGGTGGCCCTCACCCGCGACCTGGCCGTGAAGTGGGCGCGCCACGGCATCCGCGTGAACGCCATCGCCCCGGGCTTCTTCCGCACGAAGATGACGGAAGTCGTCCTCGACCGCGCCGAAAAGCAGGTGGCGCGGACGGTGCCGATGGGCCGCGTGGGCGGCGACACCGAGCTGATGGGCGCCGCCGTCTTCCTCCTTTCCCCCGCCGCCTCGTTCGTCACCGGACAGGTGCTGGCCGTGGATGGCGGGATCATGGCGATGTAGGCGGATCGGCGGGCCGGCCAGGTCCGGCAGGCCGGTAGGTCCGAGCTGGCCGGGCTGGGCCGGGCGATTGAAATCGCGGCAACAACGGCCCGAAGTCCGCCTTCGCGGACTCCCACGCCGGCACGATGCCGCTCCTCTGCCTACCGGCACGCCCAAGCCGGGGAGGGCCTCGCGCCGCGGATGCACGAAGCACCTGGTATGAATCGAAGTCCCCAGAACCACCTTCAGGAGATCCGATGGCAACCACGCTGACCGAGACCGAGACCGCCACCGTGCCAGCCGGCAAGCCCGTCCGCATGGACGTGGAAGACGGGATCGCGGTCATCCGCCTCAACCAGCCCGGCAAGCCCGTGAACGTCATCTCCGCCGACCTGGTGATGGAGATGCACGAGATCCTGGCCCGGATCGAGGCCGGTGGCGAGGGCGTCCGCGCCGCCGTGATCATCTCCGAGAAGAAGGGCACCTGGATCGCCGGCGCCGACATCGACCAGTTCAAGGACTTCCGGACCCCCGCCGACGGCGAGACCGCCAGCCGCGAGGGGCAGAAGCTGCTCAACCGGCTGGAGCGCCTCGTCGTCCCCACCGTCGCCGCCATCGACGGCGCCGCGCTGGGCGGCGGCCTCGAGACCGCGCTCGCCTGCACCTACCGCATCGCCACCGACTCGTCGAAGACCAAGCTCGGCCTTCCCGAGGTGCAGCTCGGCATCATCCCCGGCGCCGGCGGCACGGCGCGGCTGCCGCGGCTGATCGGGCTGGCCGGCGCGCTGGACCTGATGCTCACCGCCAAGCAGCTCGACGGCCGCCGCGCCCGGTCCGCCGGCGTGGTGGACGAGGTGGTCCCCGCCCCCGTCCTGCTGCGCGAGGCCAAGCGCGCCGCGCGCGACCTGGCCGACGGCAAGCTCAAGCCCAGCGGCGCCCGCCGCCGCGGTTCCCCGAAGTTCGCCGAGAACCTTCCCGGGCTGCGCGGCTTCATCTTCCGCAAGGCGCGGCAGGGCGTGGTCGGCAAGACGCACGGCCTCTACCCCGCGCCGCTGCGCCTGCTCGAGGTCGTGGAGCGCGGGCTGGACAAGCCGCTGGACGCGGCGCTGGAGCTCGAGGCGAAGGCCTTCGGCGAGCTGGCGGTGACGCCCGAGGCGCGCTCGCTGGTGCACCTCTTCTTCACCAGCACCGCCGCCAAGAACGACCCGCCGGTTCCCGAGGGGACGAAGGCGAAGGACGTGGACCACATCGCGGTGGTCGGCGCCGGCTTCATGGGCGCGGGGATCGCCACCGTGAGCGCCGAGGCGGGGATCGAGGTGCGGCTGAAGGACGTGAAGCCCGAGGCCACCGCCAAGGGCCTCAAGACCGCGCGCGACACGCTGGTCAAGCGGGCGAAGCGCAAGAAGCTGAAGCCGTACCAGATCACCGCCATCACCGACCGGGTGGAGCCCACCACCCAGTACACCGGCTTCCACACCGCCGACGTGATCGTGGAGGCGGTGTTCGAGGACCTGTCGGTCAAGCACGGCGTGATCAGGGAGATCGAGGCGCACATCGGCGCGGACACAGTCCTCGGGTCGAACACCTCCACGATCCCGATCACCGACCTGGCGAAGGCCAGCACCCGCCCCGAGAACGTGATCGGGCTGCACTTCTTCAGCCCGGTGGACAAGATGCCGCTGCTGGAGATCATCACCCACCCGGGCACCGCCCCGTGGGTGACGGCCACCAGCCACGCCTACGGAAAGAAGATCGGCAAGACGCCGATCGTGGTGAACGACAGCCCCGGCTTCTACGCCAACCGCATCCTCAGCCCCTACATGGCCGAGGCCGCGCTGCTGCTCGAGGAAGGGGTGAGCATCGAAGACATCGACCGCGCGATGACCGGCTGGGGCTACCCCGTCGGCCCGATCACCCTCTACGACGAGGTCGGGCTCGACGTGGCGCAGAAGGCGGGGAAGATCATGGCCGCCGCCTTCGCCGACCGGATGAAGCCCAGCCAGGTGATCGACAAGATGGTGGGCGACGGGCGGCTGGGGCGGAAGAACGGGAAGGGCTTCTTCAAGTACGATGACGAGGGGAAGAAGGCCGGGGCCGACGAGGCCGTCTACGCGCTGATCGGCGCGGCGCCCCGCAAGAGCATCCCCCGCGAGCAGATCCAGGACCGGCTGGGGCTGATGATGGTGAACGAGGCGGTGCGCACGCTGGAGGAAGGCGTCCTCCACTCCGCCCGCGACGGCGACGTGGGCGCGGTGATGGGGATCGGCTTCCCGCCCTTCCGCGGCGGCCCCTTCTGGTACGTGGACACGGTCGGCGCGCCGAAGATCGTGGACCGGCTGCTCGCGCTGGCGCGGGAGCACGGGAACCGCTTCACCCCCGCGCAGATGCTGGTGGACTACGCGGGCCAGGCGAAGAAGTTCTTCCCCGAGGGGTGATGGCGTCCGCCGGCGCACCCGTGCAGGTGGCGCCCGGCGTCCACCGCGTCAGCGTGCCGCTCCCGTTCCCCCCCGGCGAGGTGGCCGCGTGGGTGATCCGGGGCGACACCGGCCACACGCTGGTGGACACCGGGATCGACACCCCGCCCGCGCGCTGGGCCCTGCGCGAGGCGGCCGGGCACGTGGGCGTCACCCCCGCGTCGCTGGAAACGATCGTGCTCACCCACGCGCACCCGGACCACTACGGGCTCGCGGGCCCGGTGCGCGAGTGGAGCGGCGCCCGGGTCGCCATCCACGAGGCGGAAGAGCGGCTCGCCCGCCGCTTCGTGGACCGCTGGCCCGAAGACCGGGTGCACACGGCCGACGTCTTCGCGCGCCTTGGCGTGCCCGCGCAGGTGATCCCCGCGTTCCTGCGCGCCAGCGACGTGATCCACGGCTTCTATGCCGCCTTCCATCCCGACGTGGTCCTCACGGGAGAGCGCGGCCCGCTCCCCGGCGGCGGGGGATGGGAGTGGATCCACACCCCCGGCCACTCACCCGGGCACATCACCGTCTACCACCCCGAGCGGCGGATCCTGATCACGGGCGACCACGTGCTCCCGCGCATCAGCCCCAACATCGGCGCCGACCTGTACGCGCAGGAGCCGCTCTCCGACTATCTGGCCTCGCTCCGCCAGCTCCGCGGGCTCCCGGTGGACCTGGTCCTCCCCTCGCACGGCGAGCCGTTCGCCGGCCTCGGCGCGCGGATCGACGTGCTGCTCGCCCACCACGACGAGCGCAACGCGCAGATCCTCGCCTTCCTGGCCGGCGGCCCGAAGTCCGTCTTCCAGGTGGCCCGCGGCGTCTTCGGCGACCTGCCGCCCGAGAACCTGCTGCACGCCGTCCGCGAAGCCCTCGCCCACCTCCGCTACCTGGAGCGCCACGCGCGCGTCGCCCGGCGCGACGACGAGGCCCTGGAGGCGTGGGTGCTCCGCTGATACCGGGCGCGGGAAAGGCGGCCGTCCGGCCTGAACGGCGCGGCATGGAATCTGATACAGGCGGTCGTATCAGACACCCTTGCGCCGGAAAGGGACGCATGGCAGATTGCAGCCGTCTGAATATCTATTCACTGCGGTCCGCCTGCGAAGCCCGCTTTGCCGGGCACGCACCCAAGCCAATCGCACTCCGATGAGAACGCACCTTCGCGTTTCCGCGCTGTTCGCGCTGCTGTCCATCGGGCTCGGCTGCACCGGTGAATCGCCGGTGTCGCCGGCCGGTCCGGCACGCGCGCCGCAGCACGGGCTGGTGAGCGGCCTGATGCAGCTGGACGTGCTGCAGCGGGTGGTGCCGCTGGGGCAGGGCTTCAGCGCGTCGGCCACCATCGGCAGCGCCGGCGGCACCCTTCGCATCCCCGCGGCGGGCGTGACCGTCACCTTCCCCTCGGGCGCGCTGGCGGCGCCGGTGAACGTGAGCGTGACGGCGGTGGCCGGCGGCAACGTGGCCTACCAGTTCGAGCCGCACGGCCTGGTGTTCCAGAAGCCGGTGACGGTGGCTCAGGACCTGGGGCTCACCGAGGTCGTCCAGAGCCTGCTGGGTGCCCAGGGCCTCGAGGGCGCGTACTTCGCCGACGCGTCGCAGCTGGGTGACGGCACCGTGGTGGCGCAGGAAGAGATCCCCGCCAGGGTCGACCTGCTGCGCCTGCGGATGACCTTCCCGATCCAGCACTTCTCGGGCTACGCGGCCACGCAGCGCGGCGGCTTCATCACCTCGTCGGGCACGCGCACGCCGGTGGATCGAACGACGCGATGACCCGCCGCGTCGCCCGCGCGTCGTCGGTGCGCGACGAGTGCGGGCGCGCCGAGCCGCACGCGAGCGGCGCACCCCGATAGACTTGCGTCTCTGGCGCCGGAGCAGGAACTTCGTTGGCCGAAGCTCCCGCTCCGGCGTCTTGCACTCTCCTGATGACTCCCAGCAACATCGCTTCACCCGTCAGCGTCGATTCTCTGGTGGCTGCCGCGCGCGCCGCCGAGCGCGAAGGTCGCCGTGCGGACGCACGCGCGCTGTACGAGGACGCGCTACAGTCGCTGCGGGGCACCTCCCACACGCCGCTCGCCGCCTCGCTGCTGCGCTGGATCGCGCGAACACACCAGGAGGACGGCGCCCTGGAGGTTGCGGGTGAGATCGCCGGTGCCGCGCTCGAGGTTTCGCAGCGCGTGGACGACCCGGCCGGAGTAGCGCACGCAAACAATCTGCTGGGGAACGTGGAGCAGGCGAGCGGCGACCTGGAGGCGGCCACCGGGCACTACACCCAAGCGCTGCGCCAGGCCCGCGCGGCGGGCGACCTCCAGCTCGCGGCGATGGTGGAGCAGAACCTGGGGATCATCGGCACCATCCGCGGCGACTACCGGATGGCGCTGCGGCAGTTCCGGCTGAGCCTGGCCACGCACCGCAGCCTGGGGCGCACCGCGTACGTCGCGCACGCGCTGAACAACGTGGCCATGCTCTGCACCCGCATGCGCCGGTGGCGCCCGGCCGACCGTGCCTTCGCCGAGGCGCTGGAGCTGTGCGGCGAACTGGGCGACGTGGCCACGGGGGCGCGGATCGCGGGGAACCGCATCGAGCTGCTGGTCGCCCGCGGCCGCTGGCCCGAGGCGCGCGAGGCGTGCGCCCGCGCCCGGGAAATGGCGGAGCGGGCGGGCGACAACGGCACGCTGGGCGAGGTGTGGAAGCACCTGGGGATGATCGAGCGCGAGACCGGGCGTCCGCGCGAGGCGCTGCGGCACCTGGACCGCGCGGGCAAGGTCGCGCGCGAGCGCGGCGACCTGCTGCTGGAAGCCCAGGTGGCTCGCGAACAGGCGCTGGTCCACTGGGGCCGCCGCGAGCACCGGGGCACTCTGCAGGCGCTGAACCGCGCACACCGGCTGTTCACGCGGCTGCAGGCCCGTCGCGAGCTGGCCGAGGTGGACGCGCGGCTGGCGGAGCTGGAGTCCACCTTCCTGGCCATCGTGGCGCAGTGGGGCGACTCGATCGAATCGGCGGACCGCTACACGCGCGGCCACTGCGAGAGGGTGGCCAACTACGCCTGCGCGCTGGCCGCCGCCGCCGGCGTCGAGGCCGACGTGCTGCTCTGGTTCCGCATGGGCGCGCTGCTGCACGACGTGGGGAAGATCGTGGTGCCCGCCGAGATCCTGAACAAGCCCGGAGCGCTGACCCCCGACGAGCGCAGGCTGATGGAGCGCCACCCCGACGCGGGAGTGGAGCTGATCGGCGAGATGGATTTTCCGTGGGACATCCGCCCCATGGTGCGCCACCACCACGAGGCGTGGGACGGGAGCGGCTACCCGGGGGGCCTCGCGGGCGAGCAGATCCCGCTCTCCGCGCGCATCCTGTGCGTGGCCGACGTGTACGACGCGCTCGCCACCGACCGCCCCTACCGCCCCGCCTTCCCCCACGAGCGTACGCTCGAGATCATGGCGCGCGACGCGGGGCACAAGCTCGATCCCCGGCTCTTCGCCCTCTTCCGCGACCTGGACCTCTCCGCCGTCGCGGAGCCCCTCCTCGCCGCGGCGTGACCGCACGCCGGACCAGACCATCGAGCCGCGCCGGCCTTTCGACCCGGCGCGGCTCGATCCGTTCGGCCCGCGAGCCAGTCCGCCCTTCTCATCCTTGCACCGAATCCGGATATGCAGGGTTGGATCACACGGCTGAAGGGGTCGCACGGAGCTGCTCCGTGTGACCCCTCCGCTGAGCCGGAATGACGACTGGTGGTCCCGGATCTGGTCCAGGTCAGCGGGCGTCCGTCTGATTGCAGAAGCACGCCATCTGGCCGTCGGTCCACGCCTCGGTCTGGTAGCACGGCATGGGGCCGCTGAGGCACTCCTGCCCGCACTGCGTCTGGGGGCAGGTGAACTGGGTGTAGTACCCGCGCACCGTGCCCCGCGCGGCTCCCTTGCCGTCTTCGGTGTCGAACGACTCGACCTTCAGCGTGTCCACGTCCAGGCTGATCTTGCGCACGGGAACCCTTTCGGTATGCGCCCGAGCCCGCGTCCTAGCCGGAAGTTCCGCATGAAGCAGAGCGGATTACTGCTTGTGGTGCTTTGAGTTAAGCAAGAGAGCAGGGTTCCTCGTACTGGGTACAGGCTAGCGCCAGCGCACCTCCAGGAGCTGAAAGGCGCGCTCCTGGAGCGCG
>DASSME010000394.1:0-4858 GCA_035689035.1 Longimicrobium sp. | reverse complement strand
CCGCGTCCCACGTGGCGCAGACAGCCTCGCGGCGGGCGGGCTCGGGCGTGTTGATCAGCAGCGTGCCGGCCACCCCCGCGTAGCACCCGGCCCGGGCCGCGTCGGAGGTGAGCCTGCAGAGCGCCAGCCCGTCTTCCACCTTCTGGTTCACCTCCACCAGCGCCACCGCGGCACCGCGCACGCACGCCGGCTCGGCCGCCGTGCCGGCGCGGGCGCACAGTTCCTGCGCGCGCCGCGGGTCGCGCCCGGCGTAGGCGCTGATGTCGCGCCCCAGGCTGGCGTAGCACACGTGCACCATGCTCTCGGGCGCGCGCGAGCACGCCTGTGCGGTGTGCGGGATGTCGCCCGACATGGCCACCAGGACGGCCGCGGTCTGGATCAGGTAGCACTGGTACCAGTACTTCTGCGCCACGGCCGTGCAGGGGTAGAGCGGGTCGTTGCGGTCCAGCGGCTTCCACGGCGCGGCCGCCGCCTCGCCGTGCCCCATCGCCGCGTGGTCCATTCCCGAGTGGTCCATCGCCGCGTGGTCCATCCCTTCGTGGCCCGCGTGCCCGCCGCCGTGCGACAGCGCGTGGTGCGACTCGGCGGTGGCCTCGGGGTGGGTGACCGCCACGATGTTCTCCATGAACGCGCCGCCGTAGCACCCCTCTCGCGCGGCCGAGTCGGTGAGCAGGTCGCAGCGCTCCAGCACGGCGGGGAGCTGGTTGCGCAGCAGCGCCATCAGCCCGTGCCCCAGGCCGTGGTTGCACTGGCCCCACAGCAGCCCGTTGCGCAGGTGGGGGGTGCAGACGGCGTTCAGCTGCTCGCCGGTGAGCGGGGCGCCCCCGCGCGACACGTCCAGGAAGTAGCCCTGGATCACGCCGTGATAGCACCCGGAGATCTGCGTGTTGGGACAGGCGGCGAAGGTGGCCGCCATGGTCTCCGGGTTCTTGTACGCGGCGATCCCCAGCCCGTGCGCCAGCGGGTGTGCATTGTCGCGGACGGTGGCGTCGGTCTCGGCGAGCCGGTCGAGGATGGCCATGGCCTTGGCCACGCCCGAGCGGTCCAGCACGCCGTACAGCGCCCGCTCCACGCACTCGCTCCGCGTGCCGGTGAGCCCGCCGCACCCGCGCTTCATCCACACGGCCATCGAGTCGGGCCCCGCCGCGCTGTCGGCGGCCAGGCGGTCCAGCCAGCGGTTGGAGGCGGGCCGGGGCGACGGCCCGGACGCGGCCGGGTTGCAGGCGGCCAGCAGCAGGCCGCACAGGGCGAGCGGAGCAAGGCGTGCCATCAGCTTCATCTGCGGTGGTGGATGAGGGTTGGCGTGTTGCGCGGGCGCCGGGAAGCGAGCCGTGCGCTCGTCCGGAGCGGCCGGTCGGTGACTCGCCGGCGGCGCTTCCCGCAACATCGCATCCACGCGCCCGGATGGAAAGCATCCGTTCCCCGAAGCTCGCGGCCGCGCGGATGGATCCCCCGGAGCAAGCGCACAAAGTTGGCCCGCGCGGATCGGAGCGGCCTCCACGCCGACGCGGCGGCGGTGCACGAAGCCGCTCCCCCAGTCCGCGAAGGCGGACTTCCCGAAGTTCCAGCGGCGGGTTTCAACCCGCCGAATTTCACCCGCCGCGGTTCGACCCGCCGCATTCCAACTCGCCGCATTTCAACCCGCCGCGGTTCGACCCGCCGCGGTTCGATTCAACCCGCCGTGATCCCGCCGGCCGCGAGCCGCCGCGACAGAACGGCCCTCCCTCGCGCGTTTCGACACGGCGGGCTTGTGGCGGCCGCGCCGTCGGAGCATCCATTCAACCCCGGCGTCGAAACCCTTTCACCCGCGGGTCCTTCCGATGTCGATGCGATCCGTCCCCTTCGCGCTGGCCGGCTGCGCCCTCGCGGCGGCGTGCGCCGGTGGCGGGCTGCGGCTGGTGCACGCGCCGCCCGAGGCCAACCTCACCTACCGGTTCTACGACGTGTCGGGCTCCAGCACCGGCGAGCTGATCGCGGCGCTGCAGTCCGCCGCGCCCGAGGCCACCCAGACCGGCACCTACTTCGCCCGCACCACCTGGACCGTCACCTGGGACGGCGACTGGGCGCCCGACAGCGCGGCGTGCCGGGTGATCCGCTCCCGCACCACCCTCGAGTCGCAGATGGCGCTCCCCCGCTGGCGCGTCACCAGCGCGTCGGCGGACCTCACCTCGGACTGGAACAACTTCGTGCGCAACCTGGCGCTGCACGAGCGCGGGCACGTGGTGAACGCCGTGGCCGCCTCGCGCGAGGTGGAGTCGCGCCTGCGCAACCTGGAGCGCCCCACCTGCGACGGGATGGAGGCCGCCGCCCGCGCCACCATCGACAGCGTGGTGGCCGTCTTCCGCTCGCAGGACGAGGCCTATGACCAGCGCACCCGGCACGGGGCCGCGCAGGGCGCCGTCTGGCCGCCGCGGGCCGCGCGCAACATGCGGTCGCCCGGCCCCGGCGAGGTGTTCCACGACCCGCCGATCCGCCCCAGCCTTCCCTGACCCCGCGGCCGAAGACAACCGAACCGCGAATCTCTCACGGAAGCACGGAGGAACGGAAACGGCGGAAAGAACCGAGGCTCTTCCGCCGCTTCCGTGTCGCCGTCCCTCCGTGAGAGCTTCGCCGTATCGAGGATCGCGGAGTGAGCCAGATCCGGGTTCCCGCGCCTACAGCAGTGTTCCGCCCAGGATGAGCCGCGCGAAGGAGAAGTAGAGGATGAGCCCGGTCACGTCCACCAGCGTGGCCACGAAGGGCGCGGACGAGTTGGCCGGGTCCAGCCCCACCCGGCTCAGGAACAGCGGCAGCGCCGAGCCGGTGAGCGTGCCCCACAGCACGATCCCCACCAGGCTGAAGGCCACCGTGAACGCCACCCCCAGGTAGTGCTCGCCGTACATGTGGCCCACCGACTGCCACACCAGGATCCGCACGAAGCCGATCACCGCCAGGATCAGCCCCAGCAGCAGCCCCGTCCAGAACTCGCGGCGCACCACGCGCCACCAGTCGCGCAGCCGCACCTCGCCCAGCGCCATCGCCCGGATCACCAGGGTGGACGCCTGCGAGCCCGAGTTGCCGCCCGAGCTGATCATCAGCGGAACGAAGGTGGCCAGCACCACGGCGCGGGCGATCTCGTCCTGGAAGTACGCCATCGCGGTGGCGGTCAGCATCTCGCTCAGGAAGAGGACCACCAGCCACACGCCGCGCTTGCGCACCATCGACAGGATCCCCACGTCGAAGTACGGCGCGTCCAGCGCCTCCATGCCGCCGGCCTTCTGGATGTCTTCGGTGGCTTCTTCCTGGACCACGTCCACGATGTCGTCCACCGTCACGATCCCCTTCATCCGCCCGGCGGCGTCGGTCACCGGCACCGCCAGCAGGTCGCTCTCGGCCAGCAGCAGCGAGACGGACTCCTGGTCCATGTGCTCGGGAACGGTGACCATCTCCGTCTCCATCACCTCGTCCATCCGCCGGTCGCCCGGGGTGGCGAAGAGCTCGCGGAAGGAGACCACCCCCTGCAGCCGCTGCCCGGCGTCGAGCACGTAGACGTAGTAGATGGTCTCCAGCCGGCGCCGCGCCTGCCGCCTCAGGTAGGCGATCGCCTCGTCCACCGTCATCTCGGGGCGCACGCGGGCGAAGCGGGGGCTCATCAGGCCGCCCGCCTCGTCCTCCTCGTACGCCAGCAGCGCGCTCACCTCGCGCCGGGTGACGGGGTCCAGGAAGTCGACCACGTGCACCCGGTCCTCCGCGTCCAGCTCCTGCACCAGGTCGGCGGCGTCGTCGGGCGGCAGCAGGCGCACCCAGCGGCGGCGGGCGGGCTCGTGCAGCTCCATCAGCAGCTCGGCCTGGTCGCGCGTGCTGAGGGCCAGGAAGAAGTCGTCGGCGTCGTCGGCGGGCAGCAGCTGGAACCCCTCGGCGCGCTCGTCGCGCGAAAGGATCGGCCACACGTCCTGCAGCTCGTCGGCGCTCAGCGCGTCGGGTGACGGGGCTGCCGTCATCGGCACCGGCGGTGGTGAAGGGGTCAGATCCAGCCCCTGCGGCGGAAGTAGGCGAAGAGCCCCAGCCCGATCGCCACCATCAGCCCCAGCGCCCAGGCGTAGCCGTAGTGCCAGGTCAGCTCGGGCATGAGGTGGAAGTTCATCCCGTAGATCCCGGCCACCAGGGTGACCGCCATCAGGATGATGGACCACGCGGCCATCACCCGCATGGTGACGTTGAGCTGGTTGCTGGCGGCCGAGAGCTGCGCCTCCATGGCGCCGGTCAGCAGGTCGCGCAGGGTGTCGAGCTCTTCCACCACGCGCATCAGGTGGTCGTGCACGTCCTGGAAGTACAGCAGCAGGTCGGCCGAGAGGAAGGGGAGGTCGCGGCGCAGCAGCGTGCTCATCACGTCGCGCTGCGGGCCCAGCACCTTGCGGAAGATGGTGAGCTCGCGCCGCACGGCCAGCAGCCGCTCGAGCCCGGCCTGCGTCTCCATCGGCCGCTCGAAGGCGTTGGCCTCGAGCTCCTCCACCTTGTCGGCGAAGTGGTCGGCCACGGGAAAGTAGTGGTCCACGATCAGGTCCATGATCGCGTGGGCCAGGTTCCCCACGGTGTGGAAGCTCTCGGGGCTGGCGCGCCAGCGGGCCAGCACCTCGGTGAACTCCTGCACCTTGTGGTCGTGCACGGTCACGATGTAGCGCCGGCCCAGGAAGATGTGCACCTCGTGCAGCGCCATCCGCTCGCGCTCGGGGTTCACGGTGGCGGCGTACATCACCAGGAAGAAGTAGCCGGGGTAGCGGTCCAGCTTGGGGCGCTGGCGGCCGCGCACGCAGTCTTCCACCGCCAGCGGGTGGAAGCGGAGGCGGTCGCGCAGGAACTCCTCCTCGGCGGGGCCGGG
>DASSME010000393.1:0-2311 GCA_035689035.1 Longimicrobium sp. | reverse complement strand
GGGGGTGATGATCCGCCACTCGTCGGTGGTGGTGCTGCTGCACTGGCTGCGGGAGAACGTGACGGACGAGGAGCGCTCCTCCGTGCTCTTCTCCACGTCGATCAACTTCGACGTCAGTGTCGCTGAAGTCTTTGGCACGCTGGCTTGGGGCGGGAAGCTGGTGATCACCGAGAACGCGCTGGAGCTGGCGACGCTCGACGAGGAGGTGGTGCACGTCAGCATGGTGCCGAGCGCCGCGGCGGAACTGCTGCGCAGCGGCGGCATCCCGGCGTCGGTGAAGACGCTGAACCTGGGCGGCGAGCCCCTGCCGAACGCGCTCGCGCAGGGGCTCTACGCGCTGGAGACGGTGGAGAAGGTCGGCAACCTCTACGGCCCGACGGAAGACACCACCTACTCCACCTACTACGTCGTCCCGCGCGGGGCGGAGCAGGTGCTGGTGGGCACGCCGGTGGCGAACACGCTGGCGTACGTACTCGATCGGCATCTCCAGCCCGCGCCGGCCGGTGCCGTCGGCGAACTGTATCTCGCGGGCGGCGGGCTGTCGCGCGGGTATGCGAACCGGCCCGGGATGACGGCGGAACGCTTCGTCCCGTGTCCCTTCGGCGCGCCGGGCGGCCGGATGTACCGGGTGATGGATCGCGTGCGGCGGCGCGCCGATGGCGAGCTGGAGTACCTGGGCCGGCTCGACTTCCAAGTGAAGGTGCGCGGCTACCGCATCGAGCTGGGCGAGATCGAGGCGCGGCTCGCGGAGCACCCGGGCCTCCGTGCCCCGGTCGTCCTGGTCCGCGAGGATACGCCGGGCGACCGCCGCCTGGTCGCGTACTACCTGGCGGACCAGCCGGTCGCCGTGGACGCGCTGAAGGCGCATCTCGCCGACCGGCTCCCCGGGTACATGGTGCCGGCGGCGTACGTGTGGATGGAGGCGTATCCGCAGACGCCCAACGGGAAGGTGGACCGCAGGGCGCTCCCGGCCCCGGAGGGCGCCTCGTACGCGGCCCGGGCGTACGAGGCGCCGGTGGGCGAGACCGAGCAGGCGCTCGCCGGGATCTGGGCCGAGGTCCTCGGCGCGGAGCGGGTGGGCCGCTGGGACGACTTCTTCGAGCTGGGCGGACACTCGCTGCTGGCCGTGCAGGTGATCTCGCGGGTGCGGCAGGCGCTCTCCGTCGAGACCGGGCTGGGCGACCTCTTCCTCCGGCCCGTGCTGGCCGATTTCGCGCGCGGGCTGGAGACCGCCGCGCGTGCCGATCTCCCGCCGATCGAGCCCGTGGAGCGGGGGGCCGGTCTCCCGCTCTCCTTCGCGCAGCAGCGGCTCTGGTTCATCGACCAGCTCGAGGGCGCGGGCGCGGCCTACCACGTCCCCACGCGGCTGCGGCTCAGGGGCGGGCTGGACCGTGCCGCCCTGGTCCGCGCGCTGGACCGGATCGTCGCGCGCCACGAGGCGCTGCGCACCACTTTCGTCACGGCGGACGGCGGCGCGCCGGTGCAGCGGATCGCGCCGGCCCGGGAGACCCGCTTCCACCTGGTGGAGCACGACCTCCGCGGCCACGCCGGGGCCGGGGCTGAGCTGCGCCGGCTGACGGCCGAAGAGGCGGGCGCGCCCTTCGACCTGGCGCGCGGCCCGCTGATCCGCGGCCGGCTGGTCCGGATCGGCGACGACGACCACGTGCTGCTGATCACCATGCACCACATCGTCTCGGACGCGTGGAGCATGGGGGTGTTCACCCGCGAGCTCGGCGCGCTCTACGCCGCTTTCCGCGCTGGCGAGTCCGATCCGCTTCCCGCGCTGCCGATCCAGTACGCCGACTACGCCGCGTGGCAGCGGCGCTGGGTGGACGGCGAGGTGCTGAAGGCGCAGGCCGCGTACTGGAACGAGACGCTGGCCGGCGCGCCCGAGCTGCTGGAGCTCCCCACCGACCGCGCGCGCCCGCCGCGGCAGGACTTCTCCGGCGGCCTCGTCGGCCTCGAGCTCGATGCGGAGCTCACCGCCGGGCTGAAGGTGCTGGGCCGGCGGCACGGGGCCACGCTCTTCATGACCCTGCTGGCCGGCTGGGCGGCGGTGCTGGGCCGGCTCTCGGGGCAGGACGACGTGGTGGTGGGTACCCCCACGGCCAACCGGGGGCGGAGCGAGATCGAGCGGCTGATCGGCTTCTTCGTCAACACGTTGGCGCTCCGCGTGGACCTCTCCGGCTCCCCCTCCGTCGCCGAGGTGCTGGCGCGGGTGAAGGCGCGGGCGCTGGGGGCGCAGCACCACCAGGACATCCCCTTCGAGCAGGTGGTGGAGCTGGTTCAGCCGGTGCGCAGCCTGTCGCAC
>DASSME010000392.1:0-3496 GCA_035689035.1 Longimicrobium sp. | reverse complement strand
ATGGTGGCGCTGGTGCTGGCCGACGCGCTGCTGGAGAAGACCGGCGGCGACAGCCTGGCCGAGGTGCTGCGCAACCTTGAGGGCTACGTCGAGGGCATCCGCGCGCGGGGGATCTTCGTGGGGGCGTGAGTTGTCGAGGCTGCGTGAAGCCGGCGGACGCGGCGCCGGTGCGTTTCGACGGGAGCTCGCGCGGCCGCGGCGGCCCCCCGCCCCCGGCCCCTCCCCCCGCTTCGCGGGGGGAGGGGAGCACTGCAACCGCAACTGCTTTTGTTCCGCTGATATTCCGGCGGATCTACACTCCCCCTCCCCCGCGCAGCGGGGGAGGGGGTCGGGGGGAGGGGGCGTCGGTGCCCGCGTGGGAGTCCGCGAAGGCGGACTTTGGGCCGTCGCTGCCGCGGATTCATCCGCCCGGGGTGGGCCTCCGGGTCGCCCGGCCGAAGCCCTGGTGAAACCTGATCCCGCCGCCCCGCATCTTCGCGTGACGCCCGAACCCGATCCGCCGCAGGAGATCCACCGCGTGGTGCTGCTGGGGTTCATGGCGGCGGGGAAGACGGCGGTGGGGGCGGAGCTGGCCCGGCGGCTGGGGTGGACGCACGTGGACCTCGACGCCTGGATCGAGGCGCGGCAGGGGCGGCGCGTCGCCCAGATCTTCGCCGCCGACGGCGAGGCGCGCTTCCGTGAGCTGGAGGCGCAGGCCACGCGTGACGTGGCGGCGCTGCGGGGCGTCGTCCTGTCGCCCGGCGGCGGCTGGATCACCCGGCCCGGGAACCTGGAGGCGCTGGGGGCGGGGACGCTCTCCGTATGGCTCCAGGTGGGGGCCGAAGAGGCGGTGCGGCGCGCGGGAGGCGCACCCGGGGAACGCCCCTTGCTGGCCGGGCCCGACCCGCTGGCCGCCGCGCGGCGGCTGCTGGAGAGCCGCGCGCCGCTCTACGCCCGCGCCGCGCTGCACGTGAACACCGAGGGAACGCCGCCCGAACGGGTGGCGCAGATGATCGAAGCCGAAGTGCTGGCCCGCCGCGGGCCGCAGTAGACATAGACGCTTTCCAGTTGATGCCGGAACCAGCCAAGAAGACCCGCCTGGTGGTGGTGGAATCTCCCACCAAGGCGAAGACGATCCGCAGCTTCCTTCCCAGCGGCTACCGCGTGGCGGCCAGCATGGGCCACGTGCGCGACCTCCCCGAGAGCGCCAGCGACATCCCGCCGGCGCTGAAGGGGAAGGAGTGGGCGCGCCTGGGCGTGAACGTGGAGAACGACTTCGAGCCGGTGTACGTGGTGCCCGCCGGCAAGCGGAAGATCGTGAGCGAGCTGCGCGACCTGCTGAAGGGCGCCGACGAGCTGGTGGTGGCCACCGACGAAGACCGCGAGGGCGAGAGCATCGGCTGGCACCTGGTGGAGGTGCTGAAGCCCAAGGTGCCGTGCTCGCGGATCGTCTTCCACGAGATCACCCCCGAGGCGATCCGCGAGGCGCTGGCGCACCCCCGCCGCATCGACGACGACCTGGTGCGCGCGCAGGAGACGCGCCGCATCCTGGACCGCCTGGTGGGCTACACGGTCAGCCCGCTGCTGTGGAAGAAGATCGCCACCGGGCTCAGCGCCGGGCGCGTGCAGTCCGTGGCGGTGCGGCTCCTGGTCGTGCGCGAGCGCGAGCGGCGGGCGTTCCATTCGGCCGTCTACTGGGACCTGAAGGCCGCGCTGGCCAAGGACGAATCCGTCTTCAGCGCGCTGCTGCAGTCCGTGGGCGGAAAGCGCGTGGCCACGGGGCGCGACTTCGACGAGAACACGGGCCAGCTCAAGTCGCGCGACGTCGTCCTCCTGGGCAGCGACGAGGCGAAGGCGCTGCGCGAGCGGCTGCAGGGCGCGGCGTGGAAGGTGGCCGAGACCGAGGAGAAGCCCTCCGTCCGCCGCCCCTATCCGCCGTTCACCACCTCCACCCTGCAGCAGGAGGCCAACCGCAAGCTGCGCCTGTCGAGCCGCGATACGATGCGGATCGCTCAGCGGCTGTACGAGGAAGGCTTCATCACCTACATGCGCACCGACTCGGTGCACCTCTCCGACCAGGCCATCAAGGCCGCGCGGATGCGCATCCGGGCGCTGTACGGCGAGGAGTACCTCAGCCCGTCGCCGCGCCAGTTCACCACGACCAGCAAGGGCGCGCAGGAGGCCCACGAGGCGATCCGCCCGGCGGGGACCGAGATGCGCACGCCCGACGCCACCGGGCTGCACGGCCAGGAGCTGGCGCTGTACGACCTGATCTGGAAGCGCGCCGTGGCCAGCCAGATGGCCGACGCGCGCCAGACGCACCTCACCGCGCTGATCGAGGCGGGCGACGCCGTCTTCCGCGCCAGCGGCAAGCGCATCGACTTCCCCGGCTTCTTCCGCGCCTACGTGGAGGGGAGCGACGACCCCGATGCCGCGCTGGAAGATCGCGAGGAGCCGCTCCCCAACCTGCGCCGCGGCGACGCGCTGGGGCTGCGCGGCCTCGAGGCGCTGAAGCACGAGACGCAGCCGCCCGCGCGCTACACCGAGGCCACGCTGGTGAAGATGCTCGAGGCCGAGGGGATCGGGCGTCCGTCCACCTACGCGTCGATCATCGGCACCATCATCGACCGCGGCTACGTGGAGCGGCAGCAGAACCAGCTGGTGCCCACCTTCACCGCCTTCGCCGTCACCACGCTGCTGGAGCGCAACTTCCCGCACCTGGTCGACACCCGCTTCACCGCGCGGATGGAGGAGCAGCTCGACGAGATCGCCGGGGGCGAGGCCGAGTGGCTGCCGTACCTGCGCGACTTCTTCAGCGGCCCCGACGGGCTGGACGAGCTGGTGCAGAAGGGGCAGGAGCAGATCGACCCGCGCGAGGCGAGCACCGTCCTGCTCGAAGGGCTCCCGGCGCGCGTGCGCATCGGGCGCTTCGGCCCGTTCGTGGAGCGCGAGGAGGGCGAGACCACCGTCACCGCCTCGCTCCCCGAGGGGATCGCGCCCGCCGACCTGAGCGACGAGCAGGTGGAGCGCCTGGTCCGCGCCAAGACCGAGGGCCCCGACATCCTGGGAACCGATCCCGAGACGAAGAAGGGGGTCCTGCTTCTCGAAGGCCGCTTCGGCCCCTACGTGCAGCTGGGCGGGGCCACCGACGACGAGCCGAAGCCGAAGCGCGCCTCGCTCCCCAAGGGGGTGAACCCGGCGGACGTCTCGCTGGAGATGGCGCTGCGCTGGCTCTCGCTCCCCCGCACGCTCGGCAAGCACCCGGAGACGGGCGAGGAGGTGCGCGCCGGGATCGGCCGCTTCGGCCCCTTCGTGGTGGCCGGGAACGACTTCCGCTCGCTGGAGAAGACCGACGACGTCTACACGGTGGGCCTGGCCCGCGCGCTGGAGCTGCTCTCGCAGCCCAAGGGCGGCCGCGGCCAGCGCAAGGCGGTGGAGCCGCTGCGCACCCTGGGCGCGCACCCGGCCGACGGCGAGCCGGTGACGCTGTGGGAAGGCCGCTACGGCCCCTACGTGA
>DASSME010000391.1:0-9929 GCA_035689035.1 Longimicrobium sp. | reverse complement strand
ACCTCTTCCTGGAAGCCGGCGACGGAGACGACGTGCACGTGCGCGTCCTGGACTTCGGCATCGCGCAGGTGCAGGCGGGCGAGGGAGATACGGTCACGCAGCTCACGGTGTACGGCCGCTCGCCGTTTTCGCCGGCCTACGCGTCGCCCGAGCAGCTGCGCGGCGACGATCGCATCACCGCCGCGTCGGACGTGTTCAGCCTGGCCGCGGTGGGGTACCACCTGGTGACCGGCACGCGCCCCTTCACCTCGGCCGACCCCAACCGCGCCGCGGCCGAGGTGAGCGACGCCGTGCGCCTCCTCCGCCAGCGCGCGCCGGAGCTGGATCACGCCACGTACGCCGTGCTGGTCCGCGCCCTCGCGCGCACCCCCACCGAGCGCTTCGCCGACGCGGGCGCGATGGTGGAGGCGCTCACCGGCGGCCCGGGCGGGCGGGCGGCGACGATCCTCCCCGGCGCATCCCCGCCGTCGCAACGACCCACCGGTTCGCCGTCGCGCGACGCTGACCCGCGCGCTCAAAACACCGACGAGCACACGCGGATCTACGCACCGCCGACTCCGCAGCCGCGGCCGGCGCAGGTGGCGGTGCCCAGCGTATTCACGCCCACGCCGCGCCCCCCGGCGCATGCGCCGCCGCCGCAGTACGCATCCGCGGCCCAGCCGTCCTATGCACTCGCCGGGCAGCCGCCCTACTCGCCCGCCTCATCGCCTTCCCCCGCGGCCCTGGCGGCCGGTGCGCAACCACAGGCTCCCGCGCGCCCATCGAGCGCGTTCGGCCGCTTCTTCCGCGCGCTGTGGGAGTTCACCGTCACCACCACGGCGTTGGCGATGTTCGTGGGCGCGTGGTGGGCGGCGGTGGCGGGCGCGGTGCAGGACCGTCGCCTGTGGGTGTATGCCGGTGTTGCGGCCACGGTGTTCTGCACGCCGTTCGCGCTGCACCGGCTCACCGGGCGGCGCGGGCGGCTGGGCTTTGGCGTGGTGGCATCGCTGGGCGCCACCGCGCTGGCGTGGCGCCTGGCCGGCCGCCAGGGGATGGACCCCGCCATCGCTCTGGCGGCGGTGTTCGGGCTGCAGGTCCTGGCCTGCTTCGGAATGTCCTGGCTCACCCGCCGCCGCAAACGCGACCCGCCGTTACCGGCCTGATGCCAGCATAGGCGCCTTTCGTTTATTTTGTCCTCTGTTTCGCAACAACACCGCCACCGCAAACACTGTTTGCGGTGTTTCCTTTTATGCCGCGATCTTTAGATTGTACTCCGTTCACCAGCCCCTTGACACGTGGTACCGGATGCGGTACCATTCACCTGAGGCGCGGGATGGCGGATCCATGACCACGGTTTGCAGGAAGCGGCTCGACGAAGCGCGCGCGAACATCACCAACCTGCGGTTCGGCAACCTCTGCGCGCTGGCGGAATGCTTCGGATGGGTGTTCGTGCGCCAGAGCGGAAGCCACTGCCTGTACAAGCGCAACGGCAGCACCCGGCTGATGAACTTCCAGGAAGACCGGAACGGCAGGGCCAAACCGTACCAGGTGCGCCAGCTGCTGGCCGCCATCGACGAACTCATTGCCAGCGAGGAATCGTGAACCACTACAGCTACTCGGTGCGCTGGAGCGACGAAGACGAGGCGTTCATCGCGCTCTGCCCGGAGTTCCCCGGCCTGTCCGCGTTCGGCGAGTCCGCCGCCGAGGCGCTGGAGCAGGTGCAGGTGGCGGTGGGGCTGGCGGTGGAAACCCACCAGGCCGAGGGGTGGCCGCTCCCCGAACCGCAGGCCATCTCGCAGTACAGCGGCCAGTTCCGCCTGCGCCTGCCGCGCTCGCTGCACGCCGAGCTCGCCGCCCGCGCCGAGGCCGAGGGCGTGTCGCTCAACGCGCTGGCCGTGGCGTACATCGCCCGCGGGCTGGGCACCGATTCGGCCGATGCGGGGGTCCCCGGGTCAGGAAGACACGGACGCTGATCCCGAATCCGATTCTCCGGATCTACCGATGTTGGATGACACGGCAGATGGTCACACATTGCAGCGGAGAACTGCGTTGGATTCGCGTGCAGTTCTCCGTTGCTCCGTTGCACTCCGCTGCTCCGTGTCACCATCCGCTGTGCCGGCATGACCACGGAGCTCCCGGACCTGGATGACCCGCGCCCCCGGTCCCTGCGTGCGGCGATACGCCGCGGCCACCTGCCGTGGTCCCCGCCTGACGGGCATGTGAGTTGCGCCTCGCGGCGGCCGTTCGTGCGGGCGCGAGGGCGTCCGCGGGGCGCGGGCTACGGATGGCCCGCGGACGCGACCTGAGGGGAGGAGCGGGATGAAGAACCTGACGCGGCTCGCCGCGATCGTATCCACCGCGGCGCTGGTGGGCGCGGCGGCGTGCAGCAAGCCGGGCGGCGGCGACGAGCAGGGCGGCGGCACCGAGGGAATGCCGCAGAGCGGCGCGCAGATCAACGGCGGCGCCACCAGCGGCAGCGGCGCGGGCCCGGCCGAGAGCTCGGGCTCGCCCACCACCACCGGCGCGGCGCCCGCCCCGGCGCCGGCCGCCGACAGCGCGGCACCCACGCTCGCCTCGGCCGGGGTGCCCGTGGCGCAGCCGCCGGCGACCGGTGGCGGCAAGAGCACCATCTCAACGCCCAGCGGCAACGGCACTCCGCCGGCGGCCGGGGGAACCAGCACCGGGCATCCCTGAGCCGCGGGCTCTGCGCGACGATTCGCCGGGTGGCGCGAGGCTTCGCGCCACCCGGCTCCGTTTGCGTCCTCCGCCACCAACACGCATCGGCCCAAACACTTCCGCGGGTTCGCGCGCACGGCTCTTGCCTTCTGCGCGCGCGTTTGCGCCCGCCCATCCGGGAGCGGGCCGCGCACCGGGAGCCGCGGATGAGCGCCACGGAGAGCAAAGCAGCGGCGGGAACGGGCCTTCGCCACGATGGCGCAAGCCACCTGGCCGAGGCCAGCCGCCTGCTGGCCGACACCCTGGACTACGAGGCCACCCTGGCCACCGTGGCCGCGCTCGCGCTGCCGCAGCTGGGCTCGTGGGGGATCGTGGACGTGGTGGAGGAAGACGGCTCCATGCGGCGCCTGGCGGTGGTGCACCCCGACCCCGCCCGGCAGGCGCTGGCCCGCCGTCTGGCCGTGGGCTGGCCACCCGAGGTCGACGCGCCGCTGGGCGTGCCCGTGGCCGTGCGCACCCGCCGCTCGCAGATCATCCCCCGCATCACCGACGAGATCCTGGAGGCCGCCGCGCAGGACCCCGAGAACCGCAAGCTCCTGCGCACGCTGGGGATGGGCTCGGTGGTGGTGGCGCCGATGCTGGCGCGCGGGCACGTGCACGGGGCCATCACCTTCGTGAGCCCGCACGACCACCACTTCGACGAGGCCGACCGCGAGTTCGCCGAAGAGCTGGCGCGGCGCGCGGCCATGGCGATCGACAACGCCCGGCTGTACCGCGCCGCCGCGCGCGCCGGCGCCGCCGCCGAAGAGGCCAGCCACGCCAAGAGCGAGTTCCTGGCGGCGATGAGCCACGAGATGCGCACGCCGCTGAACGCCGTGCTCGGCTACGCCGACCTGCTGGAGCTGGAGCTGCCCGGCCCGCTCACCGACGAGCAGCGCACGCAGGTCGGCCGCATCCGCGGCTCGGCCACGCACCTGCTGGCCCTGGTCGACCAAGTGCTGGACCTGGCCCGCCTCGAGTCCGGGCAGCTCTCGGTGGGGCGCGAGCGCGCCTCGGCGCAGTTCGCGCTCGACGAGGCGCTCGCCCGCGTCCGCCCGGCGGCCGAGGCCAAGGGGGTCGCGCTGCGCGACGGCTGCGCCGGCGCCGCGCCGCGCTGGTACCTGGGCGACGCCACCCGCGTGGGCCAGGTGCTCGACCACCTCCTCTCCAACGCGGTGAAGTTCACCGCCGCGGGCGGCTCGGTGCGCGTGGCCTGCGGTGTGTCGGCGCGCGCGGAGCGGGTGAGCGGGCCGGGCCCGTGGCTGTGCGTCGAGATCGAAGACACGGGAGTCGGGATCGCGCCCGACCGGGTGGACCAGATGTTCGAGCCGTTCCGCCAGGGGCAGGAGGGGCACACCCGCAGCGAAGGCGGCGCCGGGCTGGGGCTTACGCTCGCCCGCCACCTGGCGCGGCTGATGCGCGGCGAGGTGACGGTACGCAGCACGCCGGGGGTGGGCTCGTGCTTCACCCTGTGGCTTCCCGCCGCCCCCGACCAGGAGGTGGACGCCGACCGCGACGAGCGCACGCGGCGGCGCAGCGGCGAGGCGATCGCGGCGGCCAGCCACGAGCTGATCTGCCGCCTCGAGGAGCTCCTGCAGGTGTACGTGCGCCGCATCCGCGCCGACATGAAGGTGCCGCACGCGCACGAGGCGACCGACGTGGACCTGCTCAACCACGCGGGCACGCTGCTGACCGACGTGGCGCAGAGCATGACCGTGCTGGGCGGGAGCACCAGCGACGCGCCCCGCCTGCTGCGCGACGGCAGCCGCATCCAGCGCCTGGTGGCCGAGCTGCACGCCGAGCAGCGCCGCCGGCTGGGGTGGGCCGAGCCCGAGGTGCGGCGCGACTTCGAGCTGCTGCGCGAAGAGGTCGAGGCGTGCATCCGCGCCCACCTCCCCGGCGGCGAGGGCGCCGACGCCGCCTGCGCCGTGGCTGCCCGCCTGCTGCGCCAGAGCGAGCGCATCGCCGTGCAGGCCCACCGCGCCGCCGGCACCCACGCGGAGTGAGCAGATCGGACTGGGGGCCCGCTCTCGCCGCCACACACGAAAAGCCGCCGGCCCGCGAGGGGCCGGCGGCTTTCGCGTTCGTGGCCGGCGATCAGAACGGCAGGCTGATCCCCACGGCGTACTCGGTGCCGCCGCGCGCATCCCCGTCCAGCGCGAACGCGCGGCGGATGTCGCCACGCAACGCGACCGCGCGGGTCACGTGCGCGCGTGCCGCCATCCCGGGAGAGAGCGTGTAGCCGGTACGGGCGTCGTCGCGGAACACGCGCAGGGAGCGGCGGTTGGCCACTTGCCACGTCCACTCGCCCTCGCGGCGCACCGCGCCCGCGGCCAGCGTCAGCATGGGATCGAAGCGCGAGCCCGGGCCGCGCACGTGTACGTCGGCCTGCGAGCCGTACTGCCAGGTGTCGCCGCCGCTGCCGGTGCGGGGCAGGTGACTCGCGTAGCCGCCCACCAGCACGCGCCCCAGCGTAGAGCCGGCCGGGGCGACGCGCACCATCAGCCGCGCGCCGAAGCCGCTCCCCGCGTCACCGCCGGCGTACGCGCGGCTCACCCCCGCGGCGAAATAGTCCAGGTACCCGCGCGGCTGCGCCTGCGGGCGGCGGGGTGCTTCGGTCTGCGAGAGGGCCGGCGCGGAGAGGGCGCACAGCAGCGTGGCCAGGGCGGCCGGGAGAAAGACACGGTGGATCATTCCTCACCTCCCGAGGTTCGATGGCAGCTCCTTTCCGTAACGAGAATACCGTCACCCGCGGATGTGCGGGCGCCCTCGGCCCATGCAAAAAACACACCAGCGCCGGGGCTCATTTATCCTGCCAGACCGTCGCTTTTTCCTGCCGATCCGCACCGCGGAATGGACAACAGCCCGGCCGACGGGACGTGGTTCTCCGTTCCTCCGGTTCTCTCCGCTGCTCCGTGTGCCCCGCGGTTCGGCAGAATCCGGGGATGCGAAGAGGCCGCCGGATCCGGTCGGATCCAGCGGCCTCTCGACATGGGGGCCGATCTATGCCGCGGTGGAGCGTCAGCCCTCGACCGTGGCGGGGACGAGGGAGATCTGCCGGTCGTGCAGCACGGGAACCACGTCGTGGCGGTCCACCTGCGCGCAGAAGGCGAGGTCGGCGTCCAACCCCGCCTCCACGATCTGCTTCCCGGCGGCGGTGCGCGCGAACAGGTCCTCAAGGTCGTCGTGCGCGCCCGAGAGGGCCAGCGCCGCGATGGCGCCGTCGTTCAGCTCCCACTCGCCCTCGGCGCGCGCGGCCATCACCGCGGCGGCCATGCGCCCGGCGCAGACCGCGTCTTCGAGCCCGAACTTGGTCTCGCGGCCGCTGCACAGGAAGACGGGCTCGGCGCCGGCGCGCACCAGCTCGTCCACCACCGCCTGCTGGTTCAGGAACGAGCCCACCACCACGCGCGACGCGGCCGACGCGGCCATCATCGCCCCGGTGCCGTTGGTGGTGCTCATCACCAGCATCTTGCCGCCCACCCGCTCGGCGGTGAAGTCGCCCGGCGAGTTGCCCAGGTCGAACCCCTCGATGGGGAGCGACTTGCGCTCGCCGCAGAGCAGCACCTCGTCGCGCCCCAGCGTGTTGGCCAGCCGCAGCGCCTCCTCGATGCTGGCCACGGGAAAGAGCGCCTTGGCGCCGGCGGCCAGCGCCTCCACGATGGTGCTGGAGGCGCGCAGCGCGTCGATCACCACCACGGTCCGCTCCGCGATGTCGCCCGGCAGCAGCTCGCCGGGGGTCAGCAGTACGTCCAGCTTCATGCAGCCGCCCGCTCGCTCATCATCCGCTCCAGGAACTTCGTGTCCACCTCGCCCGCCACGAACGCGGGGTGGTCCATCACCGCCTGGAGAAACGGGATGGTGGTGTGCACGCCCTCGATCACCGTCTCGGAGAGTGCACGCTTCATGCGCGCGATCGCCTCGTCGCGCGTGGCGCCGTGCACGATCAGCTTCATCAGCAGCGAATCGTAGAACGGGGGGACGCGGTAGCCGGCGTAGACGTGCGTGTCCACCCGCACGCCCGGGCCGCCCGGCGCGTGGAACGCCGCCACCGTGCCCGGAGACGGGGCGAAGTTGCGCGCCGGGTCCTCGGCGTTGATGCGGCACTCGATGGCGTGGCCGCGCAGGTGGATGGGGCGGTCCGGCATGGACAGCGGAAGCCCGGCCGCCGCCCGGATCTGCTCCTTCACCAGGTCGAACCCCGTGCACATCTCGGTGACCGGGTGCTCGACCTGGATGCGGGTGTTCATCTCCATGAAGTAGAACGAGTTGTCGTCGTTCAGCAGCATCTCGATGGTCCCCGCGCCCACGTAGTCGATCGCCTTCGCCCCGCGCACCGCCGCGTCGCCCATCTCCGCGCGCAGCTCCTCGGTCAGCGCCGGCGACGGCGCCTCCTCGAGCAGCTTCTGGTGGCGGCGCTGGATCGAGCAGTCGCGCTCGCCCAGGTGGATCACGCGCCCGTGGCTGTCGCCCAGGATCTGGAACTCGATGTGGCGCGGCCGGGCCAGGTACTTCTCCACGTACACGGTGTCGTCGCCGAACGCCGCCGCGGCCTCGTTGCGCGCCATGGAGTACTGGCGCTCGAACTCGTCGGCGTCCTGCGCCACGCGCATTCCCTTGCCGCCGCCACCGGCCGCGGCCTTGATCAGCACGGGAAAGCCGATCTCGCGCGCCTGCGCCAGCGCCTCGTCGGGGTCGCCGATGGCGTCGGTGCCGGGGACGATGGGGACGCCCACCTCCTTCATGGTGCGCCGCGCCGCCGCCTTGTCGCCCATCAGGCGGATCTGCTGCGGGGTGGGGCCGATGAAGGTGAGGCCGCTGCGCTCGCAGATCTCGCTGAACTCGGCGTTCTCGGCCAGGAAGCCGTAGCCGGGGTGGATGGCGTCGGCGCCCGTCACCTCGGCGGCGGCGATGATGCGCGGGATGTTGAGATAGCTTTCGCGCGCGGCCGGCGGGCCGATGCACACGTCTTCGTCGGCGAAGCGCACGTGCAGGCTCTCGCGGTCGGCCTCGCTGTACACGGCGACCGTGCGGATCCCCAGCTCGCGGCAGGCGCGGATGACGCGCAGGGCGATCTCGCCGCGGTTGGCGATCAATACCTTTCGGAACACGTCAGGACCGGGCCGTCACTTGAGGGTTTCGGGCGCACCCTGCCAGACCTCCTGCTCGCCCGGGCTCACGCCGGACACGCGCAGGGCGAACTCGCTGGGGTTCGAGGCGTAGTGCATGGCCCACTCGTAGCTGATCCAACCCCGGGCGTACAGGTCCAGCAGGCTCTGGTCGAAGGTCTGCATCCCGTACTGCACCCGCCCCTCGGCGATGTGGTCGGGGATGGTGACCAGCTCGTCGCCCTTGCGGATCAGCTCCGCGATGGTGCCGGTGTTCACCAGCACCTCGGCCGCGGGAACGCGGCCGGGCTTGTCGGCCCGCGGGATCAGCCGCAGGCTGACGATCGCCTTGAGCGCGTTGGCCAGCACCTGCCGGATCTCGGCGTGCTGGTGCGGCGGGAAGAAGGAGATGATGCGGTTGATGGTCTGCGACGCGTCGGTGGTGTGCAGCGTCGACATGACCATGTGCCCCGTGTCCGCCGCCTTCAGCACGGTCTCCATGCTCGGGCGGTCGCGGATCTCGCCGAGCATGATCACGTCGGGGTCCTGCCGCAGCACGTGGCGCAGCGCGTCGTGGAAGGAGAGGGTGTCGGCCCCCACCTCGCGCTGGCTGACCATGCTCTTGATGTCGCGGTGCAGGAACTCGATCGGGTCTTCGATGGTGACGATGTTCACCGCGCGCTGCTCGTTCAGCCGCCGGATCATCGCCGCCAGCGTGGTGCTCTTCCCCGACCCCGTGATCCCCGTGACCAGCACCAGCCCGCGCGGCAGGGTGGAGATCTCCTCCAGCACCGCGGGAAGCTCCAGCGTCTCCAGCGCGGGCACGTCCACCGGGATGGCGCGGAACGCCATCCCCAGCGTGCCGCGCTGCTGGAAGATGTTGGTGCGGAAGCGCCCCAGCCCCTGCACGCCGATGGCGAAGTCGATCTCCTTCCGCTCGGCGAAGGCCTCGCGCTGCTTGGGGGAGAGCGTCTGCTCGGCGCAACGCTTGATGTCTTCGGGGCGAAGGACCTGGAGGCGGGTCTCCTGCAGGTCGCCGTTCACGCGCACGACCGGCGGGCGGCCCACCTTCAGGTGCAGGTCGCTGCCGCCGCGGCGCACCAGCTCTTCCAGCGCCTCGCGCAGGTTGAACTCGCGGCCGGCGGCGGGCGGGGAGGGCGCGGCGGTGGTGGCGGCGTCCACGCTACGCCGCCGGCTCGATGCGGAAGAGCACCTGCCCGTACTCCACGGGCTCGCCGTTCTCCACGCAGATCTCGCGCACGATGCCGGCCACGTCGCTCTCCAGCTCGTTCATCAGCTTCATCGCCTCGAGGATGCAGAGCGTCTGCCCCTTGGCCACGCGGCTCCCCACCTCCGCGTACGAGGGTGCCTCGGGTGCCGGCGCGCGGTAGAAGGTGCCCACCATGGGGCTCTTGATCTCCACCAGGTTGCTGGCGGGCGCGGCGGCGGCCGGCGCGGCCTCGGCCGCGGGGGCGGCGGACGCGGCGGCGCGGGGGAGCCCCACCTCGTGCACCGGCGGCATGTGCAGGTGCGCGGCCGGGGCGGGGGCGGGCGCGGCGGCGTGGGCCGACACGGGGGCCGGCGGCGGCGTCTTGGAGATGCGGATGCGGGTGCCGCCGCGGGAGATCTCGAGCGAGTCGATCCCGCTCTCGTCCACGGCCCCGATCAGCCCGCGCAGGAACTCGAGGTCGATCATTTCGCGCGCTCGATGTACTTGTCTTCGCGGCGGTCGACGCGGATCACGTCGCCCTCATTGAGGAACAGCGGGACCTGCACCACGGCGCCCGTCTCCAGCTTGGCGGGCTTGGTGCCGCCGGTGGCGGTGTCGCCGCGCACGCCGGGGTCGGTCTCCACGACCTCCAGCGTCACGAAGTACGGCAGCTCGACCGAGATCACCTTCTCGTTGTGCACCAGCCCCTCGCACTCCATCCCCTCCTTGAGGTACTTGAGCTGGTCTTCGCCCAGGACCTCGGCCGTGAGGGCCACGTCGTCGTACGTCTGCGTGTCCATGAAGTGGTACAGGTGCCCGTCGTGGTAGCTGTACGTCATGGGCCGGTGCTCCAGGCGCACCTCGTCGATGCGCTCGCCCGCGCGGAAGGTCTTTTCCAGCACGGCGCCCGTGAGCAC
>DASSME010000390.1:0-30471 GCA_035689035.1 Longimicrobium sp. | reverse complement strand
GTCCCGTGGCAGGGGCGGCGCGCTTCTCCTCATGTCACACCGCTTCTACGATCGACTGGCGTCGTGGCGGACGCGGCCTGAGTCGATTCCTGGGCTCTTGCCGGGGCGGCTGAAGCCGCGGTCTACGACGACAGGAAGCCTCGCAAACGGCGCGAGGCTATTCGGCCCGGCCACGGGCTCGGAGGGAATGTGACCGCGGTCATATTTTTCGCAAGCCGTTGTTTCGGCGTGACTTCCGTCATTCGCGGGACGGGGCGCCTGGAACGCCTCCGGGACCGAGCAGCGCCTCGCTGATCGGCCGGGCGCGGGTGCGCAGCTCGCGGTCGGCGCGGGGGGTGAGCAGGCGCAGGTCGCGCGGGCGCCGGGGCGTGAACTCGCGGTTCAGCGCGGGGACGATCTTCCGCCGGATGCCGTGGCGGAGCGCCAGCAGGGTGGCCAGCGTGTACCGGCTCACCGCCTCGGGGCCCGCCAGGTGCCACGCGCCGGCGATGCGCTCGCGCGGCAGGGCGGCGATCTCCCACAGTTGCCCCGCCAGGTCCGGCGCCGCGATGGCGGAGCGCAGCTCGTCCACGAACGCGGGCGGAAAGGTACCGGCGCGGAGCTGCGCCACCGCGGCGTCTTCCCCGTCCGTCCGCACGATCACCGAGGTGCGCACGATGGCGGCGGAGGGGGCGAGCTGCCGCACCAGCCGCTCGGCCTCGGCCTTCCGCTGCCCGTACTCGGTGATCGGCGACGGCGGGTCGGTCTCGGCGTACGGCGCGTGCTCGCCGTCGAACACCACGTCGGTGCTCAGGTGCACCAGCGCGGCGCCGGCGCGGCCGCACGCGTCGGCCACGTTGCGGGTGGCCCGGATGATGTCGCGCGCCAGGTCCGTCTTCCCGTACGCCGTGTGGATCACCACGTCCGGCCGCACGGCGGCGAACAGTGCGTCGACGTCCGCGTCGCTCGCGAGCTCGACGGGGTGCGGCCGCGCGCCCTCGGCGACGGACACGGTGCGCTGCGTGGCGTGCAGCTCGATGCCCTCCGGCGCCGCGCGGATCAGCGCCGTGCCCAGCAGCCCCGCCCCGCCGGTGATCAGGATCCGCACGCTCGATTCCGTCTCAGATGAATTTTCTTACCCGTTGGCTCGGTTGATCCTACGCAATTCGCCTCGCACCCGGCCTACCCCCGGTGAAGCGCGGCGAAGTCGTCCGATCCCCCGAAGTACGACCGCAGGATGCGGCGCGCCTGGAGGTAGATCCCGGGCGCCTCGCTCTCGCGCGGGCCGGCCACGTTGAGCGTCCGGACAGCGTACACGTGGAGCCACCGCCGGAACAGCCCCACGTCTTCGGCCGCGTCCGCCGGCCAGGTGAACACCGGCCGGTCCAGCCGTTGGGCGATGTCGCGCGTGAGCTCCGTGCCCGGGCTGGCGCCGCCGGTGAGCAGCAGCGTGCCGTCGCTGTCGCGCACGTTCCACCCGGTGCGCTCCGCCGGGTCGGCCGACGGGGTTTCGCGGAGCGGGTAGCGCGCGTCGATCGGCCCATCTTCGGCCCACCGCCCCGCCGGGCACCATCCGCCGCACTCCATCCCCAACTCCAGCGCCAAGTCCAGCGCCGCCCGGTCCACCCCCGTTTGCCCGCCGCTGATGATCTTCACGAAAGAAACCTATGTGCGCATTGAGGGCGGGGTAAGCTCTTTTAGGAGCAACACTTGACAGCATACGAGTAGCCTATTTATGTTCTGAACGCCGCTCACAATTTCTTGTAACCTGTTGCGCGTGAATCACTTGGATCACGTGGAGGAGTTCTCATGCAGTCATTCTTGAAGGCAGTTCCGATCGCTCTGATCGCGGTCGCGGGATTGTCCGCCTGCTCGGACCAGGTGCTCAGCCCGACGGCTGCGGACGCGGGACATGCCCGTCACTATACCGCCCCCGCCGAGCCCGTCAACGGCGAATTCATCCGCCAGAACGGCGACAACACCGTCTGGCTCGTGTTCAACCGCACGCTGTATGGCGTTCCGGACCCGCAGACCCTCAGCGCCTGCACGGGCGGCCGCGAGTCGGTGGTGCGGCAGGTGTCGTATCTCCCTGCGTGGACTCGCCAGACGCTGCCGTCGGCCGGTGACCCCATGCGGCGCCCGCAGGGCCGCGTCTGGATGCACGGCGACCGCCCCGTCCAGGGGAGCAACGGCACCGTTTGGCTGATCGTGGGTTGTGTGAAGTCCGGCATCCCGAGCGCGGATGTCTACACCGCGATCTTCAACGGTGACTGGAGCCGGATCGTGAGTGTGGCCGATGCGGATCTGAATGCGCTTCCCACCGGCCCCGTGGCGGGTTCGCTCCCGTTGCGGAGGGCGGGAACCCTGCTCGAATCGAACGGGACGATCACCTGGGTCACCACTCGCAGCACTTCGCTCGGGATCCCCGACCCCGCGACGATGGACTCGTACTGCCGGCCGTGGAGCGACATGATCAGCGGCAGCACCGAGTTCAACGCGTACCCCATGCCGGCTACGCTGCAGCCCGGGCCGTCGAGCGGCTGCCTGCGCGGGAGCGCCGACTATCCGTACATGAACTCCGCGATGGGGTACGCCGATGCCTGGTCGTTCGTCACCAGAAACTGCACGTCGTTCGCGGCGTGGCGGCTGAACCAGGACGGGATCGAGTTCTGGAACTACTACGGCGGACCGCACTGGGGCAACGCCGACAACTGGGACGACGCGGCGCGCTCGCTGCAGTCGAGCAACCCCAGCCTGGGCGTGCGCGTGGACAAGACGCCGAAGCATGGAGCGATTGCGCAATGGAACTGGAACCACGTCGCGTATGTCGCGGCCGTGCACAATGACGGGTACATCACCATCGAGGAGTACAACTACTCGTATGGTGCCTACAGTTCCCGGCGGATCCCGGCCTCGAGCGTGGACAACTACATCCACTTCCGAACCGAGACCTGAGCTGGCAACAGCTCCGGGTGAAGACTTGCGCTTCGGATGTTCGGTTCCGAGGTCCGTCCAAGATCCTTCGGCCTGCAGGACGTTACAATGCCGCAGGTCATGACGAGGCCGGCTTCAGGATGGCATCGTCCGTTTCTGATCGAAGCGACATGGATTCACGCGGGTTTCGTAGGATCGAAAGAGGGTGGGCGCCGCGTGGCGCCCACCCTCTTTCGATGTCCGTGGAGCGGTCAGAGTCCTACAGCCGGTAGGCGCTGGTGATCAGGCGCTTTTCTTCCTCGCCCTCGATCAGGGCCTCGACCTCGACGTAGGGCTCGAGGCCGCTGCCGGAGAGCTTTTCACGGAACAGCTCGTCGAGCTGGAAGACGCCGGCGCTGTTGGACATCACGATGCGCAGGCGCACCGGCTTCCCCTCGCCGTTCTCGATGTGCACGCTGTCGATGGCCGCGGCGCTGAGCGAGTGGATGCTCATGGTGCGCTCGATCCCCATCGAGATGCGGCTGCGGCCCTTGGCCATGTCCAGGGCGTCGGCCACGCGCACGATCCCCGCCTCCAGCGTGAGCGGCTTCCCCCCCGAGCGGTGAGCGATGATCGCGTGCAGGATCTCGCTGCGCAGGATGGTGGCCGTGCCCACGTCGTAGATCCCGTCGAGCAGCTCGCGGATCTTGGGCTGCGCCACGAACAGCGACATCTCCTCGTGGTTGCTGCGGTGGATGCTCATCCCCAGGTCGTGCATCAGCGCGGCGAGCATCACCACGACCTCGGCGTCGTCGTTCGTCATCCCGTAGTTGGCGACCACCGAGGGCTCCACGTTGTGCTCCACCAGCATGCGCAGGAGCTTGACCGCGATGTTCATCACGATCTTCACGTGGACGGGGCCGTGGTCGGTCATCCCCAGCCGCTCCACGGCGTTCACGTTGGCCGCCAGCCAGATGGCGTACAGCTCGTCGTCGCGGTTGATGCGCTCGATGATCGCGGCGACCTTGGGGTTGTTGCGGCTGGGCACGTTGAGCGCCAGCCGGTGCGAGAACCGCTCTTCCACCGTCCGTCCGAACGCCGCCCTCAGCTCGGCGGCGGTGATGGCATCCGCCATTCTGTCTTCCTTCCTCTCGTAGAATCCGTCAGGTCCGTTCCGGACTGCTTCTCCAGGGTGATGACGGGCGATCGGCCCGCCGCGTCATCTCGCCCGTGGCTCGTTTCGACCTCCATCCGTACGCCCGCTGTACGCGGATGTTTCCAGCGGATTGGGCAAGGCGCAGGCCGGTGCGTGATCCACGTGCTTCACGCGCCTTCTGCGGCGCCCCCTCCGCTCGATCAGGCTCGCGGGCCGTAGCGGGAGAGGCCTCGCTCGTGGCGCATGGCGGCGTGCACCGGCGGGTCACGTCCCAGGAGATGCCCATCTCGCGCCCGCTGCACCGTGCCCCCTCCGCTCGCTCAGGCTCGCACCTCCCCCGTACCGGGAGAGGTTGCGGGAGAGGCCTCGCTCGTGGCGCATGGCGGCGTGCACCGGCGGGTCACCTCCCAGGAGATGCCCATCTCGCGCCCTCTGCCCCGGGCCCCCTCCGCTCACTTAGGCTCGCACCTCCCCCGTACCGGGAGAGGTTGCGGGAGAGGCCTCGCTCGTGGCGCATGGCGGCGTGCAAGCCTTGGTTAACTGCACTGGTACACCTGTGCGAGGTAAACGTCTTCCGGTGACCGACTACGCAGGCGTGCGGGTGTTTTCTAGCGCTTCCTGAATGCGGCGCGCGACGAGGTGACGGGCTTGCTCGACCTCATCGTTGCGGAAGCGGAGCACGCGATATCCAGCAGCTTCGAGCCAGGCGGTGCGCTCGGCGTCACGCTCACGTTGTTCGTCGTGGATGCCGCCGTCGATCTCGACGCACAGCTTGGCCGACGTGCAGCAGAAATCGAGGATGAAGCGCCCCACCGGATGCTGGCGGCGGAAGTGGAAGCCGCTCTGCCGGTGCTTCCGCAGCATCGACCAGACGATCTTCTCCGCGTCCGTCATCTGCTGCCGAAGTTCCCTGGCCCTGCGCTCGATTTCGGGCGTGGTGCCCCGCATGCGTCGTGTCGGCTCCATGCAGCCTCCGAAGGTGAAAGGAAGCCGCCACGATAGTCCCGATCGCGCAGGCCAGCCCACGCGCGGCCACACCTCCACCGCACCGTACCCGACGTCTATATTTACGCCCCTTACACCCTTTGCACAGCAGCACGGGGGCCGCGCCCACCAACCTCTCCCGGTACGGGGGAGGTGGACGGCCTAAGCCGGCCGGAGGGGGCGCGGGGCTCGCATGACGCACGAGGGATGAGGTCGCGCCGCAAGCTCACCCCCGCAGCGCCGCCTCCAGGAACCTCGCCGCCTCGCCCTCGGCCCAGAACTCCGGGCGCCCCGGCTGGCCGGCGATGAAGCCCACGTGGCCGCCGTGCGGGACGATCGCCGCCACCAGGTGCGGGTTCGCGGAGATCGCGGCGCGCGGGATCGCATCCGGGGGGACGAACGGGTCGTCCACCGCGTGGACCAGGAGCGTGGGAACGCGGATGCGCGGGATGAACTGGCCGCTGCTGGAGCTGCCGTAGTAGTGGTCCACGTCGCGGAAGCCGTGCAGGCGCGCCGTGGCGGCGTCGTCGAACTCGCGGAAGGTCTTCGCCGACAGCACGCGCGGCTCGTCGCAGGTGTCGCCGATCATCTGGCGCTTGGCCAGGTACTTCTGGCGCAGCGAGCGGATGAAGACGCTGGTGTACATCCGCCCCGTGACCGACGCGGCCAGCTGGTCGGCGCCGGCGCCCAGGTCGAACGGGATGGAGATGGCCGCGGCGGCGCTGACCCGCGCCCCGGACCCACGCTCGCCCAGGTACTTGAGCACCACGTTGGCGCCCAGCGAGAAGCCCACGGCGCCCAGCGCCACGCCGGGGAAGCGCTCCGCCAGCAGCTCCAGCACGTAGGCGATGTCGCCCGTGTCGCCGGCGTGGTAGAAGCGCGGCAGGCGGTTGGGCTCGCCGCCGCACCCGCGGAAGTTCATCGCCACCGAGCGGATGCCGCGGTCCCACAGGTTGCGGCAGGTCTCCTTCACGTACGCCGAGTCGGTGCTCCCCTCCAGCCCGTGCACCACCACCACGCACGGCGCGCCGTCCGGCGGCGCCGGGCGGCCGGGGACGGTGGCCCAGTCCAGGTCCAGGAAGTCGCCGTCGG
This sequence comes from Longimicrobium sp., assembly GCA_035689035.1. GTDB lineage: Bacteria > Gemmatimonadota > Gemmatimonadetes > Longimicrobiales > Longimicrobiaceae > Longimicrobium. The sequence continues at coordinate 24,347 of DASSME010000390.1, read as the reverse complement.
GCGTGTCGACGCGCTCGCGGCGGTAGCGCACGCCGGTGCGAGGGCGCAGGTACCGGCCGCCCACCGTCTGCGCGTGCGCGCCCGGCAGCCACCACGCCGGCCGGAACGGGCTCGGGACGAAGCGGATCGGCGGGATTTCGCGCGGGGCGACGTCTGCGGAACGGACGGGCTCGCTCACGGGACCGGGGCCGCGGGTGGACGGGTGCGTTTCATCTACCGAAGGTAACGAAATGCGCGTGCGGGGCTCAACGGGTCGCCCGCGGGAGTGATCCCGCGCCTTGGGGTTGCGTGAGGATGCGTTCGGTCCGATTTGCGAGTAAACTCGCCGCTACAACGGCACACTCTCCGCCTTCGCGGAGATCGACGGCAAGGCACGGCGGATCGGCGTGACGGAGAAGTCCGCGAAGGCGCCGCGAAGGCGGACTGCGTGCCGTTGTAGCCGCGACTTGAGTCGCAAACCGCGCATTTTACCCCCCGCGCGGCCCTCCGCGGCCGCATCGGTCGATCCACCCCGCCGCTTGTTCCGATCCGGCGGAGCGCGCATCATTCGGGGCGATGCACGGCGGCGCATCTCCCCCGCTCCGCCGATTCCCATCTCTCCCCTCCCGACCGACGATCCCGCCCGTGTGGCTCGCACCCGTCTTCCCGTTCGTCTCGCGCGCGGCGCTCCGGCTGTTCTACCGGCTCGAGATCTCGGGCGAGCGGGTGCCGGGGCGAGGGCCCGTCCTGATCGTGGCCAACCATCCCAACTCGCTGCTGGACCCGGGGATGGTGTTCGCGGTGGCGCGGCGGCCGGTGAGCTTCCTGGCCAAGGCGCCGCTCTTCACCACGCCGGTGATCGGGCTGCTGGTGAAGGGCGCCGGCGCCGTCCCCGTCTACCGCCAGCAGGACCAGGCCGAGACGGGCGCCACCACCGCCCAGAACGAAGACACTTTCCGCGCCGTGTGGGACGCGCTGGCCCGGGGCCGCGCCGTTGGCATCTTTCCCGAGGGCACCAGCCACAGCCACCCCTCCCTCGTCCCGCTCAAGACCGGCGCGGCGCGGATCGCCCTGGGCGCGGCGCGGCGGACGGACGGCACGTTCCCCATCGTCCCCGTGGGCCTCAGCTTCCGCGAGAAGGAGACGTTCCGCTCCGACGCCGTGGCGGTGATCGGCGACCCGGTGGCCTGGGAGGATCTCGCCGCGTCGGGCCCCGAGGACCGCGACGCCGTGCGGGAGCTGACGCGTCGCATCGACGAGGCGCTGCACGAGGTGACCGTCAACCTGGAGCGCTGGGACGACGCGCCGCTGGTGGAGACCGCCGAGGCCGTGTACGCCGCCGAGCTGCCGGTGGACGACGCAGGCGACGCCCGCGTGGCGCGGCTGGGCGAGGCCGCCGAGGCGCTGACCCGCCTCCGTGCCGGGAACCGCGCCGAATGGAACCGCGTGGCGCGCGAGGTAGCGGGCCACGCGCGCATCCTGCGCATGCTGGAAATGACGCCGGAAGAGCTGAAGGCCCGCAACCGTGCCCCCGTCGCGCTCCGCTGGACGCTGCGCCAGCTCCTCTTCTTCGGCCTGGGCGCCCCCGCCGCCGCCGCGGGGATCCTGGTCTACGGCATCCCCTACCGCCTGACGGGGATCCTGGAAGACCGGCTGGTGAAGGACGACGACGTGCGCGCCACCTTCAAGATCCTCTTCGGCGGCGTGCTGCACCTGGCGTGGACGCTGGCGATCGCCGTAATCGTGGGGCTGCGCTGGGGATGGACGGCGGCGCTGCTGGTGATGGTGGGCGTGCCCCTGCTGGGCTACGTCACCGTGCACGTTGCCGAGCGCTGGCGCGACGCCACCGGCGAGGCGCGCCGCTTCTTCCTGCGCACCCGCCGCCCCGCCATGCTCGACGAGCTGCGCCAGCGCCAGCACGAGCTCGCCGTCCGCCTGCACGAGCTGTGGCGGGAGCTGCGCGTGCCGGAGTCGGCGTGATCGCTTCGAGACCTGGACCTGCGGATCCGAGGGACGCGGGGATGTTCGGTTGACCATGCTGGATGCCAGTAAACTCGCCGCCTCGCCGCTACAACGGCACACTGTCCGCCTTCGCGGGCATCGACGGCAAGGGCACATCATGTCCGCGTGATCGAGAAGTCCGCGAAGGCGGACTGCGCGCAGTTGTAGCCGCGACTTCAGTCGCAAACTCCGCCGTCTCCGCCCTCCGCCATCATCCCCGCTACGCGAGCGGATTTCCGCCATCGCCCGTCCATCGTTATCTTGCGGGCACCCTCCGATCCGAATCCGCACCTCGCGTTCACCCCCGCACCCGACGCCGCATGCCGCTCGAAGAAATCGTCGCGACACCCACGCCGCTGTACCCGGAGCACCGGACGCCGCACGACATCACCCGGCGGGCGGTGGTGGGGTGGGTGCTGTACGACCTGGCCAACACCATCTTCTCGATGGGCGTGGTGTCGCTGTACTTCTCGCTGTGGGTGCGCGACCAGGTGGGCGCCCAGCGGGCCGACAGCGTGTACGGGCTGATCACGGCGGCGTCGATGGCCATCATCTTCTTCGTCTCGCCGCTGCTGGGGGCGATGACGGACCGGGCGCCGCGGCGGATGCCGTTCCTGGTGGCCAGCACCACCCTCTGCGTGTTCTTCACCGCCCTGCTGGCGCGCTTCGGGTTCTGGTCCACGGCGCTGTGCTTCCTGGTGGCGAACGTGGCCTATCAGGCGGGGACGCAGTTCTACGACGCGATGCTGCCGGAGGTGAGCACCGAGGAGAACCGCGGCCGCATCGGCGGGGTGGGCGTGGGGATCGGGTACCTGGGCAGCTACATCGCCGTGGGGCTGGGGCTGGCGATGGGCACCGGGAACAAGCCGCTGCTGTTCACCGCCATCGCCGCGGCGTTCATGATCTTCTCCATCCCCTGCTTCATCTTCGTGCGCGAGCGCGGCAACCCCCGGCCGCGCAAGATCGACTGGGCGATGGTGCGCGACAGCACCAGCCAGACGCTGCGCACGCTGCGCTCCGGCCAGCAGTACCCGGGGCTGGTGCGCTTCCTGGTGGGCCGCGTGTTCTACACCGATTCGATCAACACCGTGATCAGCATCATGGCGCTGTACACGGTGAACGTGGCGGTCAGCACCGGGCTCACCGAGGAGCAGGGGCAGCACCGCTCGCAGCTGATCATGCTTTTCGCCATCACCTTCGCGGTGATCGGCGGGTTCGTGTGGGGGTGGCTCACGGACCGGCTGGGGCCCAAGCGCACGCTGAACCTGGTGCTGGCGGCGTGGATGGCGATCTTCGCGTTCGCCGGCGCCATCGGCATCCTGGGGCTGCCGCTGTGGTGCCTGTTCCTGGTGGCGGCGAGCGCCGGCTTCTCGCTGGGCGGCGTGTGGGCGGCGGACCGGCCGTACATGCTGCGCCTCACCCCGCCCGCCCGCGTCGGCGAGTTCTACGGGCTGTACGGGATGGTGGGCCGCTTCAGCGCCATCACCGGCCCGGTGCTGTGGGCCGGGTCCACTTACCTCACCATCAGCCTGCTGCACCTGCAGCCGCGCGTGGGCCAGGGCTTCAGCGTGCTGGTGCTGATGCTGATGATCGTGCTGAGCTACGTGATCCTGCAGCCGATCAGCGACGCGCCGCGGGAGTGGAAGGCGGAGGATCGGATCTGAACCGCGAACAGGTGCGGGAGTGCGTGAGTGCGTGAGTGCGTTGAGGCCGCGGCGATCCGCGGCCTCTTTGCATTCCGCGGCATCGCGCCCCCTCCGGCCGGCTTAGGCCGTCCACCTCCCCCGTTCCGGGAGAGGTTGATGGACGGCGGGCCTGCGAAGCACCTTCGCGGGCCCCTCCCCCGCCCCTCCCCGCGCTTCGCGTGCGCTTCGCGGGGGAGGGGGGAACTACGATGCGGAGGTCAGCTTCAGCCGCGCAGCGGGGACAACGTCTCGGTAAGGATGATTTCGCGCGATCGCGCACGAGCGCCGCGTCCGCTACCTCGCCCGGTACGGGGGAGGTGGACGGCCTGGGCCGGCCGGAGGGGGCACGGGCGCCGCGTCCGCCTGATAGCCCGCCTCTTGCACGCCGCTTCCCCGCCGTTCGTCGTTGCAGTTACGCACTCGCGCACTCACGCACTCACGCACCTGTCGGATTTTCGGATGTCGGACTGGAAAAAAGGATTCGAGCGCTTCACCCACAGGCTCGAGGCGAAGGTCGAGGAGCAGCGCCACAGGCTGGGGTTCGGCGGCGACCGGCCGTTGCGGATCGAGGCGTACCGCGGCTTCGGGCGCGCGGACCGGGCGTGGGTGAAGGCGCGCGTGCTGCGCGGCAACCCGCTGCCCCCCGCGCGCGCCGTGGACAGCGTGTGGATCAACCTGAGCGCCATGCTGCAGCGCTTCGAGAGCGACGAGATCCCCGGCGCCCGGGTAAGGGTGCGCTACCCCGGCGGCGAGCAGGTGCTGACCACCGACCGCGAGGGGTACTGCGAGTGCTGGTTCGAGCCCACTCCGGCCCTCCCCGCCGGCCAGCCGTGGCAGGCGGTGGAGATGGAGTTGCTGGACCCGCCCTCGCCGCACCCGGTGCGCAGCCAGCCGCGGGTGCTGGTGCCGCCGCGTACCGCCCGCTTCGGCGTGATCAGCGACCTGGACGACACGGTGATCCGCACCGACGTCGCATCCCGGCTGCGGATGGCCAAGAACGTCTTCCTCGGCAACGCGCACACGCGCACGCCCTTTCCGGGCGTGGCCGCGTTCTACCGCGCGCTGGAGCGCGGGTGCGCGGGGTACGCGCACAACCCCGTCTTCTACGTCAGCAGCAGTCCCTGGAACCTGTTCGACGTGCTGGCCGAGTTCCTGGAGCTGAAGGGGATCCCCGCCGGGCCGCTGCTGCTGCGCGACTGGGGGATCTCGTCCGTGGACCCCGGTGAGGGCGGGCACAGCGGCCACAAGCTGCGGCACATCCGCATCATCCTGGAGCTGTTCCCCACCCTGCCCTTCATCCTGGTGGGCGACAGCGGGCAGGAAGACCCGGAGATCTACCACCGCGCGGTGGTCGAGCACCCGGAGCGCATCCTGGCCGTCTACATCCGCAACGTGAGCCGCGCGCCCGAGCGGGCCGACGCCATCCGCAAGCTGGCGGCCGAGGTGGAGAAGGCCGGGAGCACGCTGATCCTGGCCGACGACACCGCCGCCGCCGCGCGCCACGCCGTCGAGAGCGGCTGGATCGACGGCGACGCGCTGGCCGAGATCGGCGCCGTCGCCGACGCCGAGCAGGACCCGCCCAGCGACGCGCTGCAGCAGACCAACATCGATCTCAGCGCCGGCGACGTCCCCCCCGGCGCCCACGACGAGCCGAAGAAGGAGGGCTGACGACGATCCGCCGCGCTGGCTCGCGGAGCGGATGGCGCGGACCCTGTTCCGCGTCACGACGGGCGCGGCTTGAACGTTGCACGGCGGAAACGGTCCGCGCACCTCGTGTCGCGCGGACGGTGGAACACCCTTTGTGCAGTCCTCCCGGCTCGCCCAGTTCCTCTCCCGAGCCGCGGCCCATCATCCCCATCCCCGTTCCCCTCCATCCGGACCCATCCATGAGCAAAGTCAAGGTGCTGTTCGTCGCCGCCGACCCGGAATCCGCGAATCCGGACCGCCCCGACCCCCGGCTACTGCTGGACGAGGACGTGCGCAGGATCCGCGAGAAGGTGCGCGCCGCCGAGTACCGCGACGCGCTGGAGTTCCACTACTGCTGGGCCGCACGCCCCGACGACCTGCTGCAGGCGCTGAACGAGCTGAGCCCGCGGGTGGTCCACTTCAGCGGCCACGGGGGCGTGAACGGCCTGGTGCTGGTGGGCGAGGACGGCGAGCCGCAGACCGTGCCCGCCGCCGCGCTGACGCGGCTGTTCGAGACCTTCCGCGGCGAGATCCGGCTGGTGCTCCTGATCGCCTGCCACACGTTGGAGCTGGCCCACGCACTGGCGCCGTGCGTAGGGTGCGCCATCGGCAGCCGCGGCGCCCTTCCCGACGAGGCCGGCATCCTCTTCGGCGCGTCGTTCTACCGCGCCCTCGCCTTCGGCAAGTCGGTCCAGGCGGCGTTCCAGCAGGCGAGCGCGCTGCTGCTGATGGAGGGTTTCGGCGCCGAGGTGCTCCCGGAACTGGTCGCCGGCCCCGGCGTGGACCCCGCGGCGCTGGTGCTGGTCTCGCCCTACGCCACACACGATCCGTGCGGGCACCGCGAACCCAGGGCGGCCACCCCCGAGATCCGGCAGGAGCTGCAGGTGATGGGGAACCGCAACACGGTGAACGTGGTGGCCGGAGACCTCTACGGTGCGCTGACCCCCGCCTGACGCAGCGCGGCGAACCTCGACCGCGGCGGCGGCGCGCGGCTTCCGGTTGTCCGGGGCCGCGCGCCCGCTACATTGTCGCCGACCCAATCCTTCGCAACGCTGACGGGACCGACGATGATCAACGGGATCTTCCACGCCCATTCGGGGCTTCGCTACCTGGTGCTGATCGCGGGCGTGGTCGCGCTGATCGTGATGGCGCTGGGGATGAGCGGACGGCGGCCATTCGAAAAGCCGTCGCGCATCGCGCTGGCGGCGTTCACGGGGCTGCTGGACCTGCAGATCGTGCTGGGGATCGTGATGGTGGCGCTCGGCTGCTTCTACGGCGCGCTGATGGGCCACCTGATGATGATGATCCTGGCCGCCGCCGCCGCGCACGCGCTGAGCGTGTACGCGCGCAAGCAGGCCGACCCGCGCCGCGCCCACACGCTCGGCTTCGTCGGCGTCGTGCTGGCGCTGGCGCTGATCACGGGCGGGATCCTGTCCATCGGCCGCAGCCCCGTGGGCAGCAGCGGCCAGCCCACCTGCACCACGGGCCGGTAGCTCCGCGATTGCGCCGGCGCAGTTGAACGCACTCACGCACTGGCGCACTCACGCACCCGTTCGCGGCGCATCGGCCCACGCGTAACCTTGCTGCATCCGACACTGGCATGAGCAACCAACCGACCCTGCCCCGCGACGACGACGCCGACCTGCGCGCGGACGTGGAGGGCCACGACGGCATCTGGGTGATCCGCGGCGGCGGCAACGTGCGCGGGTGGAACGGCATCCGCTACCGCGCCGGGATGAGCGCGAAGAACGTGGGCTCGAAGCAGCTCTCGATGAACGTGGCCACCATCCCGCCCGGCGGCGTGGCGTACGCGCACATCCACGTGGACTTCGAGGTGATGCTGTTCATCCTGCAGGGCCGCGTGCGCCACGAGTACGGCGACCGGCTGAAGCAGGTGGTGGAGAACGAGGCGGGCGACTTCATCTTCATCGAGCCCGGCATCCCGCACGAGGTGTTCAACGCCAGTGACAGCGAGCCCGTGGTGGCCGTGGTCGCGCGCTCAGACGCCAGCGAGTGGGAGCACATCATCCCCTACGACCGCAAGACCGGCCAGGCGGGCTCCAGCGAGGGGTGAGCCCTCCCGCCCCGACGCACTCGCGCACTGGCGCACTCACGCACCTGTTGGGGTTCCAGGACCATGCTGAAATACGAGACACACGTTCCGGGCGGCGCGGCGGATGGCGCGCCGCTCGTCGTTCTGCTGCACGGGCGCGGGTCGGACCGCTTCGACCTGCTGGGCCTGGCCGACGCGCTGGCGCCGGGCGCCGTCGTCGTCACGCCCGAGGCGCCGCATTCCGGGCTGGCGTGGGGGTACGGGCCGGGGTGGGCGTGGTACCGCTTCCTGGGCCGCAACGTCCCCGAGCCGGAGAGCTTCGAACGGTCGCAGCAGGCGCTGGGGGAGTTCCTCGCCGCGGTCCGCGGACAGCTTCCCGTGCGCACGGGGCCGCTGGTGCTGGGAGGGTTCAGCCAGGGTGGGGTGATGTCGATGGCGTACGCGCTGCGGAACCCCGGCGCCGCGCCCGTCGTGCTGAACTTCAGCGGATTCCTGGCGCAGCACCCCACCGTGAACCCCACGCCCGAGTCCGTCGCGGGCACGCGGTTCTTCTGGGGGCACGGGACGATGGACCCGCAGATCCCGTTCGAGCTGGCGACCGAGGGGCGCGGCAAGCTCTCGCACGCCGGCGCCGACCTGACCGCGCGCGACTACCCGATCGGCCACGGCATCTCCCCCGACGAGGCGGAGGACGCGCGCGAGTGGATCGCCGCGGCGGTGGATTCGGCGCGCCGGTGAAGCCCCCCCGGAGCTTGGCGGACGGTACGGCTGTCCGCCAAACTCCGACCTCCCCCAAAAACGACCTGGGGGAGGTTGAACCGCAGCCCACCGCGAGCTGAAGTAGCAGCCGCGAGCGAAGCGAGCCCAGGTCCCTCTCCCAGGCCGTTTTGGGAGAGGGACAGGCTTTCAGGACGCGACGCAGTCGCGCCTGAAAGCCAGGGTGAGGGCCCCCTCCGGCGTGCCGACCCTTCCCCTGATCCGACCGGACCGATGATTCTCGACACCGAATCGCTCACGCCGCGGGAGCGGTACGAGCTGCTGACCTCGCTGGTGGTGCCGCGGCCGGTGGCGTGGGTGTCCACGCGCTCGGCGGCGGGGGAGCCGAACCTGGCGCCGTTCAGCTACTACGCCGCGCTCTCGCCCACGCCGCTGCTGGTGGGCGTCTCCATCGGCCATCGCCGCGGCCAGCCCAAGGACTCGCTGCGCAACATCCTCGACACCGGCTGCTTCTGCGTGAACGTGGCCACCGAGCCCCAGCTCGCCGCCATGAACCACACCTCGGGCGAGTATCCGCCCGAGATCGACGAGTTCGCGCACGCCGGGGTGCCGATGGCGTGGGCCGAAAGCGTGGACGCGCCGTACGTGGCGAACGCGCCGGCCGTGCTGGAGTGCCGCCTGTTCAAGCACGTGGAGCTGGAGGGCGCCGCCAACACGCTGGTGATCGGCCACGTCCTGCGCGTCCGTCTCGCGGACGGCCTGCAGCTGGTGGAGGGCACGCTGTTCGCCGACACGCGCGCGCTGGCGCCCGTCGCCCGGCTCTGGGGCGACCTGTACGCGCTGGTGGGCGAGATGCCGTCCACCCCGCGCCCGCCGGCGGATGCGCCGCCGCTCGCGCGCGAATAGGCGGGCGGCGCGGCCGTAGACCGAAACCAGCAACGCCGGCCCGCGGCCGGAGCCTGCCGCTTCGGCCGCGTCCGTTTCGCCCGGATCGTTCCCGCGAGATGTAAAGGTTTGGCGAGAAAGCTGTTCGCGGCACCGCACGTGCCTCCATCTTCGGGTCGAACGACAGCCGCCGGGCCGCGGGTCCCCGCGCATTGACGGCGAGCCTGTCCAACCGATTCCGGAACCGAGGCGCGGATGACACACCAGATCGACATCTCCCGCGGCCGCCCGGCCGTGGCGGGGCGGACGCACGAGGGTGCCGAGGGGGTGCGGATGCCCGGCGGGGCCGAGCCGTACTACGTCCCGATCGGGCGCGAGGTGGAGGTGTTCGAGGCGTGTCACCAGCGCGCGCTCCCGGTGATGCTCAAGGGGCCCACCGGGTGCGGAAAGACGCGCTTCGTGGAGCACCTGGCGTGGCGGCTGCAGCGGCCGCTGGTGACCATCGCCTGCCACGACGACCTGTCGGCCAGCGACCTGACCGGGCGCTACCTGATCCGCGGCGGCGAGACGGTGTGGGTCGACGGCCCGCTGACCACCGCCGTGCGCATGGGCGCCATCTGCTACCTGGACGAGGTGGTGGAGGCGCGGCAGGACACCATCGTCGTCATCCACCCCCTCACCGACGACCGCCGCCTCCTCCCCATCGACAAGACCGGCGAGCTGATCGAGGCCGCGCCCGGCTTCCAGCTGGTCATCAGCTACAACCCCGGCTACCAGCACGCGCTCAAGGACCTGAAGCCCAGCACCCGCCAGCGCTTCGTGTCGCTGGAGTTCGATTTCCATCCCCCCGCCACCGAAGCGGCGATCGTGGCGCACGAGGGCGGCGTGGACGACGCGATGGCGATGCGCCTGGTGCGCCTGGCCGCGCGCGTGCGCACGCTGCGCGACCAGGGGCTGGCCGAGGTGCCCAGCACCCGCCTGCTGGTCTCCACCGCGCGGCTGATCTCGGCCGGCATCGCCGCCGACGAGGCGTGCCGCGCCGGCCTGGTGGCGCCGCTCACCGACGACCCGGACCTGCTCGCCGCGATCCAGGACCTGATCGCCGCCACGCTCTAGGGGCCGCGGCCGATGCCGAACGGTCTCTTCACGCGCCTGCGCGCCGCACTCGCCCGCGAGCGGCCCCAGGCTGGCATCCGCGTCGACCCGCTGGACGCGCCGCCGCCGCCCGTGGGGCTGGCGGAGGTGCGCCGCAGGCTGGAGCTGCTGCTGGCCGGCGTCTACGGCGTGCCGGTCCCCGTGGCGCCCGCCGAGCCGCCGCGCGAAAAGCCGATCCGCCGGCTGCTGCGCCGCACGCCCGGCCACCTGCGCGCGGCGGCGGCGCTCCCCTCCAGCGACGGCGAGCGCGTCCTGCTCCCCGCGCGGCTGGACGAGGCGGGGCCCGACGCGCTGCGGCGCTACCGCATCCTGGCCATCGAGCAGGCCGAGCGCCTGGCCCGCGGCACCGCCCGGGCGCTCCCGGCGAACGAGCCGCCGCTGGTGCGCGACCTGTTCCTGGTCGCCGAAGGTGCCGCGGTGGACCACGCCATCGCCACCCACGCGCCCGGGCTGCGCGAGTCGCACGCGGCCGAGCGCGCCGCCGCGCTGGCCCGCCGCCCCGCGCTGGAGTCGCTCACCCCCGCCGAGCGCGAGGTGGAGGGGCTGCTCCGCCGCGTCCTCGCCGCCGAGCCGCACGCCGCGCTCCCCGAGCTCCCCCCCGCCGGCACGCCCGCCGAGTCGCTGGCCTGGGCGAGGGCGACGGCGGCGCGGATGGCGGCGGCCGGCAGCCGCTACCGCGGGATCGCGCCGGTGGACGCGTGGGGCACCGTGGTCCCCGTACGCGTGGACGGCGCGGCGCGGCCCGAGACGATGGACCCGTTCAAGTACCGTCCGCGGCCGATGGGCACCAGCGGCAAGCGCGGCGGGCCCCAGGGGCGGGGTGACTCGGGCGAGGAGGGCGGGGCGCCTTCGCAGACCTCGGACCCGTTCGACGGCTCCAGGAAGGGAGAAGCGGGCGATCCGGAAGGGACCGGAACCAGCGAGCACGGCGACGCGCCGGCCGAGTTCGACCCCGACGCCCAGGCGCGCCCGTCCAGCGGGTCGTCCAACCCCCAGCGGGCGCGCGACGGGTCCGCCGCGCCGCAGGCGCCGCCCGCGGGGATCGCCTACCCGGAGTGGGACGCGGAGGCGGGCGCGTACCGGCGGCCCGGGGCGTGGGTCCGCATCGCGCCCCCCGCGCCGGGCGAGGGCGAGTGGGCGCGGCAGATCCTGCGCGCGCACGCCGCCACCGTGCGCCGCCTGCGCGAGCAGTTCGAGCGGCTGCGCGCCCGCCGGCAGCGCCTGTTCGCCCAGCGCGACGGCGAGGAGCTGGACCTGGGCGCCTGCGTGCGCGCGCTGGTGGACGTGCGCACCGGGCACACCGTGAGCGACCGCCTGTACGCGGCCGTGCGCCCGGCGCGCCGCGAGCTCTCCATCCTGCTGCTGGTGGACATCAGCGGCTCCACCACCGAGCACGTGAACCGTGTGCGCATCATCGACGTGGAGATCGAGGCGCTGCTGCTGGCCAGCGAGGCGTTCGACGCACTGGGCGACCGCTACGCCGTGCTCACCTTCAGCGGCAAGGGCGCGGCGAACGTCCGGATGCGGGTGGTGAAGGACTTCGGCGAGCGCAACGGCGACGAGGTGCGCGGGCGGGTGGCGGCGCTGCGCCCCGAGGGGTACACGCGGATGGGCGCGGCGATCCGGCACGCGTCGGCGCTGCTGGCGCGCGAGGGCGCCCGCCACCGCCTGCTGCTGATCATCAGCGACGGCAAGCCCAACGACGAGGACCACTATCAGGGCCCCTACGCGGTGGAGGACACCCGCCAGGCCGTGGCCGAGGCCCGCGCCGCGGGGATCTTCCCTTTCTGCGTGACGGTGGACCAGAAGGGCGGCGCCTACCTGCAGCGCATCTTCGGCGCGGCGGGCCACATGATCCTGCACCACCCCGAGCACCTGCCGCTGGCGCTGCTCAAGGTGGTGCGGGGGCTGATCCGGGGGTGATACCCAGATCCGGTTGAGCACTGGTCACCTCGATCGAAACCGGACGACGTCATCACCCGCGACACGATGCATCCACGATCCGGATGCCCATGACGAGCGGCCGGAGCATCACGCCCCGGCCGCTCGTTCATCATCTCCCTGCCCTCCGTCATCCACCCGCGCCGTCGAACGGGTCCAGCGACAGGCTCGCGGCGTCGGCCACGCCGCCGGAGAGCTGCCACGGGAACTCACCGGTGGCGGCGGCGGCTTCGCCCCACCCGTCGTAGTACGGGAACTTCAGAAGGGCGGCGGTGGGGTCGCGGTCCACGATGCCGTTCACGAGGTCTGCCTTGCCGGCCATGTCTGCCTCCAGTCCCGCCGGGTGGCGCCGCCGCCGCGAATCACGCGGCGGCGGCGTGGAACGCGCCGCGGGGTCTGTGCGCGTCCACCCATGGAACGCCCGTAGACCGGCGCGGCCGGACGCCCTCGTGACGAACGGCGGCGCGGCGGGATGACGCGTCCGCGGCACGGGCCGGGCAGCGAGCGGCGCCCGCGGCAACCCGGGTCCACGCGCCAGATCCGCTTGAACTGCATCCTCACGCAGAGTCCGCAGGGTGCGCAGAAAAAGCAGCAGTTCTCTGCTGACCCTGATGTCTCTGCGGGAGGTGATCCCACGCTCTCAGGTGAACCAGCCACACGGAGCGAGGATGATCCACGAACACGAGCGGCCGGAGCATCACGCCCCGGCCGCTCGCCGCGTCCATCATCGCGCCGCCGCGCCGAGTCACCGCGCCGGGGCGCCGCCGTTCGGGTCGAGGGCGCCCGAGGTGGACTCGGGCGCCTCCAGCCCGCCACCGGCGTAGGGGTCGAGCCCGAAGGGGAGGACCTCGAAGGTGGCCACGTCCACGGTGAGGTCGGCGATGCTGTTGATGAGGTCTGCCTTGCCGGCCATGTCTGCCTCCAGTCCCGCCGGGTGGCGCCGTCGGCGGATCAGGCCGCGAAGGCGTGGAAGGGCGCCGCGGGATGGTGCGCGCTCCTGCAATCAAGACGCGTAGCCGGCGACGTGGCTGGACAGCGGCGTGACGAGGCGGCGGCGTGGCGGGATGATCGGTTCACGCCTTGGGCAGGCGGCACGTGGAGCCGTGGCCTCCATCGAAGTGAGGCGCGGGGATGCACGAGCGGCCGAGGCGTGATGCCCCGGCCGCTCGCCGCCTCTGCCCCGCCTCGCCCTCACCGCGTGGGGCCGCCGCCGTTCGGGTCGATGCCCGCCGAGGCGTCGGTATCCGCGAGCGCCGCCTCCACTCCGCCTCCGTACGGGTCGAGCCCGAACGGGAGCACCTCGAAGGAGACCACGTCCACGCTGAAGTCGGCGATGCTGTTGATCAGATCTGCCTTGCCGGCCATGTGTGCCTCCTGGTCCCGCCAGTGGCGCCCGCCGCGCGATCACAGCCGAGGGGCGTGGGAGGCGCCGCGGGGTGGTGCGCGCTTCTGCCTCTGCAACGCGCGGCGCCCGCCGCGGCCAAACCGCGGCGGTACGAAACGGCGCAGCGGCGGAACGAGGGTGCGTGGCGTGGGTCCGAACTGGTTCGCCTCCAAGATCGGACGGGCTGGCGGGCGCACGGGCGGCGGCGGACGGGCCGGGACAGGAGATCGCGACCCGATCTGAAGCTCGACCCTAATCGGTTCCTTCGGCGGCGATGGAAGCTACCCGGCGCCGCGCGCGGACGCGTCAGGGGCTGCGCGCGCGGCGAAGTGCTCCAGCAGCAGGCGGTGGATGAAGATGTAGCCGCCGCCCGCCCGCCGCAGGAAGCCGAGATGCACCCCGTAGTCCAGGAAGCGGCGCAGGCGCAGCGGCACGGCGCCGTCGAGCGCCAGCACCAGCCGCAACGCCCAATGCAGCACCACGTCCACGCCGCCGAACCAGAACAGCGCCGGCGCGGACAAGGCGATCCCCGCGAGCAGCATGGCCGCCGCCGCGACGCGGAGCGGCGTCCCCGAGAGCGCCAGCAGCGGGGTCCCGGCCACCACCGGCGCCAGCGCGGCGAAGAGGAAGAACCGTCCGCTGTCGAACAGCAGCGTGGCCCCGCTCCCGCGCCGTCTCCACCGCTCGGCGGGCGGAAGCTCGTGGCGCCAACTGCCGTAGCCCACCAGCGTCACCGTCACGATCACGGCCAGCGCGGCCACCATTCCGCGCGTGGCTTCGAAGCGCCCGGGAAAGAGGACCACGATCACGCCGGCCAGCGCGCCGATCACCCCCAGTTCCAGCGCGGAGCGCCACCGCCACCGCAGCGTTCCCGCCAGGCTGATGTCGCCGTCCACGGTCCCCCGCCCCGCCCTTTGCGTGAAGAGGAGCGGGAACGACAGGATCGACGCCGCGATGGTGACCACCGCCGCCCACATGTGAGGTACCCGCGGCGAGAGCCCGAAGCCCCGCGTGCCCACCGCCGCCACGGCGAGCGCCGCCAGGACGGTGATGGCCGAGTACGCCAGGAACACCGACAGCTCGCGGATGATGCTCAGCTCACCACGCCGCACCGTGCGCGAGCGCCGCAGACGAAGGTAGTCGGCCGGCACGTAGAAGAGCCCCGCCACGAGCCCCACCACCATCGCCGCGCCCAGGTACGCCGTGATCACCCCGGCCACGGTCGACGCCGTCGGGAACACGGACGGGCCGCGGGCGGACACCGAGACGATCAGGTAGAGCGAAAAGAGACCCAGGCACACCACGGCGCCGACCGCCACCGCCATCACGACCCCGCCCGCCACCCGCGACAGGAGCGTGTAGAGCAGGAGCCGTCGCGGCGGGAGCCACGCCGGCTGCAGCAGTTCCACGGAGAAGATGGTTTCGCCGCGCCGCATCATTCCGCACGCCAGCCACCGCAGCGAGCCGTCGGTCTTCCGCCACGAGAACCCGCTTTCGCGACGTTCCCGGCGGCCGTACATCCGCTCCACGTATCGGGCAAAGATCGTGTCGCGCAGGGCGTGCCGCGTCCGTGCGTCCTCGAATTTCAGCTCGTGGGCCGGAACGCCGGCGAACGCGGCCGTGATGACGTTCAACATCAGCGGCGACTCGGCGAGGGCGCGGAGCCCGGCGTTCTCGGTCAGGGCGCTGCGCACGCCGGAAAGCCCGTCGCCCGCGGCCGCGACATACGCGTCGATCTGCTCGCCGGTGAGCGGGAGGAGGGTGACGGCTCCGCCAACGTTCAGCTGGACCGGCAGCTCGAGGTACTCGTCGCGGCGGCAGCAGACCGCCAGCCCGGGGATGCCGCAGCCGTGGACGAACGCATCGATCGCCTCCACACACGCGGCGCGGCGCTCTGCCACCACCTCGTCCAGCCCGTCGAATAGCAGCAGCAGGCGCCGCTCCTTCAGCCAGCGCCTCGCCAGTTCCTCCCCCGTCCTATAGTGCTGAGCGAGTTCGTGAACCATCCAATCGTGGATGGATCTCCGCGATGCGGACCAGCTGGAGAGGTTGAACACCACGGGAACGGGTGCGAACGGATCGCGCACCGCCCGGCCGGCCCATTCGCGGGCAAGCGCCAGCAGCGCGATCGTCTTCCCCGCCCCCGGCTGGCCCAGGATCAGCAGCGTTCGCCCTGCATCCTCGAACACCTCGCCGATGCCGGTTCCCGGCGGCCGCACCTCGGGGCGGCCGCCGACGGCCTGCTGCTCGCGGGTCCATGGCCGCTCCACCTCCGTGCGCGGCTCGGCCTGCATCCCCACCTCCAGCAGCGCCGCGTCCTTCACCGCCGCCTCCAGCACGCTGACGATCCACTGCCGCCGCACCCGCTCCAGCAGTTCCAGAAGGTGACGGCGGTCCTCGGCCGATGCTGGCGGGAGCTCGTAGAAGACCTCGTAGCGGATGTCGCCCCCGGCGACGAACACCTGGTTGCTCGAGCCGGAGACGGTGACGTTCTGAGTGATGTCCGGCATCGGACGGGGGAGTAGGTCCACGGAAGCAGCAGACGCTCGATCGGGTGACGCTCAGCCGCGAGAGCCTACCGCATGATCGACAGGCAGCGCTTCAGCGTTTCGCAGACGCGGTCGATCTCGGGCCGGTGAGGTCGGCGAAGAAGGGGAGAGAAAGGGTGCGGTCGCCGGAAGGCCGAGCCCCGTCGCAAACCAGCGGGGCATCGTGAAAGGGCCGTGGAGAAACCCCCTTTCAAAGTCGCGGGACGTGCCGCCGGCGCAACCGTCAGCCCAATATGTTTCGGCTGCGCCCGCCCGCACAACCGTTTCGTTCCCACCCTTTTCGAAGCGAAGATGGCGAAGCGTCGCGGCGCCGCACGACGCCAGTCCACGCTCATTCTCCGCGGCACGAAGAACGGGCGGGATCTTCATCGATCCCGCCCGCGTTCCGCTCGTCTCCTAACCCGCGTCGCGCTTCAGGCCAGCAACTCGTCCACCATCAGGTTCGTGGTCACCCGGTGACCACGGAGCACCCGAACGGTCTGGAACTGCGCTGGCTGGAAGGCTCAGATGATGGGTTCCCCTCCCAGGTGACGGCCCGGCCTCACAAAAAATTCTCCTTTGCGTGCGGGAGGAGCGGGATTATCTATTCGAAACGACGCGAGTCGATCGTGCGTATCTCCTTCAGACAGCGCGCACTCCCGCCGGCAGACCCCTTCCGGTCCGATCCATGAACGCTCTCGACCATCTTCTCGCCGAGCTGAGGCGGCGCCGCGTATTCCGCGTGCTCGTCGGCTACTGCGCCGGCGCGATGGTGGTGATCGAGGCCGTCAACAACATCTTTCCCGCCCTCGCCCTCCCGGCGTGGGCCAGCCACTTGGTGGTGGTGCTCGCGCTGCTGGGCCTCCCGGTCGCGCTGGGGCTGGCGTGGGCGTTCGACGTCACGCCCCGGGGCATCCGGCGCACCCCTGAAGAGCCGGACGGGCCGGCGCCCCAGGCTCCGCCGGTGCGCAGGCGCGTCCCGGGCAAGGTGGCGGCGGCGGGCGTGGCGGGGATGGTCGCGGTTGCCGGCGTGGCGGCGTACGCGGGCTTGGGCCGCGGAGCGGCGGCACCCGGCGAGGCTGAGTTCTCCGTGGCGGTGCTGCCGTTCGTCAACATGAGCGGCGACTCTGCCAACGAGTACTTCTCCGATGGAATCACCGAAGAGATCCTGGACGCGCTCTCGAACGTGCCCGGGCTGCGGGTGCCGGCCCGCACCTCGTCGTTCGCGTTCAAGGGAAGGTCGGGCGACGTGGCGGAGATTGGACGGCAGCTTCGTGTCACGCACGTGCTCGAGGGGAGCGTGCAGCGCGCGGGCGACCGCGTGCGCATCACCGCTCAGCTGGTCGACGCGCGAAGCGGCTTCCACCAGTGGAGCCACGCGTACACCGTGCAGGTTACGGACGTGTTCGCGGTCGAGGACGAGATCTCGCGTGACATCGCGCGGCAGCTGCAGGTTCGCCTGAGTCCCGGCGTCAGGCTGACCCGCGGCGGAACCGACAACCCGCAGGCGCACGACCTGTACCTGCAGGGACGCCGGCTCATCTTTGCGCCCGCGGGCGGGGATCGCCGGAAGGCCAATCTCATGGAAGCGATCACCACCTTCCAGCGGGCGCTCGCCGTCGACTCCACGTATGCGCTGGCCTGGAGCGGCATCGCGGACGCTTACAACCGGCTCGCCGATGATTACTGGGCGCCGCGCGAGGCGGATCCGCGCGCGAAGCAGGCGGCCCTCAGGGCGCTCGCGCTCGATCCGAACCTCGCGCAGGCTCATGCGGCGCTCGGCCAGACGCTGCTGTTCTACGACTGGGACTTCCGGGGTGCGGAGCGCGAGTTGCGGCGCGCCATCGCGCTGGATCCCGACGACCCGCTGCCGCACGAGCAACTTGGCTTCTTTTACGAGATGCAGCGCCGCTTCCACGAAGCGAAGGCGGAACACATGACGGCGGCGCGCGCGGACCCGGCGACGCCGCAGTGGGAAACGAACTTCATGAGGACCCGGGCCCTCGACGGTGAAGGCGAGCACCTGTACGATTCGCTGCGGGCCGTGGTCCGTTCCAGGCCGCACGACAACCGGGCCCGATACCAGCTTATCATCGTCGCGGACCTTACCCGGCACTGGAGGGAAGAGGCCGCCTACATCGCTGAAGCGAGAAAAGCGTTCCCCGGGGAGTGGATCCAGTCTTCCCCGGGCGACCCGTTGCTCTATGCCCGCGCGGGCGACACGCTCGCGGCAAGGCGCGGCATGGACAGCCTCCTGGCGCATGCAGCCGGCCACTACCAGGCCGCAACCAGCTTCGCGGCGGCGCACGCCGCGCTCGGGGACCGCGACGCGGCACTGCAGTGGCTGGAGCGCGCCTACCAGGACCGCGATTATGCGCTGGTCTTCCTGGACTCCGATGATTTCTGGGACCCTCTTCGCGGCGACCCTCGGTTCGAGGACATCAGGCGGCGCGTGGGGCTACCCTACCGCCGCTGACCGGCGGACGTCGGCCAGGCACGCGATGCAGGCCAAGCAGGCGAAGCCGCCTCGAGTGTGATCATGGTCTCCTCCCGAACGATGTGTGTTCCCGGGGGCGGGGGGTGTTCCTCACCCACCCAGGAAACCGCTGCCACGTCACCCCACCAGCGCGTCTACCCGCTTGGCCGAGAACCCCGCCGCCGCGCGGCCGCCGCGTACGATCACGGGGCGGGTGACGAAGGTGTACTCCTGCGCCATCAGCCGCACCATCTCGTCCTCGGTCACCCCGCGCTCGTGCAGGCCCATCTGCCGGTACTTCATCGCCCGCTTCGAGAACAGCTTCTCCACACCCCCCACCTTCGCCGCCAGCGCGCGGACCTCGTCCTCCGAGAGCGGCTCCTCCTTCAGGTTGCGGTAGCCGCGCACCGCGATGCCCTTCCCCTCGAGATAGGCCACGGCCTTCTGGCAGGTGGTGCAGTACGGCAGCCAGTACACGTCCACGCCGTCGGTCATCGGCGGTTCATCTCCACGCAGGTGTTCATCTCGTTCCCCCGGACCCGCGAAAGTACGGTCCCGCCGCACATGCACAAGGTGTTACGGCGGCGAAGCGCCGGAGCCGCGCACGCCGGTGGCGTTGCTGGTGAAGATTTCGCACCAGATCTCCCACCCGCCGGACGGCCCCGGGTTCATCGTGCACCAGTCGTGGCCGTCGTGCTGGGTGAACGGCGCCAGGGCGAACGCCGGCCACGCGCGCCACACGCCGGTGGAGTCGCGCACCGTCACGCGGAAGGCGAAGTCCGCGCCGAACGGCGGCGTGGACCCGGTCACCTCCACGCGGTTGCTGCTCCAGGTGTACACCACCTCCCGCTGCGGGGGGGCCGAGCCACCCCCGTACAGCGTCTCGGTGGACCAGTAGGTGACGCTCCCCGTGTGGCGGTCGTACTGCACCGTGGTTCGCCCGCCGTCCTGGCTCCCCGTGGTGAGCGAGAAGGTGATGCCGTTCGCCGTGTCCCACTCGTGCAGCCAGTCGCGATCCGTGGACGTATAGCCGGCCGCGTGCAGGACCGTGCCGCCCGTGCGCTGCTCCACCTCCGCGCTGAAGGGTTGGGCGAGCCGCGCCGCGAACGAGCCGTAGAGCACGCTGGCCTGCACGCGCCCGCTCTGCTCGTCGGTGCGGTTCAGCTCGAACGTCAGCGGCTGGACCGTGTAGATGCGCCGCCGCACCATCCGCGAGGTGTAGGTGCGGTCCTCGGCCGAGGCGGAGTAGACCATCATCTCGCTGCGCAGCACCTGGACGGACGCCTCCGCCCGGTTGTCCGACGGGTCGAAGTCGCCGGGGTCCACGTTCTCCACCCGCACCTCGAGCCGGTGGGTGCCCGGCGAGCCGAGCCGCGGCCAGAACCGGCACGCCACGGCGTCCCCCGCATCCACCCAGATGCCGTCCGCGCGGTCCACCTCCACGCCGTCCAGGTACAGCACGCAGTCCGCGCGGGCGCCCACGTCGCCGTTGGTCTCGGCCACGGTGGCGAGCACGGACGCGTCGGTCCCCGCCTCCACCCGCGGCGGCGCCACCAGCGACACCGACAGGTCCGGGCGCAGCAGCACCGGCGTGGCGGCCGTCACCACGTCGGTGCGCGCCCCGTCCACGCCACGCACCAGCGCCTGCGCCTGCACCCACGCGCGATGCGGCAGCCCCGGGTACTCCGCGCGGAACCCGGCGCCCCCCCCGGCATGGGTCCGGGTGAAGAGGAGCGCGTCCCCGTCCCACGCCTTCACCTGCACGCGGCCCAGCGTGGCACCGGCCGCCGACCGCGGCTCCACCGCGCCCGCCGTGGCGTCCACCTGCGTCACGCCGTCGGCGGCGAGCAGCGCGCGCACGGTGAGCGTGGCCGACCCGGCCCGCCCGGTGGCCGGGCGCCCGCCTGCGTCGCGGTACTTCACCGCGTTGGGAACCAGCACGGGCCCGCCCGGGCCCGATGCGAGGAGGGCCGCGGCCGGCGGCGCGGCGCTCCCCGGGCTGCCCGGGGCGGTCGGCGCATCCGAGCACGCGGAAAGGAGGAGCGCCGCCGCGAGCGCGCCCGCGGCGGGATGGACGACCCGTTCGATCGATCTCTTCATGACAGCCTCCGCCGCGCAGAGGGGCGGAATAACGGCCGTGATCGTGGCGGCCGCGAACGCCGCGCCGCCACGGCGCCGGGTCACCCCTCCGCACCCGGCGTCGGTTCCCAAGCTATGGGCCCGCCGGGCGGCCCGGCGTGGGGGAGCGTCCGGCGGGATGAAGGGAAAACGCCGTGCGGCCGCGGACGATCGTGGTCGCGGCAACCGCGCGGCGGACCCGGTCGGTGCCGGAAAGCGAACCGCCGCCCCGTCCGCGAGAGGACGGGGCGGCGGTTGGGTGCCGCGAAGGATGGCCCGGCGGCAGCCGGTCAGGCGACGGCGGCGGCGGGCTGCTGCAGCGCGGCGTACTCGGCGCACAGCGCGTTCACCTCGGCGTCGGTGAAGGTGTGGTCGCACTGCTTGGCGGCGTCGAAGACGTGGTTGGCCAGCCCGTCGTCGGCCGCGTCGTAGCCGTGCGCGCGCAGCCAGTAGCGCACGTTGCTGATCCCGCTCATGTGCCCGATCTCGATCTTCTGGGAGAGCCCGAACCACCCCGCCGGCACGCCGGAATAGATGCGGTCGGCCAGCCAGGCGTCGCCCTTCTGCTCGGCCTTCACGATCGCCGCGGCGTGTACGCCGGTGCCGGTGCGGAACGCGTCTTCGCCGAACACGGGCCAGTTGTAGGCGACCGGCACCCGGCAGGCGTCGGCCGCCAGCTCCACGTACTCGTTCAGCTTGCTCAGGTCCCAGTCGTGCAGCCCCAGGAGCTTGAGGTTGACCAGCAGGAGGTCCATCTCGGCGTTGCCGCAGCGCTCGCCGATCCCCAGCGCGGTGCCGTGGATGCGGTGCGCGCCCTCCTCGATCGCCGCCAGGCAGTTGGGGACGGCCAGGCCGCGGTCGCGGTGGCCGTGCCAGTCGATCTTCACGTCTTCGCCGCTGGGCTCCACCACCTCCTGGCGGATGAAGCGCACCAGCTGCCGCACGCCGTGCGGGGTGGCGTGCCCCACCGTGTCCGCCAGGCAGATGCGCCGCGCACCGCACTCGATGGCCGTGGTGTACAGCTGCTTGAGCACCTCGGGGCGGGCGCGGGTGGTGTCTTCGGTCACGTACATCACCGGCAAGCCGTTCTGCACCGCGAAGCCGACGGCGTCCTCGGTGGCCTGCAGCATCCGCTCGAGCGTCCAGTCCTCGGCGTACTGGCGGATCGGCGAGCTGCCGATGAAGGCAGCCGCCTCGATGGCGATCCCCACCCGCTGGCTCACGTCGATGATCGGCTGGATGTCGGCGCGCACCGTCCGGCACGCGCAGTTGGGCTCGATCGGAAGGCGGTTCTCGACGATCTCGCGCGCCAGCGCCTCCACGTCGCGCACCGCGCGCGGGCCCGCGCCGGGAAGCCCGATGTCGGCCGCGGCGATGCCCAGGTCGCTCATCAGGTGCAGCAGCCGGATCTTTTCGCCGATCGACGGGTCGGTCACCGACGGAGACTGCAGGCCGTCGCGCAGCGTCTCGTCGTTCAGCTGCACGCCCTTGCGGGTGGAATAGTCGAAACAGTCGTGTATGCAGTTCCAGTCGTGGATCAGCTCGCTTTCCTGCATGCGCTCCTCGGTGCGGCGGGGTGGCGGCGTTCGGTTGCCTGCGTGCGGACCGCGTCGCGGTTTTGAGCGGCGCTCAGCGGCGTCAAACCGGAATTCTAGCAGAACGATCGTCCGAACGAAACGGTCTCCCTGCTTCCCGAACCGCAACCGCCGCGCCGGGACGCTCCGCCCGCGCCGGCGCGCCGGGCCCGAGCCTTTCGTCCCGAACCGATTCGCGCCAGGAATGGCGCGTTGCCGGTCCGCGCCGGCCGGGCGGCGGGTTTGACACCACCGCGCCCGCCCGGCATCTTCCGCCGTTTCCCCCTGGACGCACCCGTGGCCGCGAGGAGCTTGCCCGTGACGGATGCGTCTTCACGGTCGTCGCCTGATGGATGATGCGCCGCCGCCGCGAACCATGAGCTCCATCTCGATCCCGCCGTCGCTGCTCGCCGACCCGCGGCTGAAGCCCGTGCGCGCGCTGGCGCACGAGACCGACCACCTGACCATGGACGACCAGCTGGAGCTGGTCGCCATCCCGTCGCCGCCCTTCGGCGAGGACGCGCGCGCCGGGCGGCTGGCCGAGCGTTTCCGCGAGATCGGCCTGCGCGAGGTGCGGCGCGACGCCGAGGGGAACGTGCTGGGCGCGGTGGCCGGCGGCGGGGGCGACGCGCACCCGGTCGTGGTGGCCGCGCACCTGGACACCGTGTTCGCGGCGGGGACGGTGCTCACCCCGCGGCACCGCGACGGGCGGATCTACGCCCCCGGGATCACCGACAACGCGCGCGGGCTGGCGGGGATGCTGGCCGTGGCGCGGATCCTGGCCGGCGCGGGGCTCCGGCTGGGCCGCCCCGTGGTCTTCGTCGGCACCGTGGGCGAGGAGGGCGCGGGCGACCTGCGCGGCGTCAAGCGGCTCTTCGGCGCCGACGGCGAGGTGCGCGGCGCGGCGGCGTTCATCGCGCTGGACGGGTCGGGGCTGCGCCGCATCGTGCACCGCGCCATCGGCTCGCGGCGGCTGCGCGTGGAGTTCCGCGGGCCCGGGGGGCACTCGTGGGCCGACCGCGGCGCCCCCAACCCGATCGCCGCGCTGGGCGCGGCCGTGGCCGAGATCGGCGCGCTGCCGCGGCCCGAGCCCACGAAGACGGCGCTCACCGTGGCGCGCATCGGCGGCGGCACCAGCATCAACGCCATCCCCGGGCAGGCCTGGATGGAGCTGGACCTGCGCAGCGAGGCGCCCGGCGTGCTTCCGCGGCTGGAAGAAAGCGTGCGCGGCATCCTGGCGCACGCCGTGGAGCGCGAGAACGCCGCGCGGCGGCAGGGGAGCGACGCCCTCGTCCCCGCCGTCACCGTGATCGGCGACCGACCCAGCGGGATCACGCAGCCGCGCGAGCCGCTGGTGCAGGCGGCGCAGGCCCTCACCTTCGGCCTGGGCCAGAAGCCCGAGCTGGTGGGCTCGTCCACCGACGCCAACGTGCCGATGGCGCTGGGCATCCCCTCCATCGCCATCGGCGTGGGCGGCGACAGCGGCGGCATCCACACCCCCGACGAGTGGTACGCCAACGACAACGGCGCGCTGGGCGTGGAGCGCGCGCTGCTGATCATCCTGGCCGCGGCGGGCGTGGCGCCGTAACGCGGAAGCCGGAGGGCGGTCGATCGGCCGGCCGGCGGCGGAGCGGCCGCGGCGCGCATCTCCATGGTCGTTTCGCGCCCATCCGTTTAGATTTCTCCTCCTCCCCGACCGTTCCTTCCTGACCCGGAGCCCCGACCATGAAGAAGATCAAGCTCGAGCTCGACCGCCTGGACGTGGAGTCGTTCGCCGTCACCCCGGCGCGCGACGAGGCCGGGACGGTGCACGGCCACGTGTCGCCCGGGTGCACCCCGGACGGCACGTGCGAAACGCTGTTCACGTGCTACAGCTGCGGGGGCGGAAGCTGCGAAGAGGCAAGCTGCCACCTGGACTTCACCTGCACCGATTGCGGCGGCACCTGCGCCGAGACCTGCCTGGACACCTGCGGCTGATGCGGCGCGGAAACACCGCTCCCGTCGCGTATCCGGGAGTCCGGTGGCCCTAGCGGCTCTGCTGTGGGTCATAGGGCTATCGGGCGAAACGTCAAGTAGGGAATCACGGTGGTTGTGCGGTTGAGCGCGAGCGCGTCCTGGGGGTGGCTGATACAGCCGCCCCAAACCTGTACCTCGGAGACGTCCTG
>DASSME010000389.1:0-2535 GCA_035689035.1 Longimicrobium sp. | reverse complement strand
ATGAAGAGGCGTCGGGGTCCGCTTCGATCAGGAAGCGCCGCTCGTAGTAGTTCACCTTCACCACGAGCGTGTCTCCATCTTCCCGCAGTCGCACGAAGCTCGTCTTGCGCACGCGGAACGAGGGCGTCCCGTCCCACGACGGCACCTCCTCCACGCCCGGCAGCGCGAGCGCGATCCGCCGCACCGTCTCAATCGTCGCGGGGGCCGCGACGGCACCGTCGGATGACATCTAAGGTCCCCTGTAAACCATTGCGGACAATGGCTTTGTATCCGCAGTCAAGCAGGTGAAGCCTCGCGCAGTTTGCGAGGCTTTTCGTAGTTGTTGCTGCGGCTTCAGCCGCCGGTGGGGGCCAGCCGACCAACGATAAGGCACCGCAGATCGTTTTACGCCGGCTCCAGCGGCAGCGCCGGCTCCACCCGCGGCTGGGCTGACGCGGCCGGCGCGCGGAACGCGATCGCGAACATCACCAGCACCGCGGCCGCCAGCGCTGCGGGGATCAGCCAGATGGTGCGCCAGTCGTGGGTGACGGCGCCGCCTACGAGCGTCGTCGTGTACGCCTGCACCACGCGGCCGGAGACGATGGCGCCGATGAAGTAGCCGACGCCGAGGGTGGCGAAGGCGAGGAAGCCCTGCGCGGCCGCGCGGATCTGCGGGGTGGCGCGCTGGTCGACGTAGATCTGGCCGGTGACGAAGAAGAAGTCGTAGCAGATGCCGTGCAGGACGATCCCCAGGTAGAGCGCCGCCACCAGCGGCCCCGGGTTCCCCACCGCGAACAGCACGTAACGCAGCGCCCACGCCGCCATCCCCACCAGCAGCATCCGCTTGACTCCCAGCCGCACCAGGAACCACGGCATCACCAGCATGAATCCGATCTCCGACATCTGCCCCAGCGTCATCTTGGTCGCCGCCGCGGGAAGGCCGGTCTCGTTCAGGTACAGGTTGGTGAAGGTGTAGTAGAACTGCAGCGGGATGCAGAGCAGGAACGAGCCGACCACGAACACCAGGAAGGTGCGGTCCTTCATCATCGCCAGCGCGTCCAGGCCCAGCGCGTCGCGCGCGCGGATCGGCTTCCCCGCGTCCGGCGGCGGGGTGTGTGGCAGGAGGAGCGAGTACGCCGCCATCACCACCGACGCGCCCGCGGCGATCCGCATCGGGATCGCCGTCGCCTCCACGCCGAGCTGGCCGACGATGATCCCGGCCACGATCCACCCGATGGTCCCCAGCACCCGCACCCGCGGGAACTCCGTCGCCGGATCGCGCATGTGGTGGAACGAGAGCGAGTTGGTGAGCGAGAGGGTGGGGAAGTAGCAGAGCGCGTACACCGTTACCACCGCGTAGAACGCCGCGAAGGCGTGGACGGTGGACGCCCACCACAGCGCCGCCGCGCCGGCCAGGTGCAGGGCCGCGAGAAGCTTCTCGCTGGCGAAGAAGCGGTCCGCCACCATCCCCACGAAGAACGGCGAGATCATCGCCGCCACGGCGGTGCTCCCGTACGCCAGCCCGATCTCGGTGCCGTCGAACTTGAGCGTCTGCCCCAGGTAGGTGCCCAGGGTGACGAACCACGCGCCCCAGATGAAGTACTGGAGGAACATCATCGCCGAGAGCCGCAACCGCGTGCCGTTCATCGTGCGTCTTCGTCAGGTGGGAGGGACCGGATTCGGCGCGCTACGAGGGGAAGGCGGCGCGCGGCGGGCATTCCGTGGGCGGCTGAAGCCACGGCTACGACCACGGGAAGCCTCGCAAACCGCGCGAGGCTGTTCGGCTCGGCTGCCGGGTTCGTGCACGATGGCAGCGTCCGCAGTCCGCGAAGGCGGACTTCCCGAAGTTCCAGCGGCGGGTTTCAACCCGCCGTGCGAGGACCGGGCGTGGCTCACGGCGGGCCTCGTTCGCGTCTACGGCAGCTCGCGGATGCGGATGTTGCGGTAGGCGACCCAGGCCTCGTGCTGCTGCAGGGCGATGTGGCCGCGGGGGGCGCGGCCGTAGCGCGGCATCGTGCTGAACTTGCTGGCCTGCACGCGCTGCTCCCACGCGGGGCTGCCGAGCTCGTATTCCAGCAGCTTCACGCCGTTCATCCAGTGCTCCACGTGGTTGCCGCGCACCACGATCCGCGCGGCGTTCCACTCGCCGACGGGCCGCGTGACGTCGCGGACGGGGGCGTACAGCGCGAAGTCGGAGCCGGCGGAGGTCATGGGGTCGCGGCCGTCGGCGTGGCGGGCGTTGTCGAGCACCTGGTACTCGGGGCCGCTGCGCCACACGTAGTCGAGCGTGGAGTCTTCCACCACGCGGTAGATGATCCCGCTGTTGCCGCCCGGCGAGATCTTCCACTCCAGCGCCAGCTCGAAGCTGCCGAACTCGCGGTTGGTGATCAGGTCGCCGCCCTCACCCACGCGGGTGATGGCGCCGTCCACGACCTGCCAGCCTGCCGGCGCCGTGGCCTGACGGTAGCCGCGCCACCCGTCCAGCGTGCGCCCGTCGAACAGCAGCGTCCACCCTTCCCTCTGCTCCGCGGCCGTGAGCGTGTTCGCGGGCGCGGC
>DASSME010000388.1:0-3969 GCA_035689035.1 Longimicrobium sp. | reverse complement strand
CGCGGTACCAGCGGTAGCCGTACGCCTCGAGCGCCACGTGGTGCACGCCCTTCGCGTCGGCGTGCACCTCTTCGTTCTGGATGAGGTTGGACAGGTGCTCGCCCCCCTCGGCCGGGACGCGTAAGCGCGCCTCGCGCGGGCGCCGGTCGAAGTTGTGCAGCACCACCACGGCGTTGCCGCGCCACTCGTAGCACATCGCCAGGATGCTGGCCGACCCGGCCGGCAGGATCCGCCAGCTCCCCCAGCCGATCTCTGGGCACTCCTTGCGCAGCCGGATCATCCCCACGGTCCAGTTGAGGAGCGAGTCCGGGTCGCGGCGCTGCGCCTCCACGTTCACGTGGTCGCAGCTGTACGGCCCGTGGTCGATCACCGGCTTCACCGTCGTCTCCGCCGCCGAAAAGCCCGCGTTGCGCTCGCCGGACCACTGCATGGGGGTGCGCACCGCGTCGCGCTCCTTCTGGCGCAGGTCCTCGCCCATCCCGATCTCGTCGCCGTAGCGGATCACGGGGGTGCCGGGGAGCGAGAACATCAGGCTGTACGCCAGCTCGATGCGGCTGCGCTCGCCCAGCATGCTGGCCAGCCGCCGCCGGATGCCGCGCCCGTACAGCTGCATCTCCTGGTCGGGCCCGAAACGCTCCAGCACCCGCGCGCGCTGCTCTTCGGTCAATCGCCCCAGGTCCAGCTCGTCGTGGTTGCGGAGGAACTGCGCCCACTGCGCGCTGGGCGGGAGGGCGCGCGTCTGCTTGAGCGCGTCGGCGAGCGGACGCGTGTCCCCGGCGGCCAGCGCGAAGAACACGTGCTGGTTGACGAAGAAGTTGAACATCATGTGGATGCCGTCGCCCTGCTTCCCGAAGTACTTCTGGTTCTCGGCCGGAAGGACGTTGGCCTCGCCCAGCATGATGGCGCCCGCGGTGCGCCACTGCAGGAACGAGCGCATCTGCCGCAGGTACTCGAAGTGGAGCGGGGGCGTGCCGCCCTTCCCGTCGGGCGAGCCCTCGATCACGAACGGCACCGCGTCCATCCGGAACCCGCTGACCCCCAGCTGCAGCCAGTACCCCATGATGCGCCGGATCTCGGTGCGCACGTCGGGGTTGTCCACGTTCAGGTCGGGCTGGAAGTCGTAGAAGCGGTGGTAGTAGTACTCGCCCGATTCCGGGTCCTTCGTCCACGTGGACTTCTGCACGCCGGGGAAGACCATCCCCTTGTGCATGTCCTTCGGCCGTTGCTTCGACCAGACGTACCAGTCGCGGCGGGGGGATTCCGGATCGCGCGCCTCCTGGAACCAGGGGTGGCGGTCGCTGGTGTGGTTCACCACCAGGTCCATCAGCACGCGGATGCCGCGGCTGTTGGCGTGGTGCATGAACTCCACGAAGTCGCCCGACGAGCCGTAGCGCGGGTCCACGCCGTAGAAGTCCGAGACGTCGTAGCCGTTGTCGCGGTTGGGGCTGGGCTGGAACGGCCCCAGCCAGATGGCGTCGATCCCGAGCGCCTCCAGGTAGTCGAGCCTGCGCACCAGCCCCTCGAAGTCGCCGCACCCGTCGCCGTTGCCGTCCATGAACGTCTCCAGCGACAGGCTGTAGATGACGGCGTTCTTGTACCACAGGTCCTCGATCACCCCTGGCCTCCCTGGTCCGCGGTGGAAGATGCCGCGCGGTGCAAGCCAGGTTCCAGCGGCCGGCAATCACCGCCCGCTCGGTCGCAGGGCGAAGGATCTGTGGCTGGGGCGGCGTGAAAAATCGATCACACCGAAGCCGCAAATACAATCAGAGCAGAGCCGGTCACGTCACGGAATCGCGGACTCGCGGGGCGACGAAGGCCCCGCATCGAGAGCGATGCGGGGCCTTCGCGCGCCTGCGAGGGGCCGGCCGGGATGCCCGAGCCGGGGTGCTACGGCGTCGAAGCCGGGGGCTGCGACCGCTCGTGGGGCTCGGAGTAGCGCGCCAGCGCCTGCTGCGCCTCCCTCAGCACCGCCATCCGCCGTTCCAGCTCGTCCGAGTCGGCTCCGTAGTGGTAGCGGCCACCCAGGGTCACGGTGGTGTTCGTCTCCTCCATCCGCAGGTAGCTGTCCAGCGACAGCCCCGCCTCGGCGAACCGGTCCATGGCGTCGAAGGGGCGGGTCGCGTCCGGCTGCGTGACCGCCTCGCGCATCCCGCGGACGATCTCCTTCACCACGGGCGCGGGGATCCCCGCCTCGCGGAAGTGCACCTCGCCCCGTTCGATCACGTAGTCCGCGAACGACCGGCGCATCGCCGCGCTGGCGTGGCCCAGGCGGGTGAACCAGTCCGCCACGGCCGGGTAGCGGGACGGTTCCTGGATGTAGGCCGTGGTGGGCCATTCCGGCACGTTGAACGGCTTGTCGACCCCGTACTGCTCGGCCACGAACGAACCGTACGCCGCGGCGTCGTCGAAGCACTGCCGGATGGCGTGGACGGCGGCGATGCGGTAGAAGAACGGCGCGCTGTCGACCAGCTTGGCCACCGCCTGCGGGCCGCTGCGCGCCGACAGCGCCTCGAGGTCGGCGTCGTACTGCGCCCACCGCGTGCGCGCGTGCAGGCACGCCGCGCCGGCCAGCGGAAGCATCAGCGCCGCCGCGAACACCGGCGCGCGCGCCGACCGCGCGGGCGACGCCAGGTTCAGCAGCAGCGCCAGCCCCCAGCACAGCCCCGCGAACGCCAGTCCCCCGAACAACCCCAGCACCGGCGAGCGGGTGATGTAGACGCCCGCGGCCAGGACGGCCAGCGTGGCCGGCAGCCCCGCCCACAGCGCCGACGGGAGGACGGAGTCCAGCGGGTGGCGCGGAGGCGGAGCCTCGCGGCCGGGCGACATGTGGATCTCGATGCGGCGCGGAGGCGCGGACGACCCGTCGGTGTGGAGGGTCATGGAACGCGGTCGGGTGTGGGATTTCGGCCGGGAGAGAACGGAGGTCGGCCGCGAGCGTTCAGGCTGGAACAGCAAGATAAACGTGTGTAGCCAGACAAGGCAAGCGTCTCCAAACGAGCGAACCCGCCGCCGGATCGGTCACGTGCGGGGTGGATGAGTCCGGAAAGGTGGGAGCGGCGCCCCGAGCACAGCCGCCGCTCTGCCGGCCTCACGCGGACGATCAGGGCCTGACGGACGAGTGAAACGCCCTCATGCCTCGTGGGTGGATGACCGTGCATTCCGTATCCGACCCGCCGATCGTCATCCCGAGGCTGACCACGCGGTCGTCGCGGCATGAGCGAGCGGCCGCAAGCCGAAGGATCTGTGGCCGGTCGGCGCGACAAACCAGCGGTGGCGCACCGTCGATCACAGATCCTTCGCGCTGCGGCCATCGTGGCGTCGGAGGCGCAGGCGTGGTCGCGCTCAGGATGACGAGCCTTGGCTCCGGCTCGAAATGCACCATCGATGGCGCACGTCCGTCAGTGCGTCTCCGCCTCCGAGGCCACGCGCCGGGCGATCTGCTGGCGCGCGGCCGCGGCGAACCGGCGGCAGGCTTCGCGGTCGACCAGCGCGTACTGGTTCCCGCGGTCCCGTGCCGCGACGCGCTCCCACAGGTTCGACGCCGAGGGGTGGGGCGTGACCAGCACGTCGCAGGAAAGGCGCTCCAGCACCGCCAGCCCGCGCTCGAAGTCGCGCAGCGCGGAGGGGTACGTGGTGTTGCGGGTGAAGGAGAACCCCTCGGCCGAGACCGGCGTCTGGCTGTCGGCGTAGACCAGGTCCAGGCAGCGGTCTTCCTCGCACGAGCGCCATGACCAGCTGGTGCCCCCGGGCGTGTGCCCGCCGGTGAAGTGCGCCGTGAGCGCGAGCGGCCCCACCCGCACCGTTTCGCCGTCCGCTATCACGCGGACGTTCCGCACCGCGGCGAACGAGGGGAGCGAGCCGTACTGCGGATCGTCGGGCCCCGAGGCGCCGTGCCGGAGCACCCGCGCGCTGGCCGGGCTCGCCGCCACCGCCGCGCCCGACACGCGCTGCAGCGCCGCGATGCCGCCC
>DASSME010000387.1:0-13460 GCA_035689035.1 Longimicrobium sp. | reverse complement strand
TGAGGGGGCCCTTCGCGTTTGGTGGCGGATCATCCCGCCGCGGCGCCGCTACGGCTTCGCCGCCGGAGGCGGATCCGGCGGCGGCGCGGGCGTCCCTGGTTGGTCAGGGATTACGAAGAGCATCGAGCTCGGGCCGTGGTTCTCAGTCCCTGTCGATTGTGTTCCGTTTTTGGGTGGCGAGTTTCCCCCCTTGTCCTTGTCCTTGTCCTTGCTGGAATTGTCGCTGGCCATCGCTGACGCCTTTCGGAGTAGTGGGTGGGCGAGTCCCCCGGCTTGCCCTTACGGCGGCGCGGAGGACGAGAAGATTGGCCCGAGGCTTCGGGCCGGAGGTCATCCTGCTGCAACAAGATCCATGGCGGTAAAGGCACCTCCACCGCCGCTCGTCACACCTGGTCAGTCTTGCATGGCCCGTCAGCTTGCTTGTCTAACGCGGAATCAGGCCAGCAGAAACGGTCGTGCGTCTTGCTGACCCTGATGACTTTGCATGAGGCCATTCCACACCCTCGCGTGAACGGCTCAAGCGGATTCGATTTCCGCGTCCGGAGGTGGCGGGGGAACGGGGAACGGCACCATCGCCGGACCGGGCTGGTTGCTGCCTGCCGAGTTCGGTCCCTGGTTTGTCCCTTGGGTGGGGCCACCTTTGCCCTTACCCTGGGTTCCCCCGCCGGAATTCTGCTGGTTTTGGTTGTTATCACCCATTGCTTACGTCTCCATGCCAAAGTGTGGTGTGGCGAGCGTCTTCATTTGTCGCTCGCGGCTCAATGGAGGAGTGGTACGGCGAGGTCTTGGCGAAAGGCATGGTTATGGCGCGTGCTCTCCCGCGGGTTCCTCGACTCTACACTTACATGCCTCCGTTCACGTTCTTCGGCGTATCATCCGGTCCGGTGGGATGCGAACCACCGTCTGGTCCGTGCGGAGGACCTTTGGGCGGCCCCTCGGCGGGGGGGGACCCTTTAGCCGACCCCGGACGGTCCTTCGAGATCCGGCTTCGGCTCCGGCGTGTGCTCCTGGTCGCTCATGTGCGGTGCTCCTTTCAGGATGGTGAGGCTACGGCGTTGAAATCGCCGCGGGGGCGGCCTTTCGGCGCTCGGGGAGATCCGGTTTCATCCGGGTATAGCGGCATTCCGTCAACACGAACAACAATCCGAACCTCTGCAAACTGCGGGTCTTCTGCTCGTTCTCTGCTGGCCGCGCTGGCCGGGTCAGCCGGGATCACGGGTCTAGCGTGAACGGCTCACGCCAGGCTTCAGCCGGCGCCGGCGAGCTGGAAGGCGGCCCAGAAGAGCGGCGACTCGAACCCGGGGATGGCGCGCACGTCGGCCTGCGCGCGGCGTAACGCCTCGGCCTTGGCGGGGTGGTCGGCGTCGTTCAGCCAGTGCTGGTAGAAGCCCTGCATCAGCGCCTCGGTGGCGCGGTCGCTCACGCTCCACAGCGACACCATCACGCTGCGGGCGCCCTGGCCCAGGAAGGCGCGCTGCAGCCCCACCGTGCCCTCGGCCTCCTGCAGGCTGCCCAGCCCCGTCTGGCAGGCCGAAAGCACCACCAGCTCGGCGCGCATCCCGCCCATCTTGTGCAGCACCTCGCTCACGGTCAGCAGCCCGTCTTCGCCCTCGCCCGGCGCCAGCGCCACGAACGACTCGCCCGCCCGCCCCGGCGCCGCGTACGCGAAGCCGTGCGTGGCCAGGTGCACCAGCGGCGCCCCTGACAGGAGCGACGCCAGTGCCTTCTCGCCCGCCTGCGCGCCGTGCAGCGCGCGGGTGCCCAGCCGATCGGCCACCTGGTCGGCCTCGCGCTCGGCGCCGGGGAGCGGGTCCAGCTCCACCTCTTCGCCGGTGTAGGTGGTGATGGTGGGCATGGCGGGGTTCCCCACCACCAGAGCGTGCGCCAGCTCACCGCGGCCGGGGGCGGGGCGGCCGGCGGCCTGGGCCAGCGCGGCCAGCGAGGGGGCGTAGCGCAGGGCGTGGCGCGCGCCCAGGTACTCGCCGTCCGCCAGCGGCAGCGCGGCGAACGGCACCAGGTTCAGCGGCCCGGCGGGCACCACCACTACCTCGCCGCCGGCGGGGAGCCGCGCCGCCAGCGAATCGGGGACCAGCAGCCGCGCTAGCCGCTCCAGCGCGCCGCGGTAGGGGGCCGCGGCGGGCGCGGGAGGCTCCAGCGGCGCCGCGCGCCGGCCGCCGGCGCCGCGCCCCGCCGCCTCGTCGGCGCCCAGCGCCGCTCGGGCGGCGCGCACCAGCGCGGCCAGCGTGTCGCGCGGCACCGCCGCGGGGAACACCAGCGGGTCGCCATGCGCCGGCACCAGCCAGCGCAGCAGCGTGTCGCCCGCCAACTGGTAGATCAGGATCGCGCCGCCGCCTGGGCGCGCCGCCGCCAGCAGCGCCCGCCCCTCGGCCGCCAGGTCGGCACCGGGGCGCACGGGCCGCTCGGCCGCGGTCGCCGCCGACGAGCGGCGCATCAGCTCCAGCAGGGCGCGGGCGCGGCCCCGCTCGCCCACGGCGAGCGCGGCCAGCCGGGCGTCCCGGCCGTCCTGGGTGAGCCAGGCGAGCGTCCAGTTCCCCCACAGCGCCGCGTCGAATTCCTGCAGCGACACCCGGTCGTCGTCGCCGCCCACCCCGCCCACCACGCGCGAGAGCACTGCGGCGGCCGAGTCGTAGAGCGTCAGCGCCGCGCGGGCGCCGGGGCGGCCGCGGGCGCGCTGCAGGTCGGCCAGGTGCTCCAGCGCCTCGGACTGTGCCCCGGTGTCGCCGGTCTCCCGGGCCAGGGCAAGCGCCACCCAGTGGTACGCCTGGGCCGAGTCGGCGCGGCCGGCCGCGCGGTGCAGCTCGCCCAGCTCGCTCCCCGTCCACAGCGCCAGCGGGGCCTGGTTGGTCGTGCGGCCCAGGTCGTACGCTTCGCGCAGCAGGGCCAGCCCCGAGTCGGGGTGCACCTGCGCCGTCACTCGCCCCAAGGCGGCCAGCGCCCACCCCGCGCCCTCGCCGTCGCCGCCGCGGCGGAAGATGTCGATCGCCTGGCGCATGTAGGCGCGCGCCGAGTCGGGCCGCTCGCCGCCGAAGGTTTCGCCGATGTGCAGCAGCACGCGCGCCTCGCCGCTCACGTTACCGGCGCGCCGGTGCAGCTCCAGCGCCTGACGGTAGAAGCTCATCGCCGAGTCGGGGCGCCCCAGGCGGATCTCCAGGTCGGCCAGCGTGCCGTCGATGAGCGTGGCCTGCAGCCGGGGCTCGCCGGTGCGGCGGAACCGCTCCAGCGCCGCCGCGGCGTACACGCGCGCCGAGTCGAGCATCCACCCGCGCGACATCTGCGTGGCGACCCCCGCCAGCGCCGAGCCCTGGCGGCGCAGGCTCCCCGCGCGCTCGCCGGCTTCCAGCGACTGGCGGTAGTGGATGATGGACGAGTCGGCTTGCCCGCTGGTGGCCGCCAACGAACCCAGCAGCAGCAGCACGTCGGCTTCCTCCCCGGCGTTGCCGGTCTCGCGCGAGGCCACGAGCGCCTCGCGGAGCCGCGCGCGCGCCGAGTCGGCGCGGCCCAGCTGCAGCAGCGCCTCGCCCAGGCGGCCCAGCGCCACCGCCTCGCCGCTCCGGTTTCCGACCTCGCGGTGCAGCCGGAGCGCCGCGGCGTAGGCGGCTTCGGCGCCCGGGTAGTCGCCGGCGATCTGGTACAGGTCGCCGCGCGAGATGCGGAGCTGCGCCTCCAGGCTGTGTTCGCCGATCTCCTCCACGATCGCCAGCCCGCGCTCGCACGCCACACGCGCCGAGTCGGTGTCGCCCAGCTGCATGTGGATCCCCGCCAGGTCGTTCAGCACCCACGCCTCGCCGGCGCGCGCGCTGACGCGGCGGCGCATCCACACGGCGCGGCGGTACAGCACCCGCGCCGAGTCGAGCCGCCCGGCGTCGCGCTGGACGTTACCCAGCTCGGCCAGCATCCATCCCTCGCCGCTCGCGTCGCCCGCCTGGCGGTACAGCTCCAGCGCCTGCTCGAGCACCGCGGCCGACGAATCGACCTGGCCGGCATCGCGCAGGGTGATGGCGATGTCCGTCAGCACGGACGCCTCACCGCCGCGGTCGCCCACCTGCCGCACCAGCGCCAGCGCGCGGTGGGCCCGGGCCAACGCCGAATCGGGCGCTTCGCCCCGACGGTACCGGGCCAGGTCGGCCAGCGCCAGCGCCTCGCCGCGGCGGTCGCCCGTCTCCACGAAACCGTCCAGCGCGCGCCGCGTGAAGGCCTCCGCCGAGTCGCGCTGGCCCACCCGCTCATAGGTCTGCGAAGCCGCCCGGAGCGTCCACGCGGCGCCGCGCCGGTCGCCGGCCCCTTCCTGCAGCGCCAGCGCGCGGCGGTAGGTGGCCAGCGCCGAGTCGAAGCTCGACACCCGCCGGTACGTTTCGCCGGTGATCCGCAGCGCCTCGCCCTCGCCCGGCGCGTCGCCCGCCGCGTGGCGCAGCTCCACGGCGCGGCGCAGCTCGGCGAACGTCGAGTCGCGGCTCCCGGACAGCCGCAGCACGCCGCCCAGCACCGTGCGCGCCCCGGCCTCCACCGCCCGCGCCGCGGCACCGTCGGCGCCGGCGCACAGATCGAGCGCCGCGCGGGCGCCGACGCGCGCCCGGTCGGGGCGCCCCACCGCCAGCTCGGCGCGTGCCAGCTCCACCAGCGTTTCGCCGCGCGCAACCGGGCCGGCGCCCGCGGGGCGCAGCGCCAGCGCCGCGTTCAGCGAGGCGAAGGCCGAGTCGTAGCGCGCGATGGCCGAAAAAGCCTCGCCGCGCAGGTGCAGCGCCCGCGCCTGGGCGGCGGTGTCGCCCTGCCGCGCCGCCACGGCGCGCGCCCGTTCCCACACCTCCAGCGCGCGGAGCACCGAGCCTTCGCGGCCGTCGCGGCGAACCTGCGCGCCCTCTTCCAGCAGCAGGGCCGCGGAGTCGCGCGGGGCCGGGCGCGCGGGCGCGACGGCGTGAAGCGCGCGGGGGGTGGAAACGAAGAGCGAGGGGATCAGCAGCAGCAGCGCGGCGGCGGGCAGGCGCGCGTCGAAAAGCGGGGAACGCATCGGCAAAAACGGGGGAACAGCGGGGATGGAAACGCGGACAGGAACCGCAGAGGGGCCGGCCAGTAGTGAACGCACCGAAACGGACAGCAATTTTGTGTGAGTGGTACAGGACGATAAACGAATTGTCCCATCCCTGCAAGGGGGTGGAGAGAATCTGATACAAATTTACGTCGCAGCTTTGTCTCGGGTCGATCCCGGGTTTTGGCGTGTTTTGCTGAAAACACCAGGCGATCAGCTGATCCGGACCGTCCGAAGCTTTCCCACGGGGTCGCATGCCGGGGGGACCGTCGGGGAAACGGGGCCATCCTCCCGCATGACGCGAATCCGCTGCGGGTTGTGGTTCCCCAAATCAGGCGGAATCCATGTCTCGCGCAGCGTCCCCAGGATCGGTGACCTTTCGCGCAGAGGGAGCAGAAACTCTCTGCTCCCTCTGCGCGAAATCCTCTGGTGGTGACGGTCGGAAACGTCAGCGCTCCAGGGCGCGGAAGAAGAACTCCTCGATCTCGGCCAGGATCTCGTCGTCGCCGCGGACGGCGGTGTGGGGGAAGAGCTCGGGGCGGCCGGCCCACAGCGCGTTCTGGGTGAGCAGCGCGGCCAGCAGGCGGCCGGCGGCCAGCGCGTCCACGGGCCGGAACTCGCCGCTCGCCACCCCGCGCTCCACCAGCGCCGCCACGTGCGCCATGGTGCTCCCCGCGATCTCCTGCGCGTAGAAGCGCGTGAGGTCGGGGAACTGGAGGAGCTCGCCCAAGATCAGCCGGTACATGGCGTGGAAGCCGGGCGTGCGCATCCTTGTCCACGCGCCGCGGATGTAGGCGCGCAGCAGCTCGCCCGCGGGGCCCTGCGCGTCCACCGGCACCACGCCGCGCGTGTTGTCGCTCACCATCTGCCGCACCAGCTCGCGGAAGAGGGCTTCCTTGCCGGGAAAGTAGTGGTAGACGGTGCCCTTGCTGAGCCCGGCGCGCGCCGCGATGTCGTCGATCCGGGCGCCCGCCAGCCCCTGCTCGCCGAACACCTCCAGCGCCGCGGCCAGGATCTCGCGGGGCCGGTCCTCGGGCTTTCGCCGCCAGCGCGGGCCCGCCTGAATCGTCGTCATCCGATGGGTCTGCGGAGAGATTGTTGACCGGCGGGTCGAAAACTTGACCCCGGGCGCCGCTGGTGCAAACTTTTTAGCTTGCCGGTGGTATACAGCAGGACGCGCGGTGGATAATCGACCAGCGCGTTGAATAAAACCACACTCATGCGTTCCACGCAACGGGTGTGGAAAGAGGGGAACGCCGGGGCGGCCGCCGTGACGCGTGCGGCCGGCCGGCGCCCGGCACTCCATGGCGAACGAACCCCGCGCGGCTCCGCCGGCCCACCGTTTCCCGGCCGGATCGCCGCCATACCGCAGGTCCTGATGATCCATCGCACCCTTCGCGTCCCCGCCGCGCTCGCGGCGGCGCTCGCGCTTTCCACGCAGGCGGCGGCCCAGCAGCCGGCGCCCGCGCGCGGCGACACCCTGACCGTGACCCTGCAGGACGCGCTGGCCCGCGCGCTGGCCAACGGCGACGAGGTGCGGCTGGCCGAGAGCCGGCGCAGCGCCGCCAGCGCCCAGATCGGCCAGGCGCGCGCCACGGGGCTCCCGCAGCTGCGCATGACCACCGCCTTCACGCACGTCTACGAGAACGCGCGGGCGCAGGCGGTGGGGCAGATCTTCAACCAGCCCAACACCTACAACGTCAACTTCAACCTCTCGGTCCCGCTCTTCCAGGGCGGCCGGGTGGGGGCGGGGCTCCGCGCCGCGGCGCGCACCCGCTCGGCGGCGACCGCCGACGTGGAGCAGGCGCGGGCCGACGTCACGCTGAACCTGCTGCGCGCCTACCTGGACGCGCTCTTCGCCCAGCGGCAGGTGGAGATCCAGCGCGAGCAGGTGCGGCTGGCCGACGAGCGGGTGCGGCAGATGGAGCAGATGGAGCGCGCCGGCCGCGCCAGCCGCTACGACGTGCTGCGCGCCCGCGTGGAGCGCTCGAACCTGGAGCCCGCCGCCATCCAGGCCGCCGGCAACGTGGAGCTGGCCGTGCTCGAGGTGAAGCGGCTGGCCAACATCCCGATCGAGCAGCCGCTCAAGCTGGTCTCCGGAGTCTCGGCCGACGAGGTGGCGGCGCTGGCGCGCGGCACCGGCTCGGCCGCGTCCGACTCGGCCGCCATCGCCTCGCTCCCCGCCGTGCGCGCGGCCGAGCTGCGGGCGCAGGCGTCGCGGGCGGGGGTGAGCGTGGCGCGGGCCGACTACCTGCCCACCGTATCCGTCTTCCTGGCCTCGGGGTGGCAGGCGTACCCCACCGGCTGGAGCATCCCCACCAGCCGCGGCGGGCTCGACACCGTCACCTGCCCCGCGGGTTCCGCGGCCGACCGCGTATGCACCCAGCAGAACGGGGGATGGTTCAGCGACCGCTCGGCGGGGCTGCAGCTCTCCTTCCCCGTGTTCGACGGGCTGCGGGCGCGCAGCAACGTGGCGCTCGCCCGCGCGCAGGCCGACGTGGCCGCCGCGCAGGCCGCCCAGGCGCGCGAGGCCGCGGCCGTGGGCCTGGCCCAGGCGCGCGCCGACCTGGCCCGCGCGCAGGCGCAGTTCGCCGCCACCCGCCAGAACGCCGCCGAGGCGGCCGAGGCCTTCCGCCTGGCCCAGCTCCGCTTCAGCCGCGGGCTGTCGACCCAGCTGGACGTGAGCGACGCGCAGCTGGCGCTGGCCACGGCGCAGACCAACGAGGCGCGCGCCACCTACGACCTGTACCTGGCCACCGCCGACCTGGCCCGCGCCCAGGGGCGCCCCGTGCCGCTCCCCGGCGGCCCGGCCCCGACCACGACGACGACTTCACGCTGACCGGAACCGCACCCGTGCACCGTTTCTCCGTAACCACCGCCGCGGCGCTGGCCGCGCTCACGCTGGCCGCCTGCAACAAGAACGCGGGCCCCGAGGGTGGCGCCGGCCAGGGCCCCGGCGGCCCGGGCGGCGGCCGCTCGCCCAGCGTCACCCTGGCGCCGGCGGACGTGGCATCGCCCACCCTGGCCTCGCTCGAGGACGCCGTCCCGGTCACCGGCACGCTCGACCCGCTGGAGCGCGCCGAGGTGCGCGCCCGCCTCGAGGGCGACCTGGACGCCGTCTACGTCCGCGAGGGGCAGCCCGTGCGCGCCGGCCAGCTGCTGGCGCGCTTCGACGCCAACGAAGAGGCGGGGAGCGACCAGAGCGCCCGCGCCGACCTGGCCAGCGCGCGGACCGAGCTCTCCACCGCGCAGTGGAACCTGGACCAGACGCGCGGCCTGTACCGCGAGGGCGCCGTCCCCGAGCGCGAGGTGCGCGTGGCCGAGCAGACCGTGGCCGCCGCCCGCGCCCGCGTGGCCGCGGCCGACTCGCGCCTCAGGACCACGTCGCAGACGGTGTCGGACACGCGCGTGGTCGCCCCCGTCAGCGGCGTGGTGGAGAAGCGCGGCGTGGCGCCGGGCGAGCACGTTTCGCGCGGCGCCTCGATGTTCACCGTGGTGCGCGGCGACGTGCTGGAGCTGGCGGCGGCGGTCCCCGAGCGCGCCGCCGCGCGCGTGCAGCCGGGGCAGGCGGTGCACTTCACCGCGGGGGGGCGGCAGATCGAGGGGCGGGTGGCCCGCGTGGCGCCCTCGGTGGACCCGGCCAGCCGCTCGGTGACCGTCTACGTGCAGGTGCCCAACGGCGACGGCTCGCTGCGCGCCGGCACCTTCGCCAGCGGCCGCATCGTCAGCCGCGTGGTGGAGGGGGCGCTGGTGATCCCCGCGGCGGCGCTGCGCGAGGGGAAGGAGGGTGCGAAGCCCTTCGTCTACCGCGTGGCGGACGGGAAGATCGAGGTGGCCGAGGTGACTCCGGGGCTGCAGGACGACGCGCAGGGCGTGGTGCAGATCGTGGACGGCCTGTCCGTGGGCGACCGCATCGTGGTCGGCAACGTGGGCCTGCTGGGCAAGGGGATGCAGGTGCGGATGGCGGGGCCGGGCGGCCGCCGAGGCGGCAGCGAGGCGGGTGCGCAGGGCGCCGGCCGCGCCTCGGGCGCCCGATGAACGGCGAGTGCTGGGTGCTGAGTGCCGAGTGCTGAGTGCTGAGTGCTGAGTGCTGAGCGCTGAGCGCTGAGTGCCGAGTGCCGAGTGCTGAGTGCTGAGTGCTGAGTCCGGGCGGCGAAGACCTTTTAGCACCTGGCACTCAGCACCTGGCACCTAGCACCTAGCACCGTAGTTAAAAGACTTCGACGCCCGAGGGCCAGATGTTCCTTTCCGACGTATCGATCCGGCGCCCCGTCTTCGCCACCATGATGATGGTGGCGCTGGTGGTGCTCGGCGTGGTCAGCTACCAGCGGCTGGCGATCGACGAGTACCCCGACGTGACGTACCCCGTGGTGATCGCGCAGACGCAGTGGCCCGGCGCCAGCGCCGAGAGCATGGAGCGCGACGTGAGCCGCCCGATCGAGGAGGCGCTCAACACCGTGCAGGGGGTCAAGGAGCTCACCTCGACGAACCTCGAGGGCGTCTCCATCGTGCGCGTGCTGCTCAACCTGGGCGTGGACGTTGCCGACGCCCAGCAGGACGTGCAGGCCAAGGTCGCCCGCATCCGCCGCTCGCTCCCGCGTGACATCGACGATCCCGTCATCCAGCACTTCGACCCCAACGACCGGCCGATCATGTCGGTGGCGCTGCAGAGCCCCGACCGGCCGATCCGCGACCTGACCGACCTGGCCGAGCAGACCATCGCCACCCGCATCGAGGCGGTGACCGGCGTGGGCGGAGTGAACGTGGTCGGCGGCGCGTCGCGGCAGATCCGCGTGGAGCTGAAGCCCGACGCGCTGCGCGCCTACGGACTGAGCCCCGACCAGGTGACCGCCGCGCTGCTGCGCGAGAACCAGGAGGCGCCGGCCGGCCGCGTGCGCCAGGGCGCCGGCGAGCGGCTGGTGCGCGTGCTGGGCCGCATCCGCGACCCGCGCGAGTTCGCCTCGATCCCCGTGGTGGTGCGCGGCGGCGTTCCCGTCCTCCTGGGCGAGGTGGCCGACGTGCGCGACGGCACCGCCGACGTGCGCAGCGCCGCCCTGATGAACGACACCCGCGCGGTCTCGCTCGACGTGCTCAAGGTGTCGGGGAGCAACACGGTGGAGGTGGCCGACGGGGTGCGCGCCGCGGTCGACGAGCTGCGCCGCCAGCTCCCCGACGACGTGAAGCTCACCGTCGTGCGCGACGACTCGCACCGCATCCGCGAGTCGCTTTCGGACGTGGAGCTCACCATCCTGCTGGGCGCGGTGCTCACCATCGCCATCATCTACCTGTTCCTGAACAGCTGGCGCAGCACCGTCATCACCGGGCTCACGCTGCCGGTGTCGATCATCAGCGCCTTCTTCGTGATGTGGATGTTCGGCTTCTCGGTCAACACCATGACGCTGCTGGCGCTGTCGCTGGCCATCGGCCTGCTGATCGACGACGCCATCGTGGTGCGCGAGAACATCGTGCGCCACCTGGAGATGGGGAAGGACCACCACCGCGCCGCCCGCGAGGGGACCAGCGAGATCGGCCTGGCGGTGCTGTCCACGTCGCTCGCGGTGATCGCGGTGTTCGTCCCCGTGGCGTTCATGGGGGGGATGATCGGGAAGATCTTCTTCCAGTTCGGGGTGACGGTGGCGTTCGCGGTGCTGGTGTCGCTCTTCGTCTCCTTCACCCTGGACCCGATGCTCAGCAGCATCTGGCCCGATCCCGAGGTGGAGCACGGCGCGGCGCACGGGCAGGGGATCAACCGCAAGAAGCTGTGGCCGGTCCGGCGCTTCGCCTTCTGGTTCAACGACCGCTTCGAGGCGGTGGCCGACCGCTACCCCGGGTGGCTGCGCTGGGGGCTGCGCCACCGGCTGGCGGTGATGGGCGGCGCGGCCGCCTCGGTGGTGGCCGCGTGGCTGGTGCTGGGAAGCCTGGGCTTCACCTGGATGCCGGACTTCGACGGCGGCGAGTTCAACGTGGGCTTCCGCACGCCGCCGGGAAGCTCGCTGGAGTACACGGTGGGGAAGGGGCAGGAGCTGGCGCAGTTCCTCCGCCGCATGCCCGAGGTGGAGTTCACCTACCTGAGCGTGGGCGGCGGCTTCCGCGGCACGCCCAACAACGGCTCGGTCTACGTGAAGCTGAAGCCGGCCGGCGAGCGCGAGCGAACCCAGCAGGACATCCAGACCGAGCTGCGCGGCAAGCTGCGCCAGCTGCCGGGGGTGCGCGCCAACGTGAGCGGCTCGCCCAGCATCTTCCAGGCGGGGTCGCGCCAGCCGATCATCGTCAACGTGCAGGGCCCCGAGCAGCGGCAGCTGAAGCTGGCGGCGCAGCAGGTGCTCGAGGCGATCCGCTCGGTCCCCGGCGTGGCCGAGCCGCAGAGCAGCGACGAGGGCGACCTCCCGCAGCTGAACGTGACCGTGAATCGCCAGCAGGCCGCCGCCGCGGGGCTGGGGATCGAGTCCGTCGCCTCGGTCGTCCAGCCGCTGTTCAGCGGCCAGCGCTCGGGGACGTGGGAAGACCCGCAGGGCTACTCGCACGACGTGATGGTGGTGTACCCCGATTCGATGCGGACCTCGGCCGCCGACATCCGCGACCTGGCCATCCCCGGCGCGGTGAGCCCGGGGACGGGGACGGCGGCGCTGGTGCCGCTGGCGCAGATCGCCGAGGTGACCACCGGCGTGGGCCCGCAGCAGATCGAGCGGCGCTCGCTGGAGCGGATGGTGTCGGTGAGCGC
Organism: Longimicrobium sp.; assembly: GCA_035689035.1. Taxonomy (GTDB): domain Bacteria; phylum Gemmatimonadota; class Gemmatimonadetes; order Longimicrobiales; family Longimicrobiaceae; genus Longimicrobium. The sequence continues at coordinate 1,695 of DASSME010000387.1, read as the reverse complement.
CGGCGTGCTCCCCGGCTACTCGCTGGGCGACGTGGCCGCCGCGGTGGAGGCACGGATCAACGGCCTGGGGCTTCCCGCCGGCTACCACGCCGTGTTCACCGGCGACGTGCAGAACCTGAACGAGACCAAGGGCTACGTGGGCGAGGCGCTGCTGCTGGCGGTGGTCTTCATCTACCTGATCCTGGCCTCGCTCTTCGGCTCGTTCCTGCAGCCGCTGGCCATCATGCTGGCGCTCCCGCTGTCGTTCATCGGCGTCGGCCTCGGCTTGTGGGTGACGAAGGGGAACCTGAACGTGATGTCGATGATCGGCATCATCATGCTGATGGGGCTGGTGGTGAAGAACGGGATCCTGCTGGTGGACTTCGTCAACCACGAGCGCGAGGCGGGGATGCCGCGCGAGGAGGCGATCCTATCCGCCGCCCGCACGCGCCTCCGGCCGATCATCATGACCACCATGGCGATGATCTTCGGCATGATCCCGCTCGCGCTGGCGCTGGGCGAGGGCGCCGAGCAGCGCGCGCCGATGGCCCACGCGGTGATCGGCGGGCTGATCACTTCCACGGCGCTCACCCTGTTCGTGGTGCCGGTGGTCTACACCCTCTTCGACGACATGGTGAACCGCCTCCGCGGCCGGCCGCGCCTCTCCGCCCCCGCGGTGCCACACGGCGACCGCGCCGGCGTGGAGGAGCGCGACCTTTCCCCCGTCGCCGCGGACTGACCTCCGCGCCGATCGGGGTGACGAGCGGCCCGGGCACCGATGCGTGCCCGGGCCGCTTCGCTTGGATGAAGCAATGAACTGCGTGAACACGCAGTTGATCTCCGTCACCCACGATTGATATGAACCGGCGCAGTGGCACCGGGGTTGCGGCGGGGTTCGGCTCCCACGAATCGGTTTTCGCGGGTCCGCTCCCGCGCGGGGGGCGGGCCGGAGCAGGGTCTCGGGAAATGGGAGGGGACGATGTTCAGGACATGGATGAAGGCGGCGCAGGTGGCGGTGCTGGCGGCCGGCGTGGGTGCGGCGGGCGGGTGCATGGCCGCCGCCGCGGCGGGCGCGGGCGCCGGCGCGGGGATCTACCTGACCAGCCAGGGCGCCGAGAGCATGGTGAGCGCGCCCGCGTCGAGCGTGGTGGCCCGCGTGCCGGGCGTGCTGTCGTCGATGGGGATCACCGTCACCGGCCACAAGATGGACAACGACGAGCACGAGTGGACCGGCACCCGCGGCGACCTGGAGATCCACGTGCAGGTGAAGGGCGAGACCACCAGCTCGTCGCGCGTGACGGCCAGCGCGCGCAAGAACATGGCCGAGTACGACAAGGCCTACGCCCAGCAGATCGTCACCCGCATCACCTCCGCCTCGAGCTGACGCCGGACGACCTTCGAATGACGAAGCCCCGCCGGGACCGCTCCCGGCGGGGCTTCGTGTGCACGAGACCCTTGCACATGGACACGGGATGAATTAGCCTGTTCCCTCCGTTTACCCTCGCCGGGTGGGCTTACCCACTTGGCAGGATCGTCGCTGGCCTTTACCTTGCGATTGTAACGTGATCTGGATCAAGAACACAACCACAAGGTGGCCGGCGATGGCCGAGAAGGCGAACGATCCCATGCTCAAGCGCATCCGCCGCATCCTTTACCGGCGCGCACTTCGGCAGATCCGGGCTTCGCTCACGGGTGCCACCGAAGACCAGCTGATGG
>DASSME010000386.1:0-40413 GCA_035689035.1 Longimicrobium sp. | reverse complement strand
ACCAGCTCCAGCGACTGCCGCATGCGGCGCACGTCGGTGTACGGCCCGAAGTACCGGCTCCCGTCCTTCACCAGCCGGCGGGTGACCCACACGCGGGGGAAGCGCTCGTGGACGGTGACCTTGATGTACGGATAGGTCTTGTCGTCCTTGAGGTTGATGTTGAAGCGGGGCTTGTTCTCCTTGATCAGGTTGTTTTCCAGGATCAGCGCCTCGGCCTCGGTGGTGACGACGATGGTGTCGACGTCGGCCGCGCGGCGGACGAGCTCCTGGGTCTTGATGCCGTGCTGCGCGCTGGCGGCGAAGTAGCTGCGCACCCGCGAGCGCAGCGACTTGGCCTTCCCCACGTAGATGATCTCGCCGCCGGCGTCCTTGAACAGGTACACGCCGGGGCGGGTGGGGAGGGTGCGGAGCTTGTCCTCGAGAGAGACGTTCTGCGGCATCGGTCTGGACGGCCTGACTGCTGGAAACACGACGAGAGGTGTGATACCCCGGATGGGCGGGATGGGTCGCACGGGCCGGGCATCGCACCGGGCGGTTGAAACCGCGGCAACAACGGCCCGAAGTCCGCCTTCGCGGACTCCCACACCGCCATCAGCGCGACGCGCGAACCCTGTGCCGCCATCAACGTAGCCGCGCGAAGCACCCCCGGCCCCTCTCCTGCAGTTCGGGAGAGGGACAGGCTTTCTGGACGCGACGCAGTCGCGCCAGAAAGCCTGGGTGAGGGCTCCGCGCGCGGCTTCAGCCCGCGAGCACCTTCGCCATCAGCACCTCGTCGATGTACGCATCGTCCGAGCGGACGGCCATCGGCTCCGTTCCATACACCGTGAAGCCGTGCCGCTCGTACAGCCGCCGCGCCCGCTCGTTCGGCGCGGCGGCGGTGAGCAGGAGCAGCTCCACCTGGCCGCGCGCGTCGTCCACGATGGCCCTGACGATGCGGTCCGCCGCGCCGGTGCCGCGCAGGCGCGGCTGGACGTACATCCCCCAGAGCAGCCCCTTGTGCCGAAGCTTCTCGCCGCCGAAGCGCGTCCATCCGCCGGTGCCGCCCAGGACGCCGTCCGCGAACACGCCGACGACGAAGCTCTCGGCCAGCCGCCGCTCCGTCTCGGCGAGCGAGATCGCCGCTTCGTCGGCGGGCGAGTAGCGGAACTCCAGCGGGTGCGCGGCGAAGCCTTCCAGCCGCAGCGCGCGGTACGCCGCGGCGTCGGAAGGGACGAGCCGGCGCACCTCGACCCCGGTCTTCATCATCTGCGTTGGGAAGCGGAATGAGGGCTCGCCGGATTGCGCGTTGGAACGGGCAGCCAGACACGGACGCGGGCGGGTCCGCCACCGGACGGGCGAGAGGCCGAAAGCCGCGGCGGCCGGGGAAGTTACGCCCCGGCGGGTGAGGCGCGGAAGGGGCAATGGCCGGGTGCAATAGCAGCCATTGCGCAGCCGCTCCCGCGGCACCATTTTCGCGTCCCTGCGAAAGCACCCCACGGACCCCGGCCGGCCACCCGCTTGCCCCCGGTCCGGCAACCCGTAAGCGCCGTACCCGCGGTACCCGCTTGACCACCCGTTTGCCCGTCTGGGCGCCGCTCGCCGTGGCGCTCGCCGCGCTGTCGTCGGCCTGCGTCGACACCCGCAACGCCCCGCGTGACGCCGGGGCCGCCCTGGTCCGGGAGCTCGCTCCCACCACCTCCGCACACGCACAGTCACCGCCCCCGGGCGGGGTGCCCGCGCGCCCGCGGGACCCGGCCCCGCCGGTGATCCGCGGCATCTACGTGAACGCCTACGCCGCGGGGAACCCGGCCAGGCGCAAACAGCTTCTCGCGCTCACCGACAGCACCGAGATCAACACCTGGGTGGTGGACGTGAAGGACGAGGACGGCGTCCGCTATCCCAGCGCGCTGCCGCTGGCGGTGGAGGCCACGCACGTGCGCAGCATCCCCGTCCGCGACCTGCGCGGGCTGGCCGACACGCTGCGGGCGCACGGGATCCACGCCATCGCGCGGATCGTGGTGTTCAAGGATCCACGCCTTTCCCGCGCGCGCAACGACTGGAGCATCCGCGACCCGCAGGGCGGGCTCTGGCGCGACAAGGTGGGCAACACCTGGGTGAACCCGTGGGACCGGCGGGTGTGGGAGTACAACATCTCCATCGCCGAAGAGGCGGTGCGCGCCGGCTTCCGCGAGATCCAGTTCGACTACGTCCGCTTCCCCGAGGCGTACAGGTCGCTGCCGACGCAGGTCTTCCCGACGGCGGTCGGCAACAAGGCCGACGCGATCGAGGGGTTCCTCTCCGAAGCGGCGGACCGGGTGCACCGCCTGGGCGGCACGGTGACGGCCGACGTGTTCGGGCTGTCGATGAACGAGAGCCAGGACGTGGGGATCGGACAGCAGTGGGAGCGCCTGTCGGGGACGGTGGACCACCTGCTGCCGATGGTGTATCCGTCGCACTTCTTCCCCACGCACCTCCCCGGCATCCACCGGCCCAACCGGATGCCGTACGAAACGGTGTTCACCTCGGTGGGAATGGGCGTGATCCGCAACCAGCGGCTGACCGCGGCGGGGGTGCGGCCGGCGCGGATCGTCCCCTGGCTGCAGGCGTTCACGGCCACCTGGAACGACCGCGGCTTCAAGTACGGCCCCGCGCAGGCGCGCGCGCAGATGCAGGCCGTGTACGACCTGGGGCAGGAGGACTGGATCTTCTGGAACCCCAACTCGAACTACGAGGCGATCGCCGCCGGCTTCGAGCGCGACGCCGCGCCGCGCGGCCGGCCGTTCACCCCGCCCGCAGCGATGGTGACCTGGGTCGACCGCTTCGACCGCGAAGGCGCCGCCGCCCTGCGCCAGCGCGTGGCGCAGATGCGCGCCCCGGGCGCACCGCAGCAGGTGGGAGCGCTCGGACAGTAGCGCTGGCGAAAGCGGTCACGGACGGACCGATCGAGGGATGCAGATCAGCCCCGGGGCAAGGATGCTCCGGGGCTGGTTCGTCGTGGAACGGTGGTTGGAACGTGTCGCCCCGTCACCTCTCGGTCCGCGCGAGCAGCTCGACCAGGTAGCGGCCCCAGACGGCGGGGACCGAGTGCGTGCCGTGGCCGCGGGTCTGGTCGCTGGTGGGGACCAGGATGTAGCGGCCGTGCGGCACCCTGGCGATCTCGCGCTCCAGGATGCCCAGCTCGGGCGGGTTCACCTCGTCGTCGGCGGAGTTGACGGCCAGCAGCGGCGCGCGGATCTCGCCCAGGTGCGGCGACGGGTCGTAGTCGCGCGAGGCGTCGAAGGCGTAGAGCATGTCGTTGGCGTCCAGCGTCTGCGTGTAGCGGCGGACGGACGCATCGAGCAGCGAGTCGGCGGCGGCGCGGGTGGGGGCGGCCTTCTGCTGCTGGAGCGGCGCGCTGGTCATCAGCATCAGCACGTGCACGGCGTCGGCCAGGCCGCGGGGCTGCGACGCATACTCCCCGCCCCGCCACTCGGGGTCGCCGCGGATGGCGTCCATGATCATCCGCCGCATCATCCGGTTGCGGCCGGCGATCTGCACCGGCGCGCTGGCCAGCGGCATCAGCGCGTCCATCATCTCCGGGTGCGTGTAGCCCCACACCCAGCTGTGCATCCCGCCCATCGAGGTGCCCATCACCAGCCGCAGGTGGTCCACCTTCAGCCCCTCGGTCACCAGCCGGTACTGCGCGCGCACCATGTCGTCGTAGGTGTAGCGCGGGAAGCGCGCGTGCAGCCCTTCGCTGGGCCGGCTGCTGCGCCCGTGGCCGATCCCGTCCGGGAGGATGATGAAGTACCGCCGCGCGTCCAGCGGCTGGCCAGCGCCGAAGAGGTGGCCCGCGAAGGCCGGCGTGAGGAAGTTCGCCCCGTTTCCCGTGGTGCCGTGCAGGATCAGCACGGCGTTGCGCACCTGCCCGCCGGCGTCGCGCACGGGAGTGCCGATGGTGCGGTAGTGGATGCGCAGCTCCGGGAGCCGCTCGCCGCCGCCGCCGAAGGCGAAGTCGCGCATCACGAAGTCGCCCTCCACCGGCGTGGGGTACGGCAGCGCGTCGGTGTTCTGCGCGGCGAGCGCACCCGCCCAGACGAGGGCGAGCAGCGGGATGGAGGCCAGGCGCCGGATGATCGTCATGCGTCCCGCACGTTCCGCAGCGAGAATGCGAGCGACTCGCCACTGCCGCCCAGCACCAGGTCGGCGGCGGCGATGCCGTCCAGCGGGAACGACGCGGCGGCCTCGCTCAGCGCCCCATCGTCGATGACCTGGCCCGGCACCACGCCGCCCAGCACGTCGGCGCCCAGGATGGCGCCGGGGAAGACGAAGCGTTCCTGGTAGCCCGGAGCGGCGTTCTCGATCACCCGCCAGGCGAGCACGCCGCCATCCAGCCTGGGGTCCGGCCGGAAGATCACGACGGAGCAGGGGTCGCCGGACTCGTTGATGAAGCGGATCTCGCAGCTGGCCATGTCGGTTCTCCGGGTGCGGCGGCGGTCGGCGGGGAGAAGGATGGTGCGAGCATCCGGCTCCGGGCGCAAGCGAGGATGCAGATCGACGAGGGGCGCGAGCACCCGGATGCTCGCGCCCCTCGCCGCGTCCGGCGGAACGGATCAGAAGCCGGTGCCGGACATGAAGCCTTCCATGGCCGCGCCGCCGCCTTCGTCGGCCGCCGGAGAGTCGGGGACGCCGCCGGCGCTGAGGCGCGCCTGCAGCTCGAAGTCCGACGGGTTGCTGGCGGCGGCGCGCGCCACGCCGAAGTCCAGCACGCCCTGCCGCACCAGGTCGGCCAGGTGCTGGTCGAAGGTCTGCATCTGGTACGTGTCGCGCCCCGCGGCCACGTAGTCCTTGATCTCCGAGGTCTTCGCCTCTTCGCGGATGCAGTCCTGGATGGCGCCGGTGCTGCGCATGATCTCGGCGGCCACCACTCGTCCCTTCCGGTCGCGCCGGGGCACCAGGCGCTGCGAGATCACGGCTTCCAGGGCGTCGGCAAGGCGGTAGCGGATGGTCTGCTGCTCCTCGGCCGGGAAGGCGCTGATCAGGCGCGCGATGGTGCTGGTGGCGTCCTTGGTGTGCAGCGTGCTGATCACCAGGTGCCCGGTCTCGGCCGCCTTCAGCGCGATGTCGATGGTCTCGGCGTCGCGCATCTCGCCGATCTGGATCACGTCGGGGTCCTGCCGCAGCGCCGCGCGCAGGCCCTTGTAGAAGCTCTCGGTGTCGCTGCCGATCTCACGCTGGCTGATGGAGCACTGGTTGTCGCGGTGCAGGAACTCGATCGGGTCTTCGAGCGTGACGATGTGGCGGAACGAGTGGTTGTTCATGTGCTGGATCATCGCCGCCATGGTGCTGCTCTTTCCCGACCCGGTCACCCCGGTCACCAGGATCAGCCCGCGCTCGGCCTCGGCGATGGTCGCCAGCACGTCGGGGAGCCCCAGCCCCTCCAGCGTGGGCGCGTTGTACGGGATCACGCGCAGGATGATGTTGAAGCTCCCGCGCTGCCGCATCACGTTCACGCGGAAGCGGGTCAGCCCGTCGATCCCCCACGAGCAGTCGAAGTCCTGGATCTCGTCGATCTGCGCCCGGGCGCGCTCGTTGGGGAGCACGGCCAGCGCGAAGGCGCGCGCCTGGTCGGGCGACAGCTTCTGCTTGGTGAGCGGCATCAGCTTCCCCGTGATGCGCGCGCGCACGAAGTCGCCGCCCTTCACGTGGATGTCGCTGGCCCCCCGCTCCACCGCCGCGCGGATCACGGGCTCCATCATGTTCACCGGCTTGTCGGACATCGGGTACTTCGATTCCAGAGAGATGTGACCGCGGAGAAGAGGCGGAAAGGTAACGGATCGGCGCGACGGTGACGAGGGGTAGCAGAGTGCGTCTCAAGGGGCTCACGCGGAAACGGCAGGCTCCACAAGGAGTCTGCCGTTCTTCACCTCTCATGCTCGATCGATCATTGTAGCAGTGTGATCGCCAACCTCGCTCTGCCTCCAAAGGTCGCGGATCGTTATCGCGATTTCGGCAGATGATCAGCCGCCCAGGCCCGCCTTGGCCATCTGCGGGAGGGCGACGACCAGGGCGAAGCGGAAGAGGCGGCCCAGGAAGCCGACCACCAGGAAGAACGCGAAGTTCATCTCGATGGCGCCGGCGGCCACGGTGGTCACGTAGAACGGGGGAAAGCCGGCGAAGGCGCTGGCGGCGTACAGGAGCTTGCCGGCGGTCGGCTTCTCCTCCATCCGCGTCTGCATCTTCTGCAGGCCGGCCTGCATGCGGCCGGCGGGGAGCTTCACCACGCCGCGGCCGGCGAAGTAGAGCAGCACCTTCCCCGCCATGGCGCCCGCCGTGCCCGCGACGACCAGCGGCGCCCACAGCGCCCGCGGGGCGATGGCCGACGCGCCGATCAGGTAGAGCTCGGTGTTCAGGAACGGCACCAGCGCGCCCGCACCACAGATGGCGAACGAGGTCAGGCAGAGAAGGAGATACTCCACTCGGCGCGGGGGAGGCGGGGGCCGGAAGGATGGAAGTGTGCCTTAATCATATACTTACGCCGCCCGCAGGGCAACCCGCGGGCGGCGTGTTTCCCGTGCGACGGCCGGGCCGTCAGGGAACGGGATGCGGTAGAACCAGCCCGGTCTCGAACTTCCCGCTCACGATCACGTCACCCAGGCCCGAGTCCACCCACCGGCCGTTCGTGAACCGGTGGAGCTCGCCGGAGCCGGCGAAGGTGCCGCGCACGCGGCCGTCCGCACCCGGCTGGCGCACGGTGATGGTGCCGCGCCGCAGGATCCAGCTCGACTCCCCTTCCTGGAGGCCCCAGTCACCCGTTGCCTGCTCCAGCCCGACACCCACGAAGGGGCAGGAATTCTGGCACCGCGGATCGATGACGTATTCGCCCGGCGCCAGCGGAGAGGCGATGGTGATCCAGTCGATCCGTCCGTCCGCGGTGGCCCGCGTGCTGTACGTGCCGAAGCCCGTGCTGTCGGCCCAGTACGCCTCCATGTACGTCTGTCCCGCCGCGCCACCCGAGGGCGCGGTCACGCTGAAGCGCCCGGAGACGGCACCGCTGTAGCTGACGCTTACGCCGGGGACGACGTCCTTCGGCGCGGACGGGCTGTCGCACCCTGCGGCGAGCACGGCACCAAGGGCCGCCACGAGAATCCGGCTCCGCATCGGCATGGTGGCAGCGGGACGAATGGGGGATGGTTCAGCCGCGTCGGCACGGGCGCGGCGGGGACGGCCGGAACGGCCCGCAGGAAGAACGATCGATCCGCGGCATCTCGCACCGGCTCCGTCACCGGGCGACGAGGGCGATGGATCAGCGGTCGCCGACGAAGCGCCGCGCCACGCGGATGAAGCGGGTGTCCTGCTCCATCTCGGGCCTGGCGAGCTCCGCGTCGAGGATGCGGCGCACGTGCTTGTGCAGGCGCGGCTCGCCCCAGCGGTAGCCGGTGGCGCTCTCGGCGCTGCCGGTGTTGGCGTCGCGGGCAGCCTCGAGCAGCGCCTGCGCGGCCGCCGCGTCGAACCCCGGATCGTCCCTGGGCGGCAGGCCGAAGCGACCCGGCGGCACGTACCCCTCGTCCTCCTTCACGAACGCGCGCGACATCGCTCCCCCCTCGGCTGGTCGACGGATCCCCGCGCATCCACTCAGGAAAGACCGTACCACCGGGACGCGGCCGAGCCCGGGGCGCCGTTCACTCCGCGGGCGCGGGTGCCGCGGCACGCCAGGCCCCGTCGGTGAAGCGCCGCGAGAGCAGCGCCTCGGCGTCGGCGGGCTCGAGGGGGCGCGCGAAGAGGTAGCCCTGCGCGTAGTCGGCGCCGGTGTGCCGCAGGCGCTCGAGCTGGTCGGCGCGCTCCACCCCCTCCACCACCACGTCCACGCCCAGGTGGTGCGCCATGGTGACCACGGCGCCCACGATGGCGAAGTCGCCCGCGGCGCCGCTCATGAACGAGCGGTCCACCTTGAGCGCGCGGATCGGCAGGCGGTGCAGGTATCCCAGGCTGCTGTAGCCGGTGCCGAAGTCGTCGATCAGCAGGTGCATGCCGCGGGCGCGCAATTCTTCGAGCACCGCTTCTTCGGTGCGCCCCACCAGCACCCCCTCGGTGATCTCCAGGCGCACCCAGTCCACGTCCACCCCCGTCTCCTGGAAGACGGCGGCCAGGTGGTCGGCCAGCCCCGGCTGCGCGAACTGCCGGGCCGAGAGGTTCACCGTGACCCGCAGCGCGCACCCCGGGTGGCGCTCGCGCCAGGCGCGCAGCTGCGCGCACGCCTCGCGCAGCACCCAGCGGTCCATCGCCACGATCAGCCCGGTCTCCTCGGCCACGTCCAGGAAGGCGCCCGGCGCCAGCAGCCCGCGCTCGGGGTGGCTCCACCGCACCAGCGCCTCGAAGGCGGCCACCCGCCCGTCGCCCAGCGCCACGATCGGCTGGTAGAGCACGCGCAGCTCGCCGCGCCCGGCGGCGTGCCGCAGCTCGGTCTCCAGCCGCAGCCGCGAGAGGGCGCGGGCGTGCATGGCCCGGTCGAACACCTCGCAGCAGTCGCCGCCGCGCTCCTTGGCGCGGTACATGGCGGTGTCGGCGCGGCGCACCAGCGCGTCGGGGCCGCCGTCGTCACCGCCGCTCAGCGCCACCCCGATGCTGGAGGTCACGATCAGGTCGTGCCCCTCCACCGCGAACGGCGCCTCGAGCGCGGCCCGGATGCGCGCGGCCCCGCGCATCGCCTCGGGCCCGTCGGCCACGCCGTCCAGCAGCAGCGCGAACTCGTCGCCGCCGAAGCGCGCCACCGTGTCGCCCTCGCGCATGCAGGCGCGCAGGCGGTCGGCCACGGCGGCCAGCAGCCCGTCGCCCGCCGCGTGCCCGAAGCTGTCGTTCACGCGCTTGAAGCGGTCCAGGTCCACCACCATCACCGCGAAGGCGCGGTCGGGGTGGCGGTGGAAGAGGTCGAGCGCGTGGCGCAGGCGGTCCTGGAAGAGGGCGCGGTTGGGGAGGCGGGTCAGCGCGTCGTGAAAGGCGTCGTGCTGGAGCTGTTCCTCCATCCGCTTGTGGGCGGTGACGTCGGCGCTCACCCCGGCCACGCGGTACACCTGGCCGGCGGCGTCGTGCACCGGCACCGCGCGGGTTCGCAGCCAGCGCTCGGCGCCGTCGGGGCCGGCCACCCGGTGCGTGGCCTCGGCCGCGCGGCCGTGGTACGCCTCGTCCCACATCGCGCGCACGCGGGCGCGGTCGTCGGCGTGCACCGCCTCGAACGCCGCCTGCGGGTCGGCGTAGACGCGCGCGCGGGGCACCGCCCACAGGCGGTCGAAGGCGGGGCTCAGGTACGCCACCCGGCCGCCGGCCTCGAGCAGCCAGAAGAGCTCGCTGCTGTTCTCGGCGATCTGGCGCAGGCGCTCCTCGCTGTGCAGCAGCGCTCCGGCGGCCTCGTGGCGCGCGGCGATCTCCCGGCGCAGCTGCAGGTTGGTCTCGTTCAGCTCGGCCGTGCGCGCGGCCACGGCCTCTTCCAGCCGGTCGCGGTGCAGGAGCAGCGCGTGCTCGGCGCGCTTGCGCGCGGTGATGTCGCGCAGCACCACCACGCTCCCCAGCGGTTCGCCGCGCGGCCCGGTGAGGGGGTGCAGGTTCAACTCGACCGGCCCGCCCCCCGGCCCGGTGGTCTCCACCTCCAGGGTGCCCGGCGCGCCCTCCGGCAGCCGCCGGACCGTTTCCGCGCCGAGCGGGAGGATGGAGGCCGCGGGCTGGCCCACCGGGTCGGCGTGCCCCCCGCCGGCACGCCGCGCGGCGGGGTTCAGATCCAGCACCCGGCCCGCGGCGTCCAGCACGTACACCGCGTCCGCCAGGCTCTCCACCACCGTGTGGCGGGCCACCGGCACCAGGTCGAACAGCCGCCGGTGGAAGAGCCCCCAGGCGATCACCAGGTTGGCGGCCGCGAAGGTGAAGGGCGACAGGTCGCGCCCGCTCCAGCGGGCCAGCACCGTGATGGTGGCCACCGAGCCGAGCAGCGGCAGGGCCATCCCCACCAGCACCAGCACGGTCTGCGCGCGGTACAGCCGGTGCGCGCGCGGAAGCCCGGCCGCGAGCACGGCGATCGCGGCCAGCGCCAGCACCTCGAGGTACACGGCCGCCGCCACCAGCAGCGGGGTGAAGCCGTACACCAGCTGCGCGGCGTGCCCGGCGCCGTCCAGCCGCGGCTGCACGCGCACCCACCCGTGCAGCGGATCGGTGAACGCCAGCACGGCGAGCGCCACGGACGGCGCGGCGAGCACCCCGTACACCAGGCGAACGTGGCGCGGCCGCCACCCCGCGTACTCCAGCGCGAAGGCCACGAACCCCACCGAGATCACCGGCAGGGGGAGGAACTGCACGTTGTCCCAGAAGATCTTCTGCGGCAGCCGCGGCGCCAGGTGCTCGGCGGCGAACCCCGCCGTCCAGAACGCCTCGGCGAAGGCGACGGCGGCGAACGTCCCCACCGCCGGCCGGGAACGGCGCCGCCAGCAATACGCGCCCACCGCCGCCGAGATCGCCGCGGAGACCAGGTAGGGGAGCACGAACAGCAGTGCGGCGGGCGTGGGCATGGCGGGCGGGGGGAAGGAGTGGGCCGTCACCATCAAAGTGTCCCGACACGAGTGCCCGCACAACACTCTCGACGCTTTCCCCGGAGACCGGCCCCGCCTGCTCGTCATCTCCAGCCGGCGGGCCGGCCGCCGCTCCGGAAGACCAGGACGGTGAATTCGAGATGACGGCTGAACTGCTTCCTCACGCAGGGTCCGCAGAGAACTGCGGGTTTTTCTGCGGACCCTGCGGACCCTGCGGACCCTGCGTGAGGCCTTGGTGAGCTCGAGGTGAACGAACCCGGCGGATTGGATTCCGTAGCAAGGTCGCCGTGATCCCCGGCCTCCACGCCCGCAATGCGCGCGACATCACGTCAGCCCCCGCGACGCGGTCTCGTCCCTCCCTCCGCGGCCCTCCGGCGGAAGCGGCATGACCCGCGGGTGTCTCATCCGAACCCTCCGTCGACACGCGGCCTCTCAGCGGCATGGACACGCATCATCGAGCACCGCGTGCCACCGCGCCGATGGAGACCGCCGCGTCAGTCGTGCGAAGAGCCCTGCAGCAGCGGCTCCAGTGGCGCGTTGTGCGGCCCGTTCTCGTCGCACACGGCGTAGGTGCCGGCGGGGTAGAGGGTGACGCCGGCGTGCTCGCCGCGGGCGTTCAGCACGTAGAACTGGATGTCGAAGTTGGGCGTTCCGCGCGACGTCAGCAGCCGCTTCTCGACGGTGTTGGCGACGATGCGCCGGAGGCCCTCCATCCCCGCGTCCTTCGGGCTCATCCCGCGGCGCAGGTTCTCGACGACGAGGTACGAGGTGAGGTTGTACAGGTTGGCCTCGCCGCGCCCGGTCGACCCCGCCGCGCCCACCGCGCCGTCCACGTACAGCCCCGCGCCCAGGATCGGCGAGTCTCCCACGCGGCCGGGGATCTTCCACGCCAGGCCGCTGGTGGTGGTCACGCCGCAGAGCTCGCCGCGCGCGTTGATGCCGTTGCAGTTGATCGTCCCCCAGTAGTGGTGCCGGTCGATCAGCCCCTCGGCCACCATCTGGAGCCCCGCGGCGTGGCCCGCCTCGGCGCGCGTTGCGGGATCCAGGAAGTGCGCCGGGTCCACGCGGCGCTTCCACTCCAGCCACAGCCGGCGCGAGAGCGGGGTGTTGAGGTCGTCTTCGACGGTGAACCCCAGCTGCCGCGCGAAACGCTGCGCGTCGCGCCCCACGATCAGGTGGTGGTCGGTGTTCTCCATCACCGCCTTCGCGACCAGCGAGGGGGTGCGGATCCCTTCCAGCGCCGCCACGCCGCCGGCGCGCTTCCGGGGGCCGTGCATCACGCACGAGTCCAGCTGCACCACGCCGTCGGCGTTGGGGAGGCCGCCGTAGCCCACGCTGGCCTCGGCGGGGTCGAGCTCGTTCAGGTTCACGCCGGCCACCACGGCGTCCAGCACGTCGCTCCCCTGCGCGATCATGCCGAACGCCTTCTGCACGGCCGTCACGTCGCCGCCGTTCTTGTAGACGTTGCCGTTGCCGCTGGCGATCACCACCGGCCTCGCGGCGCCGCGCAGGTGGACCGCCGGCGCGGCGAAGGCGGGCGCCGGCAGCGCGGCGGCCGCGGCGGCGGCGGCGCCGGTGCGCACGAAGTCACGGCGGGTGAGTCGGGAGCTCATCGGCGCGTTCGGGAAGGCGTGGGGGAACGAGGGGATCGGGACGCCGCATCCTGGCGCCCCGGCCGCCCCGCCGCAAGCCGCGGCGCTCGCGTGGGCGGACCGTCAGCTGCGCCCTCCGCCGCCGGGCGGGAGCGGGATGGGGGCCAGCACCTGCCCCTCCCACGCCGCCATCTTCTCCCGCAGCTGCCGGAAGACGCGCGGATAGCGGTCCTTCAGGTCCGTCTTCTCCCCCGCGTCGGACGCCAGGTCGTACAGGAACTCGCCGTCGGCGGTCTGCAGGTACTTCCAGTCGCCGGCGCGCATCGCCTTCTGCTTGCGGCGCTGGAAGATGCGCCAGTACAGCTCGCGCGGCACCGCTCCACGCACTCCGGTGAGCGCCGGCGTCAGGTCGATGCCGTCCATCGGCGCCGCGCCCGCGGTGGACGCGCCGGCCACGGCGGCGAAGGTCGCGGTCAGGTCCATCGTGGCGGCCACCTGGTCCGTGCGGCTCCCCTCGGCGATCACCCCGGGCCAGCGCGCCATCGCCGGCACGCGCAGGCCGCCCTCGTTCAGCGTCATCTTCCCCGCGCTGAACGGACCCATGTGCGAGTAGCGCTCACCGCCGTTGTCGCTGGTGAAGACGACGAGCGTGTCGTCTTCCTCCCCGTGCCGCCGCAGCGCCTCGAGCACCCGGGCCACGCCCGCGTCCATGCTGCTCACCATCCGCGCGTACGTCTCGGGCGAACCGCCGCTGGAGGGCGACACCGAGTCCGGGTACGGCGGGTCGCCGGGGCCCTGCCAGGGCCAGTGCGGTGCGTTGTACTGCAGGTTCAGGAAGAAGGGCCGCGAGCGCCGCCGCGAGACGATGCGCACCGCCCGCTCGGTGAACAGGTCGGTCAGGTACCCGCGCGTCTCAACCGGCCGGGTGCCGTCCAGGAAGAGGTTGCGCCGCGTCTCGGTGTCCATGTGGCTGGCATAGTCGGCGGCGGGGCCCAGGAAGCCGTAGAACTCGTCGAAGCCGTGGCGCAGCGGGTGGTACTTCGGGAGCGTGCCCAGGTGCCACTTCCCCACCAGCGCCGTGTCGTACCCCGCGCGCTTCATCAGCGTCCCGAGCGTGGGCGGATCGGGGTCCAGCCCCACCGGCTCGTCCGTCAGCGGTTCGTACAGGCCGGCCGGCGTGCGCGCGGGATAACGGCCCGTCATCAGCGCCACGCGGGTGGGCGTGCACACCGGGGCGGAGGTGTAGAACTGCGAAAGCTGCACGCCCTCGCGCGCGAGCTGGTCCAGCACGGGCGTGCGGTAGTCGGTGCGCCCGGTGATCCCCAGGTCGGCGTAGCCCAGGTCGTCGGACATGATCAGCAGCACGTTGGGCCGGCGCCGCCGCGCCAGCCACCGCGCCCGCCCGGCGGACGGGGCCAGGGTGAGCGCCGCGGCGGCGCCGGCCGCCTGGAGGATGAATCGCCTGCGGTCCATGCCTGCTCCTCGGGCGAGGGACGATGGAGACGGGGTGGGGGGAGTACCCATGGTAATCCCGTGCGCCGTGATCTCCAACGCCTGCCGCCGCGGCCGAACCCTCGAGTCGCGGGCGGTGGGGAACGCAGGGCCATCGCGCCGATCGGCCCGTGCGGACACCGTCTCGGTGCGGCTACGGCTGCATCCGAGCGGCGATTGTCAGGATTGTGTCAGGCTGGAATTAGGCTGAAACCATCGGCGCGATGCCCCCGTACGGGCCAGCATCCCCATCCCGGGCCGCCGCTCGGCTGCCCGCTCCTTATGCAGGAGACTCCGTCCATGATACGAATTCGCGACCTCCGCGCGCCGTCGCTTCGGCTGCCCGCCACCCGGCTGGCCGCCGCCACGCTCGCGCTCTCGATCTTCGCCGCCGCGCCAACCGCCGCGCAGCAGACACCCGCGCCCAACCGCCCCGCCGGGGCACAGCAGCAGCCCGCCGGCGCACGCCCGCCGGGGCAGGCGCCCGCCGGCGCCCGTCCCCCCGCGCAGCCGCCCGCCGCCGGCCCCGGCGAGATCCGCGGCACGGTGGTGGACGGGCAGGGGAACACGCCGGTGGCCGCCGCCTCCGTGGCGGTGTGGAGCCGCGCGGACAGCGCGCTGGTGGCCGGCGCGCTGGCCCGCCCCGACGGCAGCTTCCGCATCGAGGGGCTGCGGCCGGGCGCGTACTACCTGAAGGTGACGATGATGGGCTACGCCTCGCACACCAGCGCCACGCTCACCCTGAGCGAGGCGAGCCCACGCGCCAGCACCGGCCCCATCCGCCTGACCCGCACCGGCGTGGCGCTGTCGGGGATCACGGCCACGGGCCAGCGGCAGGCCGTCTCCATCGCCCCCGACCGCAACACCTACCAGACGCGCGCCGTCGCCCCGGCCGCGACCACGGCCAGCGAGGTGCTCGAGGCGGTGCCCTCGGTGCAGGTGGACGCCGACGGGCGGGTGAGCCTGCGCGGCAACGAGAACGTGGTGGTGCAGATCAACGGCCGACCCTCGCCGATCCGCGGGGCGCAGCTGGCGGCGTACCTCAAGCAGCTCCCCGCCAACACCATCGAGCGCGTGGAGGTGATCCCCAACCCGAGCGCCCGGCAGGACCCCGAGGGGATGGCGGGGATCATCAACATCCAGCTCAAGCAGAACGTGGACCTGGGCCTCTCGGGCGGGATGACGGTGGCCGCCAGCACGGCGGACCGCTACACCGCGAGCGGCAACGTCGGCTACCAGAAGGGGCCGGCCACCTGGTTCGCGAGCTACGGCTTCAACAGCGACCGCCGTGACATGAGCGGGATCAACGACCGCACCCGGCTGGGCGCGCTGCAGTCGCCGCTCAGCTACACCGAGCAGGACCTGTCGGGAAGGAACGGCAACCACGGCCACAACTTCAACGGCAGCCTGGACTACCGCCTCAGCCAGAAGAACGTGCTGTCGGGCTCGCTGCTGGTGAACCTGCGCGGCGCCAGCGACGAGTCGCTCAGCCTGTACAACGAGCTGGACGGCGCGCACGCCCTGCTGGACCGCTACCAGCGCCTCCGCGACAGCGACGGCGACAACCAGATGGTGGACGGCTCGGTGGCGTTCAAGCGCACGTTCCAGCCGCAGCGGCACGAGCTGTCGGCCGAGGTGCGCTTCACCCGCAACCACGACCAGGACGAGACCGGCCTCTGGCGCCAGGCGCTGGGCAGCCCCTCGCTGGTGGACCGTGAGATCGACCGCACCGACGCGCGCACCCGCCAGCTCACCGCGCAGCTGGACTACACCCGCGCGCTGGGGCAGCGCGGCAAGCTGGAGACGGGGTACAAGGGGTACGCCCGCTGGCTGGACCAGGACTACCGCGTGACCACCGATTCGCTCGGCGCGGGCAACTGGGCGCCCAGCGCGCTCAGCAACGCGCTGGCGCTGGACGAGCAGGTGAACGCCGTCTACGGCGTGCTGAGCCAGGGCGTGGGGCGGTGGGAGCTGCAGGGCGGGCTGCGCGCCGAGTACGCCGGGCGCACCTTCACCCTGGCCAGCACGGGCGTGGAGTTCCCGCACGACTACTGGAGCGTGTTCCCCAGCGCGCTGGCGAGCTACAAGCTGGGCGAGCAGGACCAGCTCAAGCTCAGCTACTCGCGCCGCATCCGCCGGCCGGGCACGCAGGAGCTGAACCCGTTCCCGGTGTTCTTCGACCTGCAGAACGTCTTCCTGGGCAACCCGCAGCTGAACCCCGAGTACACCGACGCGGTGGAGCTCAGCTACCAGCACTCGGCGCGGATGGGCTCGATCCAGGTGTCGCCCTTCTACCGGCGCACCACCGACGTGATCCGCTTCATCATCAACACCGCCGACACGGTGGCGGGGCGCGAGGTGACGTCGGTGAGCTTCAAGAACCTGGACACCGGCACCAGCTGGGGCGCCGACGTGAACGGGAGCCTGCGGATGGGCCAGGCGTTCAACGGGCTGGCCGGGCTGAACGTGTACAAGACGGTGACGGAGGGAACCAGCGGCGAGGCCAGCCTGGGCTCCAACGCCATCGGCTGGTCGGCGCGGGTGAACGGCACCTACAACCTGAGCCCGCGCACCGCGGTGAGCGGGGCGTACTTCTACCGCGGGCCGATGAACATCGAGCGCGGCCGGTTCAGCGCCTTCGGCTTCGCCAACTTCTCGGTGCGGCAGAAGCTGAACGGCGACAAGGCGAGCGTGACGGTGCGCGTGAGCGACCCGTTCAACCAGCAGCGCTTCCGGGTGGAGGCCGGTGACGACAACGTGATCCAGCTCACCGAGCGCACCTTCACCTCGCGCGCCGTGCACGTGACCTTCCAGTACAACTTCGGCCGCCCGCCGCGCCTGCGGCAGCCCCGCCCGCAGGAGCAGCAGCCCCAGGGCGGCACCCCCTTCGGCGGGTGATCGGCCGGTCGGCTGAACGTCGGATGCATGACGAAGGGCCCCTCGCGAGAGGGGCCCTTCCGCTTTCAAGGACGATCGATCGACGTCACCCGCCGTGGCGAAGCCAGATCAGCACGATCCCGCACTGGTCGTTGCGGGCGCGGTACTGCACCGGCGCCAGCGACGGGCGGGCGTACGCCTCGATGCCCTCGATCGACTCCGGCGGGATGCTGGAGAGGTTCCCGTCGTCCGTATCCCACTGCTTCCCGTCCACCCAGATCAGCGGGACGCACCCCGCCGCGCGCCCGGTGCGCCCGTCCATCGACGCCGGCCCTCCGTCGGGGTTCTCGGGGTTGAGGGTGCCCCCGAACCCGCCGCCCGCGCTCCCCAGGCTGTCACCCGCGGTGGAGCGGCGGGTCATCACCGAGGTCGACTGCCGGTTGCGGGCCGGCTGCCCGCGCAGGCGGATGCTCCCCTGCACCACCTCGAACCCGGCCACGTTGCGGAACAGGTCCGACGTCTGGCCGGGGTGCAGCCGCTCGATGTCCGTCCGGGTGATGAAGCGGCCGCCGCCCGCCCCCAGCACGCGCTCGTAGAACCCGCCGTAGCCGCCGCGCTGCGCCAGCACCCGGAGCTCTTCCAGCTGCTGGGCACGGGAAGGCGGTGGCGCGGTCGGTCGCTGGGCCGTGGTGTCGGTCTGCCCCCCCAGCGGCGCGGCGGCAAGGAGCGGAAGGAAGGCCACCAGAACGGCTCTGCAGGAAAGGAGGGATCGCATGGCACCTCTACGCGGGGATGTGGGTTGCGGGAGACCGCACCCGACGGTGCCGGCGAGGAGAGGAGAGCCGGCGCCCGCGGTCGCGACGGTCACCGCCGTTGCCGATTCACTCTCCGATGATACATCGCCGTTCGTATAGAACGCACGTCCGCGTGCCCGATTGCACGACTGGCGGGGTGAACGCTTCGGACACCTGGATCAGGGGATGCTGCGAGCAGACATACACGCTACCTCGCGCGGCTCACCTCCTCGCTGACAATTCGCCGCAGCAGTTCTTCGAGTGTCTGGCCGTTGCGGCTGATGTGATCGTGCAGAGCATGATTGATCAGCCGCTGGTAATTGCCGCCGCCTGCTTCATGGACGCGCCGACGAAACCAGTCGAGGATCTCTTCATCCAGCCGAAGCGTGATGCGCGTGGTGCCGGGTTGCGGCCGAAACACAGGGCCCCGCACTCCTTTGCGCAAATCATACTCGTCCTTCACCGTCAGGTGCGGCCGTCATGCCGCGTGTGGAACCTCCACGTAATCGACCCGTGCCGTGGGCTCGGGGATTGGCTCGTTGTCTTCGCGCATTCCCTCGAGGTGAAACTCGATGGCTTCGCGGATCAGCTCGTGTACTTCTTCCCCGGTTCTCGCGGCCGCCACGCACCCGGGAAGGTCGGGCACGTACACTCCAAAGCCATTGGCGCTTCGCTCGATCACGATCGCGTACCGCATGAACCGCCCTACTCCGCCCGTGCCAGTTCTTCGCGGACGATTCGCCGCAGGAGCTCCTCCAGCGATTCGCGCTCGATGTGCTCGCGCAGCGCGGCGTTGATCATCGACTGGTAGTTGCCGCCGCCGGCCCGGTCGACCCTGTCACGGAACCAGTCGAGCACCTCGTCATCGAGCCGGATGGTGATGCGCGATTTGCCCGGCGGGGTGGGATCGAGCGCCCCGCGCTTGCCACCGCTGAAATCGTACTCTGCTTTCATGGGTCTGCGAGGTAGTAGGTCTGCGCCTCGGCACGGGTGGCCCGCCGCGCCGAGATCAGGCGGGCCCGGTTCTCTCCGCGCCACGTGAAGAGGACCACCAGCAACCGTCCTGCTCCGTCGTGCCCGATGATGGCGTACCGCTCCTCGTCGGGACACTCGTCCTCGATCGTGATTGCCCCGGGGTCGGCAAAGACGCTCGTTGCGTCGGCGAACCGTACCCCATGCTTCGCGTAGTTCGTTCCGCCTTCCGCGGGTGCCACTCGTAATCCAGCATAGAATGTATGCACGTTTGTACACCAACACAAGCCCAGCACCCCGCCAGGCCGAAATGGACAAGCCTTCTGAAATGACGAACGGCCTCGCGTGAAGCGAGGCCGGCCTGAGTTGGTCAGCGGGTACGATGCAGATGTTCCGCCGCTGATTCAGGAGAACATAAGCAGATTGAGCAGCGCAACAAGATCCGCACAGGTGACCGCCAGAACACCGCCAGCACTCGACATTACGATGCGCAGCGGTGGCTCATCAGGCCCGTTTGCATCGACGGCCGAATGTCGAAAAAGAACGCCGGCCGTGCGATGAAACACGGCCGGCGTTCGGCATCGAGGTGCGCTGCGGTGGCGCGTTCGGAGTTACGTCGCCGCGCGGGAGGTGCCGTAGAGGATGGCCTTCTTCACCTCGCCGATCGCCTTGGTGATCTTGATCTCGCGGGGGCAGGCCTCGGTGCAGTTGAAGATGGTGCGGCAGCGCCACACGCCTTCGCGGTCGTTCAGCCGCTCCAGCCGCTCGCCCGCCGCGTCGTCGCGGGTGTCGAAGATGAAGCGGTGCGCGTTCACGATCGCGGCCGGGCCCACGAAGTCCTCGTTGGCCCAGAAGCTGGGGCAGCTGGTGGTGCACGCCGCGCAGAGGATGCACTTCGTCGTGTCGTCGAAGCGCTCGCGGTCTTCCACGGTCTGGATGCGCTCCCGCTCGGGGGGGCGGCTGTCGTTGATGAAGAACGGGAGCACGCTGCGGTACTGCGCGAAGAACGGCTCCATGTCCACCACCAGGTCCTTGATCACCCGGAAGCCCATCAGCGGCTCCACGGTGACGTGGCTCCCCACGTCGCGCACCAGCACCTTGCAGGCAAGGCGGTTCACGCCGTTGATGCGCATGGCGTCGCTGCCGCAGATGCCGTGGGCGCAGCTGCGGCGATACGTCAGCGCGCCGTCCTGGTACCACTTCACCATGTTCAGCGCGTCGAGCACGCGGTCGGTGGGCTCCACGTCCACCGCGTACTCCTTGTAGTACGGAACCTCGTCGGTCTCCGGGTTGAAGCGGAGGACGCGAACGGTCAGTCTGCTCGCCATCAGTACACCCGCTCCTTCGGCTGGAACTTGGTGATGGTCACGGGCTTGTAGGTGATGGACAGGCCCCCGTCGTCCGCCCGGTTCACCAGCGTGTGCTTCAGCCAGTTCACGTCGTCGCGCTTGTCGTAGTCCTCGCGCATGTGCGCGCCGCGGCTCTCGGTGCGGTTCAGCGCGCTGAGGGTGCTGACCTCGGCCAGGTCCAGCAGGTTGGCCAGCTCCCACGCCTCGAGCAGGTCGGTGTTGAAGGCGCGCCCCTGGTCCATCACCCCCACGCGGCTGAAGCGGTCCTTCAGCTCGCGCACCTTGGCCAGCGCGTGCGTCATCCCCTCGCCGTTGCGCGAGATCCCCACGTCGTCCTGCATCACGTCCTGCAGCTCCTCCCGCAGCCTGGCCGCCGGCTCGCCGCTCTTGTTGCCCAGGATGCGGCCGAACTGCTCCTCCACCCGCGCCGTGGGGTCGGCCGGGAGCTCGGGCATGTCGGCGGTCTCGCAGAAGCGCGCCATCTCGATCCCCCCGCGCCGCCCGAAGACGACCAGGTCGAGCAGCGAGTTGGTCCCCAGGCGATTCGCCCCGTGCACCGAGACGCAGGCGCACTCGCCGGCGGCGAAGAGGCCGGGAAGGACGGTGTTGTCGCCGTCGATCACCGCGCGGCACCACACGTCGGTGGGGATGCCGCCCATCCCGTAGTGCGCCGTGGGCTGGATCGGCATCGGCTCCTTCACCGGGTCCACGCCCAGGTAGGTGCGGCAGAAGTCGGCGATGTCGGGGAGCTTGTTCTCGATCACCTCGGCGCCCAGGTGCGTGGCGTCGAGGTAGACGTACTTCTTCCCGCCGATCCCCCGCCCCTCGCGGATCTCCTTGTGGATCGCGCGGGCCACCACGTCGCGGCTCGCCAGGTCCTTCATGGTCGGCGCGTAGCGCTCCATGAAGCGCTCGCCATGGTCGTTGCGCAGCACCCCGCCCTCGCCGCGCACCCCCTCGGTGATCAGGATCCCCAGGCGGTAGATCCCCGTGGGGTGGAACTGGTAGAACTCCATGTCCTCCAGCGGCACCCCGGCGCGGAGCGCCACGGCGACCCCGTCGCCCGTGTTGGCGTGGGCGTTGGAGGTGATCGACCAGATCCGCCCGAAGCCGCCGGTGGCGAACTCCACCGCCTTGGCGTGGAAGACGTGCAGGTCGCCCGTGTGGATGTGCCAGGCGACCACGCCACAGCAGCGGCCGTCGTGGATCAGCACGTCCACCACCTGGAACTCGTCGTAGAAGTCGACGCCGTTCTTGATGCAGTTCTGGTAGAGCGTCTGCAGGATCATGTGCCCGGTGCGGTCCGCCGCGTAGCAGCTGCGGCGCACGGGCCCCTGCCCGAAGTGGTGCGTGTGCCCGCCGAACGGCCGCTGCGCGATCTTCCCGTCGGCCGTGCGGCTGAAGGGGAGACCCATGTGCTCCAGCTCGATGATGACGGGGACCGCCTCTTCGCACATGGTCTCGATGGCGTCCTGGTCGCCCAGGTAGTCCGACCCCTTCACGGTGTCGAACGCGTGCCACTCGGGGTGGTCTTCCTCGAGGTTGGCCAGCGCGGCGCAGATCCCGCCCTGCGCGGCGCCCGTGTGCGACCTCGTGGGGTACAGCTTGGAGATGACGGCGGTGCGCAGGTTGGGGTTGCGCGACAGGTAGATGGCCGTCATCAGCCCGGCCCCGCCGCCGCCCACCACCAGCGCGTCGTAGGTGTGCGTGTGGATCATACCCGGTGCCCCGGAACGGCGGGGTTGAACGTCAGCAGCGCGAAGATCCCCCAGGCCAGGCTGGCCAGGACGATGGTGTAGAGCACGGCCTTGGTGGCCACCCTCAGGCCCGGCTTGCGCACGTAGTCCTCGATGCTGTAGCGCAGCCCGTTCAGCCCGTGCAGCATGGCGAACGACACCAGCCCCACGTTGAACAGGCGCCAGAACGGATTCGTCCAGCGCTCGCGCACCAGGTCGGCGGAGAGGTGCTCCACGCCGACCACCAGGTTCCACCAGGTGAGGTGGTAGAGCGCCATGAAGATCAGCGCCAGGCCGCTGATGCGCATGAAGAACCACGAGTACAGCTCGAAGTTGCTGCGCTGGTCCTTCTTCTTGGGGCGGCCGTAGCCGCCGCGGGGGTCGCGGACCAGGGAGCTCATGGCGCGGCCTCCGTCACGGGGGGCGCCGTGGCCGCCGGGGCCGCCGGCCCGCGGTAGTCGCTGATCGACGGCTGGCGCGCCTGCATCCGCGCCTGGTGGCGGGCGGTGCCCGGCTCGTCGCGCAGTCCGAAGATCGGCCCCAGCATGATCCAGGCGACGGGAAGGATCAGCACCACCGCGGCGCCGATGGCGGCCAGCCCCAGCCGCCGCTGGTGGCGCATCACCCCGGGCCAGAAGTCCTGGACGATGATCCGCAGCCCGTTCAGCGCGTGGAAGAGCACCGAGAAGAAGATCAGCAGCTCGGCGAAGCGGAAGAGCGGGTTGCGGTACAGGTTCAGCGCGTGGTCGTACAGCCCCGGCCAGTAGATCACGATGGCCGTGTCGATCACGTGGATGATCAGGAAAAGGAGGATGCCCAGGCCGGTGGCCCGGTGCAGCAGCCAGGTCCACATCCCCTCGCGCCCGCGGTAGCGCAGCGCGGTCCAGAGCCCGCGGACCCTGTGCACGGTTGCCATACTGTGTCTCGCCTTCTCGGGTCAGGTCCCTTGGCTCTTTCAGCCCGCGGCGTTCCAAGCCGGACGCGCCGCGCGCCCGGAGGCTCGCGGCGCGTGGGCCGGTACGTCGCTCGTCACTTCACCAGCTGCATCGGCTCCAGCACGGCGTCGGCGCTGGCCTTGAGCGCGGCGCGCTCGTCGTCGGTCAGCTCCACCTCGATCACCTTCTCCATCCCGCCCTTGCCCAGCAGGACGGGCACACCCAGGAACAGGTCGTTGAAGCCGTACTCGCCCTGCAGCCAGGCGGCGCAGGGAAGGATGCGCTTCTTGTCCTTCACGATCGCCTCGGCCATCTGCACCGCGCCGGCGCTGGGCGCGTAGTACGCCGAGCCGGTCTTCAGGAAGCTCACGATCTCGGCGCCGCCGCCGCGGGTGCGCTTCACGATCGCGTCCAGCTTGTCGCGGTCGATGAGCTGCGTGATGGGGATGCCGGAGACGGTGGTGTAGCTGATCAGCGGCACCATGGTGTCGCCGTGGCCGCCCAGCACCATGGCCTGGATGTCTTCCACGCTCACGCCGATCTCCGTCGCCAGGAAGGCGCGGTAGCGGGCCGTGTCGAGCACGCCGGCCATGCCGACCACGCGCTCGCGGGGGAAGCCGCTGGCCTTCATCGCCACGTAGCACATCACGTCCAGCGGGTTGCTGACCATGATGATGATGGCGTCGGGGCTCACCCGGGCGATGTTCTCGCTGACCTGGCGGACGATGCCGGCGTTGGTGTTGAGCAGGTCGTCACGGCTCATCCCCGGCTTGCGGGCGATCCCGGCGGTGACGATGTAGATGCCGCTCCCGGCGCTCTCCTCGTAGCCGTTGCTGCCGATCACGCGGCTGTCGAAGCCCTCGATCGGCGCCGACTGCCACTGGTCGAGCCCCTTCCCCTGCGGGACCCCCTCGACCACGTCGATCAGCACCACCTGGCGGGCCAGCTCCTTCTCGGCCACGCGCTGTGCGGCGGTGGCGCCCACGTTCCCTGCCCCGACCACCGTAATCTTGTCCATGATCCGTTCTGGATTCGGTTCGTTTTGATGACCCCGCGCCTGTAAAAGCGCCCCGGGCGCGGGGAACATAGACCGCGCCGCGGGGCGTGTCAAACACAGGCCGCGGCACGATCGCGGCCGCCGGGATTTCCCCCGCGGGCGGAAACGGATGGCGGCGCGGCGGCACGGCCGAGGCGGTCTGGCGGGTTGAATCGAACCCGCGGCGGCGGCTACACTACTCCCGCGCGGGAAGCGCCGGCGCGCTCACGGGGAACGACCAGCAGCGTTGGGGATGATGATCGAGATCGGGATCGATCCGCGGGTGGCGGAGGCGGCGCCGGAGATGGCGCTGGGGTGCGTCCAGGCCGGGGTGCGCACCGCGCCGGGGAGCGAGGCGCTGTGGGCCGAGATGCGGGCGGCCGCGGCCGATGCGGCGGCGGACCCGGCCGAGCCCTCCGCGCGCCCCCCGGTGGCCGCCACGCGCGAGCTGTACCGGCGGCTGGGGAAGGACCCGTCGCGCTACCGCGGCTCGCCCGAGGCGCTGCTGCGCCGCTCGCGCGCGGGCAAGGAACTGTACCGCATCCACAACGTGGTGGACGTGATCAACCTGGTCTCGCTGCGCACGCTGATGCCGATCGGCCTGTACGACGTGGCCCGGCTCCGCCCGCCGGTCACCCTGCGCCGCGGCGCCGCGGGCGAGGCCTACGACGGGATCGGCAAGGAGCAGCTGAACCTGGAGGCGCTCCCCGTGCTGGCCGACGCCGAGGGCCCCTTCGGCAGCCCCACCAGCGACTCGCGCCGCACCAGCGTCACCGCCGGGACGGGCGAGGTGATCGCCGTGATCTTCGGCGTCACCAGCCGCGGCGACCTGCAGCGGGCGATGGAGATGCTCTCCTCCCTCCTCCGCACCCACTGCGGGGCCGATGAGATCGAACGCTGGATCGTCGAACCCATCCCCAGCTAAACGAAGCCCGTGGGAGCCCGGATGCCCGGCTCCAGCGCCAATTCCTACCTGCAGTCCGCGCAGGCGGACTTCGTGCCCTTGTTGCCGCGACTTCCAGTCGCCCCGCTGCTAGACCGAGTAAGATGAATCTCCAATACTTGCCATGCAAACAATCTTCTCGTATACTACTCACCCATGAGCAGTGATGAAACTGCCGCCGGGGTGCGGCCGGGGAGCGTGCAGGCCGAGATCCGCCAGCGGGTGCCGTTCCGCTCGCGCGCCGAGGAGGCCGCCGTCACGCTGATGCGCACGGCCAGCGTGGTGGCACGCGCGATGGCGCGGGTGATCGAGCCCGAGGGCGTGAGCGTGGCGCAGTACAACGTGCTGCGCATCCTGCGCGGCGCGGGAAAGTCCGGCATGCCCACGCTCAGCATCCGCGACCGGATGATCGAGGAGGGCGCCTCCATCACCCGCCTCCTCGACAAGCTCGAGGAAACAGGCTACGTGCGCCGCGAGCGCTGCCGCCCCGACCGCCGCCAGGTGATCGCCTACCTGACCGACGCCGGGGCCGCGCTGCTGGACCGGCTGGACCCCGCCGTCCACGCCGCCAACCAGCGCGTGATGGGCGTGCTGGGCGAGGCGGAGACGACCGCGCTGCTCTCGCTGCTCGACCAGGTCCGCGCCGCAACGCGGAGCGACGCAGGGGAGTGACGGTGACGCGGGACCAGCGGCGACGGTGCCGCCGTCCCCGATGCTTCGCATGCAAACTTCTGTTCCCACTCCCGAGAGGGCGTGGAGCGAACGATTCCATCGCCGCGCAACGCGGCGCGCACGCCGGGACCGCCGGCGTTCCCACACACGGAGAAACGACGATGCTGCGACGCTTGATCCAAACCCGCAACGACTGGGCGCCGGCCATCGCGCGCCTGGTGCTGGGGCTGGTGATCCTTCCGCACGGGCTGCAGAAGCTGTTCGGGATGTTCGGCGGGCCCGGATGGAACGGGTTCATCGGGTTCATGACCCAGGGGATGCACGTGCCGTATCCGCTCGCCGTGCTGGCGATCCTGGCCGAAAGCCTGGGCGCGCTGGCGCTGATCCTGGGCTTCCTGGGCCGCGTGGGCGCCTTCGGGGTGGCGGTGAACATGCTGGTCGCTACTTTCCTTGTGCACGCCGCCAACGGCTTCTTCATGAACTGGGGCGGCAACCAGAAGGGCGAGGGCTTCGAGTACCACCTGCTGGCCATCGGCCTGGCGCTGATCGTGATGATCGCCGGCAGCGGCGCGGCCAGCGTGGACCTGGCGCTCTCGCGGCGCGGCCCGGGCCGCAACTCGTAACCAAACCCGGCGAAACCCGACGGAGGGGCGATGCTGAACCTGGTGATCAAGGCGGACGTGGACGGAGCGGTGCAGGCCATCCTGGACTCGCTGGAGGCTGAATTCCCCGGCCGCGTCCGCGTGATCCACCAGGGAGTCGGGGCGATCGACGACGACGACGTGCGCCTCGCCGCCGCCGAGGGGGCGATGGTGATCGGGTTCCACACGCGCCCCACGCCATCCGCCCGGTCGGCCGCCGACGCCGAGCGGGTGGAGATCCAGCACTACGTCACCATCTACCAGACGGTGGAAGACCTTCGCGCGCGGGTGGACGGCACGCCCGCGCCCGACCCGCCGTACGTGGAGCTCGGGACGGCCGAGGTGCGGCGGATGCTGACGCGCGGCCTGGAGACCTTCGCGATCTGCATGGTCACCCAGGGCACGCTGAAGCGCCGCGCCGAGTTGCGCGTGTTCCGCGACGGCGTGCAGGTGTACTACGGCCGGCCCACACACCTGCGCCGCCTGGGCCACGAGGTCGACGCCGTGGACGAAGGCCAGGACTTCGAGTTGAGCTTCGAGTACCTGGAGCTTCAGCCGGACGACGTGCTGGAGTGCGTCGCGCCCCGGCGGTGAGCGGTCCGCGGGCATCGAGGGGAAGGACGGCGGGGCCGGCAGATGCATCTGCCGGCCCCGCCGTTTTTTGATGAGCCCCCGCCATCGAGGCGGAGGGACCCGGGTTATCGATCCGGGGTTACGGCAGGCTCGCCGATGCCGTGCCGCCCTTCACGGTGGTGCCGTTCAGCGGCGGGAGCGTGCTCCAGAGCGCGCTGCAGTTGGCCCCGTTCGCCAGCCCGCCCTGCATCTGCCCGCCGCCGCTGCCGCCGAAGAGGTAGGTCGCGCCGCCCGGCGTGTACGCCTGCCACCCCTGCGCCGGGGCCTGGCCGGGGTTGGCCGCGAACGCCGTCCACGCGGTCACCATCGCGTCCGACACGGCGGCGTCGGCCGGGGTGGGCTGCGCGGTGTTCCAGTTCTGCGCCTGGGCCCAGGCGAGGCTGTGGAACACGTACGGCAGCTCGTAGGCGTGGCAGATGTTGAAGGTGTCGGCACCCGGGGTGCACGCCGTCACCCCGGCGTACAGGTTGAAGAAGGGGTGCTGCTCGAAGCGGTACGCGTACACCGGCAGGCTGGCGGCCGCGTTGCTGATCCTGGCCGCCGTGGACGTGTCGGCCACGTTGGCCGCCACCAGGTTGCCGCAGTTGAAGGCGTAGTCGGTGATCAGCTGCGCCATCGCCGACGCCGTGGTGTCCAGGTTCGCGATCGACGCGTGCCCGGCCGGGTTGTAGGGAAGCGTAACCGCCGAGCCGCTGGTGTCGGCGGTGCTCATGATGCGGTGCTGGTTGGTGGTGTCGCCCGGCACGTCGAAGAGCGAGCGGACGATGTCGCGGAACACCGTGGGGTCCAGGATCACCCCCCCGCCCTTCTGCGCCGCGGCGGCGAAGTACACCCCCTCGTCGCGGTTCATCCCGAAGATGAACGGCTTGGCCGTGGTCCCCGCCGCGTAGCCGCGGTACGGCTCGCCGGTCACCACCGCGCCGTCCACCACCGGCGTCCACGGCAGCGCCTCGGTGAGCCCGCCTTTGCTGACGCGCGCGATGTCGCCCAGCTTCAGGTAGTCGCCGTTGGCGGCCATCACCGTGGCCGCGTCGACCCGCTGCGCCCAGCTGTCGCGGTAGAGGGTGCAGGTGCCGGCCGCCCGCACGCACAGGGTGTTGAGGAACGAGGTGCCGTCGCTGTCGGCGCGCGCCGTGTTCTTGTACTGCACGCCCATCGGGTTGCTCTCCATGATGGCCGCGCGGAACAGCCCCGTGCTCGTCGGCACCGAGAACAGGTGCAGCCCCACCGACATCGCCCCCGCGCTCTCGCCGAAGAGGGTCACCTTGCCCGGGTCGCCGCCGAACGGGGCGATGGCGCGCTGCACCCACTGCAGCGCCTTCTGCTGGTCCAGCAGCCCCTGGTTCCCCCCGAAGGAGAGCCCTCCGCGCGCGTTGGGCGCCGAGAGGAAGCCGAACGGCCCCAGGCGGTAGTTGATGGTCACGATCACCACGTTCCCCCTGGCCGCCATATACGCGCCGCGGTACAGCGGCGACGCGCCGGTGCCGGTGACGAACGCGCCGCCGTGGATGAACACCATCACCGGCAGCGCGCTGCTGCCCGTGGTGCCCGGCGGCGCCCACACGTTGAGGTACAGGCACCCCTCCGAGCCGACCACGATGGTGGTGGACTTGATGGTGGTGTCGTTCCCGCTGATGGTGCGGGTGTACGACGCCGAATCCTGCACGCACTTGGGGCCGCGCTGGGTCGCCTGCAGCGCCACGAACGAGGTGTCCACCGGCGGCTGCCAGCGGTTGGCCCCGACCGGGGCCTTCGCGTACGGAATTCCCAGCCACGCCCGCGTCTTCACCTGCTGCGTGCCCACGGTCACGGTGTCGGTGATCCCGCACAGCTTGCCGTACGCCGTGGTGATCGCGGTGGTGCTGTCGCACGCCGGCGCGCTCGGGGCCGAGGGGCCCTGCCCCGCCGCGGGCGTGAAGGCTCCGGCGAGCGCGATCGCCGCGGCCGCGGTGAGCGCGGTGGTCCACGTGCGCCGCCGCGCGCGGGACGGTCGAAGGTGGTTCGTGTCGGACGGGTTCGGTGGGGCGGAGGGTGTCATTGGTCTGGATCTGGGGAAGGAGACGGAGAGAACTGATACCGTTGGCGTAGCAGTTTGGAACATACGTCGCCGGTCCTCCCTTCGTCAATGATCTTGATGCCATCGGTTTGCATCATCGTACCGCGCAGGTACCGCTACGATTGCGGGTCGTACTGTGTCTCCACGCGTGCCGGTGTCGAGGCGTTCGGTATCGAGTCGAGGACCGGATCCAGTGCGGCGATCGGCTGCGTCCAGACCCTATCCCCTGATCCATCAAGCGCATCGAGGCCGGGCCGCGCCCGTCGCGCCACCGCTGTGCACGCGGTGTTCGGGCGCTGGCGCATTTCCGGCGCTGTACAAAAAAGACATTGCTAGCGGATTCTCGGGCCGCTACCGTACGGACCTCGCGTGTTCCATGTTCACCTCTACGGTCACCCGGAGTGCACACCCGTGCTCGCTCGTGTCACCGCCGGCGCAGTGCTCGGCATCGACGCCTACCTGGTCACGCTCGAAGCCGACGTGTCCAGCGGCCTTCCCGCCTTCTACCTCGTGGGCCTGCCGCAGGGCGCGGTGAAGGAGGCCAAGGAACGCGTGCAGGCCGCGATCATGAACAGCGGCTACGCGCTTCCGCCGCGGCGGTACACGCTCAACCTGGCCCCGGCCGACATCCCCAAGAGCGGAACGGCGTTCGACCTGCCGCTGGCGGTGGGGATGCTGGCGGGCGCGGTCCAGATGCGCTCGATCGACCTCCTCCCGCACTACCTGATGGTGGGCGAGCTGGGGCTGGACGGGGCGCTGCGGCCGGTGCGCGGCGCGCTGCCGCTGGCCATCGCCGCGCGCGACGCGGGGTTCCGCGGCATCATCCTCCCCGAGCACAACACCGGCGAGGCGGCGGTGGTGGGCGAGCTGGAGGTGCGCGCCGCCACCTCGCTGATGGACGTGGTGCGCTTCCTGGAGGGCGACGGCGAGCTGCGGCGCGTCAGCGTGGACCGCGAGGCGCTCTTTCGCCAGGCCAGCGCGCCCGAGCACGACTTCGCCGACGTGAAGGGGCAGGAGCACGTGAAGCGCGCGCTGGAGGTGGCCGCGGCGGGGGCGCACAACATCCTGATGGTGGGCCCGCCCGGCTCGGGGAAGACGATGCTGGCGCAGCGCCTTCCCAGCATCCTTCCACCGCTCACCTTCAACGAGGCGCTGGAGACCACCAAGATCCACTCGGTGGCCGGGCTGCTGGGCGGCGACCGGCCGCTGGTGGCCACGCGCCCCTTCCGGAACCCGCACACCACCATCTCCGACGCGGGGCTGATCGGCGGTGGATCGCACCCGCGCCCGGGCGAGGTGTCGCTGGCGCACCACGGCGTGCTCTTCCTCGACGAGCTCGCGGAGTTCCGCCGCAACGTCCTCGAAGTTCTCAGGCAGCCTATCGAGGACGCGAAGGTGACGCTCAGCCGCGCCGCGGTGTCGCTCACCTACCCGTCGCGCTTCATGCTGGTCGCGGCGATGAACCCCTGCCCGTGTGGGCACCACGGCGACTTCCAGCGGCGGTGCACCTGCGCGCCCCAGGCGGTGCAGCGTTACCTGGGGCGCGTTTCGGGCCCGCTGCTGGACCGAATCGACCTGCACGTGGAGGTGCCGGCGGTGCGCTACCAGGAGCTGTCCGACAAGCGGAAGGGCGAGCCGAGCGACGCGATCCGCGAGCGCGTGGCCCGCGCCCGCGAGGTGCAGCGCGCGCGCTTCGCGGAGCGGGCGGACGCGCACGCCAACGCGCACATGACCGCGCGCGACCTGCGCGAGCATTGCGCCATCGGCGAGGGCGGCGACGCGCTGCTGCGCACGGCCATCACCCGGCTGGGCCTGAGCGCCCGCGCCTATCACCGCGTGCTGAAGATCGCCCGCACCATCGCCGACCTGGACGGCAGCGCCGACATCACCACGGCGCACGTGAGCGAGGCGATCCAGTACCGCTCGCTCGACCGCGTCAGCGCCAACGCGGCGGTGGTGGCCGCATGAAGTTGCCGAATGCTGAGCGCGCCTTCGTCGACCCCGTGAAGGTTCGCGATTACCTGCTCAACCCCTACCATCCGGTGGGATGCTCGAAGGCGTATTTCTTCGCTGCTCTGGGCTTTGCCCGGCGGAGGTGGGCAGCGCAGGATTTTCCGCGGTTCGTCACCGCATTTTACCGGAGATGCACGATGAAGAAACCCGTCTGTGGACTCGACGCCGTGGTCCTCCTGCGGGATCTGCCGGACGCGGGGCTGCGCGCCGGCGACGTCGGCGCGGTCGTTCACCTCTACTCACCCGAGGCGTTCGAGGTCGAGTTCGTTGCGCGGTCGGGAGAAACGGTGGCCTTGCGCACCCTCTCCGCCGCGGACGTGCGGCTTGCGCGCGACGAGGATCTGGCGACGCCTCCCAGCCGCGGCTGAGCTCCGCGAGCGTGCCGGATGTGAACGCCGAGCAGCGGAGGGCGCGGAGTCAGGCGGAGATACACCGGGGTTCTCCGTCTGTCTTCGCGCTCCTCCGCTGCTCCGCGTCCACCAGATGAGGAGTGCCGCCCTAATCCGATCGATGGAGCGCGAAGCCGCGGCGTTCCAACTCGGCCAGCAGCTCGTCCGCGTCCACCTGCTGGTGCGGCGCGAGGACGCCGGTGTGCGGCACGCGCCCGGCGGCGAGCGCGCGGACGGCGAGCACGGCAGGGATCACGGCCAGGCGATACGCATCACGCGGCGCGGATAAGACCAGCCGGGCCGTGCGGCCGTCCGCGCCCTCCACCTCGCAGCCGAAGCCGCCGCGGGTGCCGCCCAGCCGCCGCACCAGCGGGAGCGCCGCCGGCATCGCCCGCCGCATCGCCGCGCGAAGCGATGGCGACCGCCCGGCGAGCCTGAGCACCGCCGCCAGACCGGGGACGTTCGGGTCGACGTACGCTTCGGCCGACTTCAGCGTCGGATGCGAGCGGGGGAGGAGGAGCCCGTCCGGCGTGTCGAAGAGCCATCCGCGGCGCCGCCCCAGCGGGGTGCCTCCGTCCCACCGCCGCGACGCCCCGAACCCGCGCTCCATCCGCATCCTACCATCTCGCAGCACCGCCACGGGCGCGCCGACGGTGGACAGGAGCGACGACGCGGTCGCCGAGACGGCGGTGTGGCGCGGCGTCGGCACCAGGAACGCGGTCAGCCGCACGGGCGCCGGGACCCCGCTCCACGCGATCATCGCGTGCGACACGGCGGACGCGGTGCTGCACGCGGGGAGGATGCGCACACCCGCCGCCGCGGCGCGATCGGCCAGCGCGAGCACCCGGGCGACGTAGGCGGACGCATCCGCGATGTCCACCACGTCGAAGCCGACGTCGATCGCGGCCTCGGCGAGCGCCGTGTCGCGCGCCTGGAACGGGCCCGCCGCGTCGAGCACCACGTCGCCGGGACGCAACGCCCGGCGCAGCGCTTCGCGGTCCCGCACATCCACCCGCAGGTCGGCGTCGTGGCGCGCCGCGGTCATCGCAGGCAACCCGGCCTCGCGCAGCGCGGCCACCGCCGCGGCGCCGAAGAAGCCGGTGCCGCCCAGCACGATCACCCGCGTCATCGCAGCGCGCGCGGCAGGAGCAGCGCGACCAGCACGAGCGCGGGGAAGAGCACGCCCGACGTGGCCACCAGCCCCGTCGCCCACCCGATCGCCGCGCAGACGCTGAGCGCGATCCCCGCCGCCCACACCACCCAGGCCAGCGTGCGCACCCGGCGCGGCAGTCCGGGCGTGCCCAGCGTCAGGACGATCCCCGCGAGGGTGTAGAAGCCGTTGGCGAACACCGACGTGAGCACCGTTCCCACGCGCTGCAGGTAGTCGAACGCCGCCGCATCACCCGTCAGCAGCGGGAGCCAGCCGGCGTAAAGCGACTCACCCGCCAGGTCGCACGCCAGCCCGGCGCCCGCGATCACGACGGCCGCCACGGCCAGGCGCGCGCGCGGCAGGGCGGACGCCCACCACGCGTACAGCGCCAGCACGCTCATCCCCGCCGCCATCCACACCGCGAACCCGGCGCGCCACGCCGCCGCGTGCGCCGCCACGTACGCCATCCGCGCCGCCGGCGACGGCTCGGCCTCGGTGCCGCCGCGCAGCACCAGCGCCATCGCGAACCCGGCCGCGCCGTGCAGGCCGGCACACACCCACGGCGTCGCCGCGCGCACGCGGCCGGCGATCCGCGTCCCCGCCAGCACCCGCGCAGCGAACGGGACCCACCACACCAGCGAGCTCAGCGCGACCAGCGGAAACATCCGCGCGATCTCGCGATCGTGATGCGCGGCCGTCAGCCACGCAGCCAGCGCGAACACCTTCCCCGCCAACCCCGCCGCCAGGATCGGCCGCGCCCGTTCCCTCCGCGCGGCGTGCAGGTACAGCAGCCCGAACATCCCCACCACCACCGCGATCAACCGCCAGACGCCTGGCTTTCCCGGGA
Source organism: Longimicrobium sp. (assembly GCA_035689035.1). Taxonomy (GTDB): domain Bacteria; phylum Gemmatimonadota; class Gemmatimonadetes; order Longimicrobiales; family Longimicrobiaceae; genus Longimicrobium. Next base: position 7,755 of record DASSME010000386.1, on the reverse strand, counting down.
CCCCCATCCCCAGCCAGCCGAACAGCGTCGCGGGGAACAAGCCCAGCAACGCCGCCAGCACCACGTCGCACGTCCCGGCCGCAACCAGCAGCACGCGCCCGGCGCCGCGTTGGAAGTCCGCGGCGGTGTCACGAGGCCGGCCGGTGCCGGGATGATGATGGACGGGTGTACGGGCCGCGGGAGGCGATCGCATGCAGGGGTCGGCGGGGATGGATGGGGACGGAGGATGACGCCCTCGCGCGCACGAAGCTACGCGGCGCGGCTGCGCCGTCACAACCCGCCGCGCCCGGCCGGTCCATCACCCTGGACGCCGCCGGTCCGTGCTCGTCGCGCACGAGCAAGCCCGCGGATGCTGAGCGGATGATTAAGGGAGCGGCGCGGCTGGTGAGACGCACACGCCACGGGCCGCGGCGCGCGGGCCCCAATCCGGGCGGGGTCCGAAAAGTTTCAGCCCACGTCTCCGGTGAGCCATCTGTAGAAACGACAACCGCTTGCATTCGCAGCCCGCGGCTCGGCACGGCATGAGAGCGGGCTGGCGGCACCCTTGCCACGGTGGTGGACCGCGTGGCGGTGAGCACACCCGCCGCCGCTGATCCCACGTCCGCGGCGGCGGCCCTCCGCTCGGCTTCGGACGTACGAGACGCGAAATCATCACGTTTGCAGGCATATGGGAACGACGACGAACGAGCCGCGCTCCTGGTGGAGCGCGGGCGGCGCGGCGATGCCCCCGATCGGGCAGTGCCGGGTGGACCCGCGGGCGGACGAGGACGCCGCGGAGCGCGAGCGGCAGCTGCTGCGCGCGGTGGGACAGGGGCTGCTCTCCGGGCTCCCGCTGGCGGCGGGGCTCACGCCGGGGATGCAGCAGGCGGTGATCGCGGCCGCCGCCGCGGCGCTCAGCCACGGCGTGGAGCGCTACGGCAAGGGCGCCAGCGTGGAAGAGTTCCTGTCGCGGGTGCTGGTGGGCGCGCCGCTCGCCGGCGGTTCGCCCGGGCTGGCGGCGGTGATCGAGGCGGCGCGCGGCGCCATGGGGCGCTTCGGGGCGCCGATCCTGGCCGCTACCACCGTTCCGCCCGGCCCCGGCGGCCCCGGCGGCGATCCTCCGGCGCCCGAGCCCGAGCCGCCGCTCGAGGAGATCCTCCTCGACCAGGTCTCGCTCCCCACCGACCGCGAGCTGGAGATCCTGAAGGAGCTGGGGCGGCGCGGCGAATACGAGATCCGCGTGCGCGAGGTGCTGGAGTGGCAGAAGGGGCCGCGCGGCGCCACCCGCCGGCCGCGGGTGACGTACCCGCAGTGGGGGCAGATCCCCTGCACGCCGGGGTGGGACGTGATCCGCCAGCGGCTGCAGACGGCGTTCCTGGTGGAAACGACGCCCGCGCCCGTGATCCCCGGGCTGGTCAGCATCCCCTCGTGGGGGCTGCTGGGGATGCAGATCCACCAGCGCGTCCAGGACATCTACTTCACCACGCACCCCGGGAACGTGGTGGTGGCCGACCGCACCGTGCGCTCCGGCGGGCGCAGCTACGAGCTCTCGCAGTTCTCGGAGCACCTCCCCCGCCCGCTCATCGACCACGAGACCGACGACCGGCTGCGCATCCTGGACGAGTCGCTGCGCTTCGCGCCGCGCTCGCTGCTGCGCGCCGACATCGTGGACATGACCGCCAACCGCGTGTTCGAGCTGAAGCCCCGCTCGTGGGCGCAGGCGGCCGTGGTGCAGGTGTGGCACTACCAGGCGTGCTTCAACCTGGCCATGGGCGCCATGGCGGGGAAAACCGCCCCGGTGGCCCCGTACGCTCCCGGCCGCTGCGACACCCCCGGCGCCCTGCTGGAGGGGCACTGGCCGCTGGAGCCGATCACCCTGCCGCTCAACCCCACCGGTTCGCTGATCGCCGTGGTCTTTCACGACCCGGAGCTTCCCGGCGTGATCCTGTACGACGTGTACCGCACGCTGCGCCCCGGCGAGGAAAACGCGCGCGACCAGGCCTGGCCCGAGCTGGCCTGGATCCTGGGCGAGATCCTGCGCCGCATGGGCAAGGGGAAGGGCGGCGGATCGGGGAGCGGCGAGGGCGGCGGAGAAGGAGGAGGCGGCGGCAAGGTGATCCCGCTGCGCCCCGCCCCCGCGCCGGCGCCCGCGCCCGACGAGGAGTGGGAGATCCCGGCCGCGGCGATCGTGATCGTGGTGGTGATCGTGCTGATCGTGCTCGCGATCTTCTTCCTTCCCGAGATCGTGGCCGCGCTCGCCGCCGCGGCGGCCGCCATCGGCGCGCTCCTGCTGGCCGCGTGGGAGGTGCTGGAAGTGGCCGAGGTGGTGGTGATCCTGGCCGAGCTGATGGGCGCCGCGGCCGCGCAGCTGGCCCGGGGCGGCCCCGCGGCGGGGCGCGACGGCCCGGCGCTGGCCGCCGTGCTCCTGGACGCGCGCAAGGCGCTGGTGGCACCCACCGCCCGCGGCTGAACCCTGAAGTCCCGGCGCGCCGCCCACCCCGGGCGGCGCGCCACCCCGGGGGCGCCTTCGACGCCCCGTTGTACCCAACCCGATTCGCGGGCCGGCGACGGCCCGAGAACCCTACATTCCGTGGAGAACCGAACCATGCAGAAGCCGATCGAGGCGGCGCTCGACCCCGCCATCCTCCAGTTCACCGCCGATGCGGCCGACCGCATCGTGCAGTCCCGCTACTTCGTCCCGCTCCTGCTCGGCACCGCCCAGCAGCCGGCGCTCACCCGGTACCAGCAGTACATGCTGCGCAGCTACCGTGACGCGCTGGGGCGCGACACGCTGGCCGGCATCCTCGAGCAGGCCGGGCTGGGCGAGGCCGCCAAGGCCGCGCTCGCCGCGGCCGACGCGGCGCCCGCCCCGGCCCGGATGGCCCGCACCCTGGCCCGGCGCGAAAAGCAGGTGGCCCGCGCCACGCTGGGGAGCACCGGCGTGGTGTCGACCCCGGCCGACCAGATGACCGACCTGCTGCAGAGCGACATCGGCATCCTCTTCCTGGACCGCACCCGCATCCGCCCCGCCGGCTTCGTGCTGGGCGAGCACCTGACCTCGCTCTCGCTGGCGCCGGGCGAGGAGCTGGTGGTGGAGCAGCGCACCTTCAGCAAGCGCGAAGTCACCTACGAGGAGCAGAACGAGACCGAGCAGCAGATGGACCTGGAGCTGGCGTCGACCCTCTCCACCTCGGTGGAAGACGGGCTGGACCGGCAGCAGAACCACACCAGCCAGGAAAGCTTCGCCATCAGCGGGAGCGTGAGCGGCACCTACGAGGGCGTGACCGTGGGCGTCACCCCCAGCTACTCGTCCACCGTGACGGACGCCGACGCCAACACCCGGCGCCGCTCGGTGAAGGACACCTCCACCGCCTCGCGCAAGGTGTCCGCCAAGTACCGCGCCCAGCACAAGACCACCTTCCGCGTCGCCACCGAGCAGCGCTTCGAGAGCACCTCGCGCCGCACGCTGCGCAACCCCAACCGCTACACGCCGATCGACCTGCGCTACTTCAAGGTGATGCAGCGGCTCGACTTCGCGCGCGAGCGCACCGGCGCGCGACTGGCCTGGTCGCCCTTCATCTCCGACCCGGCCGCCGGCTTCTTCGGGCGCCTGCAGGCCGGCTACAACGCCATCCTGCAGGCCGCCGAGCCCGAGCTGCCGCCGCAGCCCACCCCGCCGGTGCCCCCCGCCGAGGAGCCCGCGCAGCTCTTCCAGAGCGACCCGAAGGAGGCCGACCAGTGGGGGTGGCCGCAGCACGACATGAGCGCCAACTACGACCTGCGCCTCACCATCCCGCCGGGCTTCACCTGGGACGGCGACGCGCAGTACGTGAAGGACAGCGTGGCCCGGCTGGCGCAAGTGTCGCCGGACATCATCGACCACTACCACGGCGACTACCGCGGGATCTACCCCGTGGGCGAGGTGGGGAACACCGGCGACGCGCTGGTGCTGCGGGTGCACGTGGGGTGCGACTCGATGTGGTTCGACGACCACGAGATCATCCTGAAGATGGAGGGGCGCTTCATCCCCCAGGGGAGCTCGGCCGACGAGGCGTACCAGCAGGCGTACCAGGCGTGGCTCGAGGCGATGGACGCCTGGCGCGAGAAGGTGTACGACCTGCGCAAGGCCGCCCGCGCCCAGGCGCTGCGCGCCGCCGAGGACTGGCGCGAGGCGCAGCTGCAGTCGGTGAGCGTGCTCTCGGAGCTGCTGGACCGCGCGGTGGCCACGCTGATCCCCGAGGCGCAGCGCAGCGCGGCGTGGATGATCGAGTCGTGGCGCACCCTGTTCGAGTGGGAGTCGGCCTCGTTCGTCCTGTACCCGGGCTGGTGGTCCACCCGGCCGATGCGTGACTACACCAAGGACGCGGCAGACTTCGTGAACGCCAGCTGGGCGCGGCTGTACCTGCCGATCCGCCCCGGCTTCGAGCAGCAGGCGCTGCGCTTCATCGTGGGGAACACGCAGCAGACGCTCGACGAACAGAGCGAGGCGGCGATCCAGGCGCTGGTCACGCAGGTGAACGACTACCGCGTGGCCAACTTCGGCGACGCGCAGGAGACGGTGGTGACGCCGCCCAGCGGCGGCGGGTGCCCGCAGCACACCGAGAAGGTGCTGTGCCTGGGCACCTGGAGCGACACCATCCCCACCGACGGCACGCACCTGGAGGTGGTGCAGGCCTCCACGCACGCCGCCGACGGCATGAGCCGCGACCAGCTGGACGACGGCCACGCCATGCGCCAGGCCGAGACCGCCGACGTGAACTCCACGCGCCTGCTGAAGGACGCGGCCACGGCGAACGTGAAGACCGGGAAGCTGTCGGTGAACGTGTTCACCGGCCCCGTCCCCCCCGTCGTCCCCGCGGAGGTGACGCAGCCGTAACCGGATCCAGCTGAACTGCTTCTCGCGAGAACACAGGGTTCACAGGGCCACGGAGAACGACGGCTGTTCTCCGCGGCCCTGTGGATTTTGTTCTCGATGACGGTGTGATATCCATCGCATCAACCGGGCATTCAGCGGCACATTGCCCACGCTGGCGCCGGCGATTCGCGGCTGCAGGCTCAGAATGAGCTGAGTGATCGAAATTTTTGAAAATGGACACCCTCGGATCGCCAACCAGGCCGAGGCGAGCTCCACCCGATGACGCAGTTGAGATTACCGCGCCCACGCGGATTTCCGGGCGCGCGCACCCGGGGAGGTTCGCGTGCGGCATGCGACCACGCGCGGCAGGGCAGCCGAACGACGAACGGCTCGATCGGGGAACCGCGCACACCAGGAGCATTGTGCACGCGGGCCAGCGGCTGCGTGGACGAGCTGAGAGGACTTGCACTTCGAATGTTCGGTTCCGAGCCCCGTCCATAGATCCTTCGGCCGGCAAGACGATACAATGCTGACAGTTGTGGCGTGGTCGGCCTCAGGATGACGTCGTCCAGTTTTCATCGATGGGACAAGTGCTGAACCGGATTTGTATGAAACAGCGGGTTCCCTGGAGATACGAAGGCACGGAGAAGCGAGGACGGTTCTCCGTGCCTTCGTGTTTACGTGCCCAAAGCGCCGCCGATCGGCGCGCGGACGAGTTTCGGCTAGTGCGCCGCGACGGCGGGCTGCGGCGAGGGAATCACCGGCAGCTGCTGCATGATCCCCGAGTGCAGGTACGCGTCCGGATCGTGCTTCAGCGCCTCGTCGGGGAGCCACTTCGCAAGCGGGCCCAGGTGGCGGCGGATCTGCTCGCTGAGGACGTACGGCACCTCGCGCGTCTCGCCCTCGAAGAAGGCGCGGAAGCCGGGGTCCTCGAGCCAGCGGCGCATCTTGATGTGATACGCCATCCGGTTGCGCCGCTCGCTCGACCAGCCGCGGAAGAGCTGTTCCCAGCAGATGTAGCTGCGGCGGTTCTTCGACAGCCGCTTCATCAGCGCGCGCGGCGAGAAGGAGTAGTCGAAGGTGTCGATCACGTGGTCGTAGAACTCGGTCCAGCTGTAGTTCTTCGGCCGCACGTTCATGCACTGCACCAGGTCCAGGAAATGGAAGGGAACCGGCAGCACGCGGCCCGACTTCTGGTAGTCCAGGTTCAGCACCGCGTTGCGCCCGAACGCCGAAAGGAGTGCGAAGTGCGGGTACACGCCGGGCGCCAGGTCGATGAACTGCTTCGTCAGCTCGAACGGCTCCGCCCCTTCGTCCGCATCCAGCCCGAAGATCAGGTTGCACTGCGTGTAGGGGACGTACTCGTTCACCAGGTTGGCCTGCTCGGCCACCGCCTTCACCTTCTCCAGCCCCCGCGTGCTGCGCATCCGGCTCTTGTCGCCGATGTCGAACCAGCTCTCGATCCCCGGGGCGATCGCCTTGAAGCCGTTCTTCTTCAGCCGCTTGAGGTTGTCCTCCTTCAGCAGCGAGAGCGAGGTCTCGGCCACGAAGGTCACCGACCCCGGCGGCACCACCTCCTCGATCGCGTCCAGGTACTCGTCGAAGCGAATGCCGAAGTTGGGGTCGTGCCACACTGCCACCGAGCGCGGCAGCTTCAATTCCTGGAAGAAGCGCAGGTCGTCCTTCAGCCCCTCGAACTCCAGCGGCTGGTAGGCCACGGTGGAATCGATGCAGAAGCTGCACTTGTACGGGCACCCCAGGCTCCCCAGGAACGGCACCAGCTTGAGCACCCGCGCCCGTTCCATCGCCGGCTTCAGGAACTCCCAGCGCTGGCGCAGCCCGGGCAGGCTGGCAGGCTGGCCGGCGGCGGAGATGTACGCCCCCAGCGGCTTCTGCGGCGCGGCGGTGCGCAGCAGGTCGGCGATCAGCGCGCGGTCGCAGAAGCCCACCACGTAATCGAAGTACTTGCGCGCGTCCTCGGGATAGCTGCGTGCGTGCGGCCCGCCCAGCACGGTGACCACGCCGGCGTGGCGGTACATGGCGCTGAAGGCGTACGCCAGCATGGCCGCCTGCGAGAAGGCGTTGATGAACACCAGGTCCAGCTCGTCGGGAAGCCCGCCGGCCAGCAGCTCGGGACCCGAGTAGTAGGCCATGTGCACCTGGTGCCCCTCCTCCTTGCACCAGACGCCGACCACCTGGGGCATGATGCTGGTGTTGTTCGCGCGCATCAGCCGCGAATAGCCGTTGGTGGGCGGTTCCTTGCCGAGCAGGTCGATGATCCCGATGCGCACGCGCCCCTCCGGTCGGTGGGTGACGGACGGAAACAGCAGAAGGCAACGATAGGCCCCACCCTGTTGCAGCGCAACGAAAATCGTCAGACTGCCACATGCAACATTGACCGGCGGCGCAGGTTTAGCTAAAATACCTAAAACACACCAACGTGGGGGAATTCGTTATGTCAGAAACTCACCTGGAAACCGCGCAGCAGGCTCGCGAAGAGGGTACATCCTCCAGTCTGGCTATCCGGTTGATTGGAGAGATGCTTGCTGACCCCGCTCTACGGGACCGCTTCCGAGAACTCCTGCTGGAGCTGCCATTCGGCATGAGCAGCACAGGTGCGGCACCGGGCGGGCCCACAGTCTACATGACCTCCACCGAGGCGCAGAACGGATTCGGGCGTTTGCTGGATCTCGTCGCGCGCGATGGCACGGTGTTGATCACGAAGCACAATGCGACCCAGGCGGTCGTGATGCCGGTCGACCGGTACAAGGCATTGACCGGGCTCAACTCACCTGACCTCAACCTGTTGACCCAGGAATTCGATGAACTCGTGCGCCGCATGCAGACGGTCGAAGTGCAAGAGGCCGTGAACGCGGCGTTCTGGGCCTCGCCCGAAGAGCTTTCACGCGCGGCCGTCGCTG
>DASSME010000385.1:0-21065 GCA_035689035.1 Longimicrobium sp. | reverse complement strand
CGTGTGGTTGTTGCCGCGAATTCATTCGCCCGGCGGCCAGGATCCACCGGAGCGGCGAGAAAGCCGCCTCGCGCGCTGCGAAGCGGCTTTCCGGTGTTCACCGCCCGATCCAGCGAGCTACGACCGGCGAGGAGGGAGTCAGACGCCGGCCGGCTCGCGCTTCTTCCCCTTCTTCTCCTCGCGCCGGGCCTTGAGGACGACCTCGTCGGCGTCCAGGTGGTCGTCGCCGCAGGCGTGCACGTACTCCTCGTAGGTGCCGTGGTAGTCGCGGATCCCGCCCTTGCCGATCTCCACCACGCGCGTGGCCAGCTGGCTCACGAACCAGCGGTCGTGCGAGACCAGGATGAGCGTGCCCTCGTAGTTCTGCAGCGCCGCCACCAGCGCCTCGATCGATTCCAGGTCCAGGTGGTTGGTGGGCTCGTCGAGGACCAGGACGTTGGGCTGCTCCAGCGCCAGCCGCGCGAACACCAGCCGCGCCGCCTCGCCGCCGCTGAGCGCGGAAAGCTTCTTCTCGCCGTCGTCGCCGCTGAACAGCATCAGCCCCAGGTGCGCGCGCACGAAGCCGCGGTCGCGCGCCGCGCAGAAGCCCCACAGCCACTTCTCGGCCGTGCCCTCGCCGTCGCCCAGCTCCTCGTGGTGGTCCTGCGCGAAGTAGCCGGGGTGCGTCTCGTACCCCCACTCCACCCCGCCGCGGTCGGCGTCGAGCTCGCCCATGACGATCTTGAGCAGGGTGGACTTGCCGATCCCGTTGGGCCCCATGATCACCATGCGGTCGCCGCGGTTCACCGACAGGGTGACGCCGGGCAGCACCCGCCGGTCGCCGAAGCTCTTCTCGATGCCGGTGACCTTGAGCACCTCCTTGCCGCTGGGGCGCTTCTGCACGAAGCGGAACTTGGGGTAGCGGCGCGAGCTGCCGGGGAGCTCCTCGAGCTCGTCGACCTTGCGCTCGATCATCTTGAGCTTGCTCTGCGCCTGGCGGGCCTTGCTCGCCTTGGCCTTGAACTTGTCGACGAACTTCTGGTGGTGCGCGATCTCCTTCTGCCGCCCCTCGATCTCCTTCTCCTTGCGCTCGCGGTCCTCCACCTTCTGGACCAGGAAGTCGCTGTAGTTGCCGTGGTACAGCGTGGCCGTCTGGTAGTCGACGTCGATGATGTGGGTGGCCACGTTGTCGAGGAAGCGGTGGTCGTGGCTGATCACCGCCACCGGCCCCTCGTAGTCGTGCAGGAACTTCTCCAGCCAGCGGATGGAGAGGATGTCCAGGTGGTTGGTGGGCTCGTCGAGGAGCAGCACGTCGGGGGTGCCGGCCAGCACCTGCGCCAGCAGGACGCGCAGCTTGAAGCCGCCGGAGAGCGTGCTCAGCGGCTTGCGGTGCTGCTCGGCGGGGATGCCCAGCCCCTCGAGGATGGTGGCCGCGCGCGCCTCGGCGGTGTAGCCGTCCAGCCGCTGCACCGTTTCTTCCAGCTCGCTGAAGCGCTCGTAGTCGAACTCCTCGTGCGCGTTGGCGAGCAGCTTGTCCTTTTCGACGATCGCGTCCCACAGCTCGGGGTGCCCCATCAGCGCCACGCCCAGCACTTCCTCGTCCTCGTACAGGAACTGGTCCTGCCGCAGCACGCCCACGCGGGCGCTCTTGGGGATGGAGACGGTGCCGCGGGTGGCCTCGGTGTCGCCGGCCAGGATGCGGAGCAGCGTGGTTTTTCCCGAGCCGTTGGCGCCCACGATGCCGTAGCGCTCGCCCGGGTTGAGCTGAAAGGCGGCATCCTGGAAGAGGACGCGGTCGCCGAACGATTTCTCGAGGTTGGATACGGAGATCATCCTGCAATCTAACGGAAAAGCGGCATTTTTTCGAGCCCCCGCGCGGCGCTCCGGCAGAATCGATGGACGAACCCGCGTAGATTCCGCTTCCCGGCGATCCTGGAACCCGGTCGTCGTACCGGCTGGGCGGATGGGTCACACGGAGCAGCGGAGGGCAGCGGAGCAGCGGAGAACCGCAACCGATCGTACGGTTCTCCCACTGCTCCGTTCTTCTCGGCTGCTATGTATCATGACGTCTTCAGCCGTGTGATCGAACGACGGTGTATCCGGGTCGGCAGGAGAAGCCGCGGGGAGCGGCGCGGGAGAGACCGGCGCCGGCGGAAGGGTGTGCGGCCGTCCGGCGCGGCGAGGCAGGCGCTCCTTCAGGCGCAGGAACGGCGTCTCGACCAGGTACCACGAGGCGCACGCCGCCGCCGCGCTCGCCGCCAGCCCCAGCGCGACCCGCACCACGACCGGCAGCCCGCCGAGGCTCGCCGCGAGCGCGAGCGCGCCGGGGTGGTAGAGGTAGAGCGGGTACGAGATCCGGCCGACGAAGCGCGCCGGGCGCCACGAAAGCACCCGCCACGCCCGGCGCTCGCCCAGCATCACGGCCTGCACGAGCAGCACGCCCAACAGCACCGCGTCGAGCGTGAATCCCGGCCCGTAGCGCACCGCCAGCGGCGCGACGGCGTGCCACGCCACCAGCAGCGCCACGGGGACCAGCGGGAGCCACGTCCAGCGCGCCAGCGCCGCCGCCAGCCGCCCGAAGCGCGCGGACCGCGAGACGACGGCTACCAGGCATCCCACGGCCAGCGCGTCGAACCGCGTGTCGAAGGCGTCGTAGGCGTACGAGAGCGGCGCGACGTGCGCCAGCACCAGCCAGCTTCGCCACGCGAACACCGCCACCACCAGCGCGCCGAGCGCCACCGCGGCGCGGCGCCGCCCGCCGCGGGCAAGGAGCAGCGCCAGCAGCGGCGGCCAGAGGAGGTAGAACTGCTCCTCCACCGCCAGCGACCAGGCGTGCCCCAGGCCGCGGATGGAGTGCCCGCCGATCGCCTGCACGTAATCGACCGTGTAGGTGACGCCCGCCACGACCTGCCAGGGGCGCGGCGGATGGCCCAGCAGCGAGTAGCCCGCGTACCACACCGCCAGGAACGCGCAGTACGCGGGGGCGATCCGCAGCGCGCGGCGCAGCAGGAAGGCGCGGAACGAGATGCCACCCGTGGCGTCGCGCTCCTTCAGCAGCAGCCAGGTGATCAGGAACCCGCTCAACACGAAGAAGAGCGTCACCCCCAGGTCGCCCGGCACCAGCCGCGCGGGCCCCGCCGGCAGGTGCGACGCCACCACCGTGACGATCGCCACCGCCCGCACCCCGTCCAGCACGGGGATGCGGTCGTGCGCCACTCTTTCGGCGAAGCTTCGCGTCGTTGTCGTCACGGAATGCTCTGCGGGCGGGGACGGGTGTTTGAAGATGTCGACAGTGCCGCACAGAGTCCACCGCGCGAGGACATCGGAACACAAGACCGGGCAGTTTTGAGCACGCAGAGGAAGCAGAGAAGCAGAGGTAGCAGAGAACTTCGCTCGCGTCGGAAGAGGCGGTGCGAGACGCAGGGACGATCATCGAAGGACGGGGCTCGTGCGGTCAGAAGGAAACGGGCTGCTCGTGCATGCGCCTGCATTCGTCCAATCGGCTGCTCCCGTTCCGCCGCCCTTCCGCTCGGGATGCGTAAAGTATACGTTAGGGCGCTTTCAAGCTGTTCACGTCGTCTACCCTCATCCCTTTCCGCACATGCACCGCATCAACGAGTTGACCGGGCGCATCATCAATGTCGCTTACGCGTTGCATAATCGGCTTGGCCCAGGCCTTCTCGAATCCGTTTACGAGGCCATCTTCGCTCGTATGCTCCAGGAAGCAGGGTTTCGAGTGGAGCGGCAGAAACCGGCGGCGATCGAAATCGACGGAATCCGGTTCGACGAGGGATTTCGGGTGGACTTGCTCGTCGAGGATGAGGTGGTGGTTGAGTTGAAGGCCGTCGAACAGCTCACCAGAGTGCATGCGCGTCAGGTTCTGTCGTATCTCAGGCTGCTGAACCTGCCGATCGGACTCGTCATCAACTTCGGTGCGCCCCTCTTGAAAGACGGGCTATGCCGCATTGTGAACACCCACGCTCCCGGTGCACGGTCTATTCTTGACGAGCCCTCCGTGTCTGCTTCGGATCAGGTCCCGGTACAATCGGGAAATTCGACTTCCGGCTGAGGAGATAAGCTGAGGCAGCCACAAGGCTTCAGCAGTTCTCTGCTCCCTCTGTTTCTCTGCTGCCTCTGCGTGAGATTCGCTGTTCCAGACGCTTGACGCAGGGAAGTCGGCACGACAGGTTGCGCGCTCCCCCGAACCCGTGGAGCACGCGAGCGATGGCCAATCGCCTGGAGGAGTTCCGCCGCTTCCGCGAGCGCATGAACGAGCGCATCCTGGAAGCCGGCAACCTGGAGATCAAGCGCTTCTTCGCGCTGGACGGACGCACCTACGAGGCCGGCGCCCTCGACGCGAAGACCAAGGAGCTGCTGGGCCTGGTCGCCAGCATGGTGCTGCGCTGCGACGACTGCATCACCTACCACGTCGTCCGCTGCAAGGAAGAAGGCGTGGGCGACGACGAGTTCTTCGAGGCGTTCAGCGTGGGGCTGGTGGTGGGCGGGTCGATCGTGATCCCCCACCTGCGCCGCGCGGTGGACACGCTCGACGAGCTCAACGCCCGCGCCGCGGAAAGCCAGGGCGCGCCCCAGGAGCTGACCGGCGGCGCCGACGAGGTGGAGGCATGAGCATCCCGCACCCCGAGCTCGAGGCCTGGCGCCGCGAGTTCCCCATCCTGCAGACGCGCACCTACCTCAATTCCTGCTCGCTGGGCGCGCTCTCCATGCGCTCGATGGGGTACCTGGGCGAATACCAGGCGCTCTGGAACACCCTGGGCGCCAGCGCCTGGTACGAGCTCTGGGCCGGCCGCATCAACGACGTGCTGGACCGCGTGGCCTGGCTGTGGCACGCGCGCCGCAACGAGGTGGCGCTCTGCCCCAGCGTCTCGGCCGCCGTGGCCGCGGTCGCCTCGTCGGTCGACTATACTCGCCGCAACAAGGTGGTGGTCGCCGAGCTGGACTTTCCCACCCTGGTCTACCAGTGGCTCGCGCGCCCCGGCATCGAGGTGGTGCGCGTGCCCAGCGACGACGGCGTGGGGGTGGACCCGGCCCGCTGGGCCGAATACGTGGACGAGCGCACCGCGGTGGTCGCCACCAGCCACGTGTTCTTCGGCACCGGCTACGTCCAGGACCTGTCCGCCGTCCGCGAGGCCGCGCGCCGCGCCGGGGCGCTCTTCGTGGTGGACGGCTACCAGGCCGCCGGACAGCTCGACGCGAACCCGCGCGAGATCGGCGCCGACGTGTACGTGGCCGGCCCGCTCAAGTGGCTGCTGGGCGGGCCGGGGCTGGCCTTCCTGTGGGTGCGCGAGGAAACGATCGCCCAGCTGCGGCCCACGGTCACCTCGTGGTTCGGCGCGGCCGACCAGTGGGCCTTCCGCACCGACGAGTTCGAATACCGCGACGACGCCGGCCGCTTCTCGCTGGGCACGCCCGCCATCCCCACCCTCTACACGGCGCTCGGCGGGCTCGACATCTTCGCCGAAGCGGGCCCTTCGCGCATCTACGAGCGGATCCGGGCGCTGACCGAAGACCTGGTCGCGCGGCTGAAGGACGCCGGGTTCGAGCTGAAGACCGCCGCCGACGCCGCGCACCGCTCCGGCATCATCCTGGTGCGCCACCCCGACGCGCCCGGCGCCGTGCAGCGGCTGGCGCTCCGCGGCATCATCGTGGACCACCGCGCCGGCTACGTCCGCGTCTCGCCCCATTTCTACAACACCGTTGCCGAGAACGAGGCCTTCGTCGCCGCCCTGCGCGAGGTCTGACCAGCATCCTCATCGGGCACCAACCGACGAGGGACCAGGGGAGCCACGAGGCCCCTGGTCCCTCTGGCTTTCCGATCCCGCGGGTGACCACCGGCTGCCGACGCCATGCCGACGAGGCCGGGGGCGGGAAACACCCGACCCGCCATCTTCGCCCCCGTTCGCGCCCGTTCTGCCCGCCGCCAGGCCCGCCCCGCGTGCCGCGACGGCGAACCGAGGCCGCGTCGCATTCGTCGCGACCATAAGCATTTACGAAGGCTCGACACGAATCGCCGGGTGTTGCAGAGTGCGGCGGCGTCTTGCAATTCGTCACCTGCTACCCGGCCGGGTGGCACCCGCGAGCCGCCACAACGGGTCTCCAGGGGTGATTTGTTCCCATCAGGGAACAGAGCAGGTTCCCGAACGGGAACACGAAACCGATGGACATAAAACCGGAGCCCGTATAAATTCTTGTCACCGCTCGATTTCCGTACATCGCGCAGAGGGCACGTGCGTTGCCACCCATCAGCGCCGACTGCCCGTGCACATCCGAACCTGCACACACGCAGCGTACCTCCCCTTCACAACACCCCCTTGAGGAGCAAGACCATGAAGAAGCTCGCCCTGGGCCTCGCCGTGCTGGCGTGCGCCGCCGTGCCGGCCCTCGCCAGCGCGCAGACCGCCAGCGCCACCGTGACCGCCAGCGCCACCGTGCAGGCCAGCCTCACCGCGGCCACCACGCACCAGCTCAAGTTCGGCACCCTGGCCATGGGCGCCAGCAGCACGCTCGCGTCGAGCGGCGGCAGCCAGGCCTCGCTTTCGGGGCTGACCACCGCCGGCCTGGGCCAGATCCAGGTGGGCCACAACTCCAACGTGAACGTGACCGCCACGGTCCCGACCGTGCTGACCAACAGCACCAGCGGCCAGACCCTGGGCTTCGCGGCGAACTGCGCCACCGCCAGCAGCAGCGGCGGCACCGGCACCTCGGTGGCCAGCTGCGCCAGCTTCTCGTTCAACGCGTCCACCCCGGGGACCGTGCAGAGCACCTACGTGCTGGTGGGCGGCACCGTGACCGGCAACGCCGCGTCGGGCGTGGGCACCTTCACGGGTGACGTCGACTTCACCTTCACCGCGACCAACTGATCGCGGCCATGGCGAGGCGGTGGGCTGGTTCCGCGCTTCGCCGCGGGCCGGGTGCGTGGCGGCTCGCCGCGCTCCTGGCCCTTCTCGCCGGACCGTGCCCCGCCCTGGCGCAGGGCACGGTCTCGGTGCTTCCGGTGCAGGGGCTGCGCTTCGGCACCCTGTCGTCGGGGATCCCCACGGTGGTGAGCCCGCTGGACGGCAGCCACCGCGCCAGCATCGAGCTGGTGGGCACGGGGCAGGTGACCGTGGCCTTCGAGCTCCCGGCGGGGCTCACGGCCGGGGCTGGCGGCGCGCTTCTTCCGCTCCGCTTCGGCCCCGCGGACGGGCGGGTCACCTTTCCGCGGTCGGGCGCCAGCCTGGTGTTCGATCCGCAGGCGCCGGTGTCGTTCAGCATCCCCCCCGGCTCGGGCGGCGCCACGGTGTGGCTCGGAGGTTCGGCCGAACCGGGGCCGCGCCAGGCGCCGGGGGCGTACGAGGCGGCGATCACGGTCAACGTGGTCGTCGCGAACTCGGCGACGTAACGGCGGTGCGGAGTGCTGGGTGCTGAGTGCTGAGTGCTGGGGATCTCGAAATCCCACTCGGCACCGGCACCAAAGACTCAGCACCTGGCACTCAGCACCTGGCACTCAGCACTCAGCACCCAGCACCCGGGACTTTTATCCGATGGCGGTACGCGGTCGAACCAGGATGATCCCCTTCGGGCGGGCGCTCGTGGCCGCGCTGGCGATCCTCGCCGGCACGGTGGGGCGCGCGCACGCGGTGTCGGTGAGCCCCACGGCGCTCTACATCGACAGCCGCACGCGCACCGGGGTGCTCACGCTGTACAACCCGGGCACGCTCCCCGAAGAGATCACCGTCGACTTCGCCTACGGCTACCCCCAGGCCGACTCGGCGGGGAACGTGGGCGTGCCGACCACCAGGGAGCCCGCGGCCGGCGAGCCGAGCGCGATGGCGTGGATGCGCGCCTTCCCGCGCCGCCTGCTGCTGCAGCCCGGCCAGCGCCAGATCGTGCGCGTCCTGGTCGAGGCGCCGGCGGAGCTGGCGGACGGCGAGTACTGGGCTCGCGTGCTGATCTCGTCGAAGGGCGGGCAGCCGCCGATCGAGCAGACGCAGGGCGACGTCCGCCTCCAGCTGAACGTGCAGACCACGCTGGTGATGGCCGCCAACTACCGGAAGGGGAGCGTCAGCACCAGCGTCAACCTGACGTCCGCCACCGCGCGCAGGACGGCGGACGGCGTGCAGCTGCAGACCGACTTCACCCGCGGCGGCAACGCGGCGTACCTGGGCCGCATGCGCTCCGAGCTGCTGGACGCGGGCGGCAACGTGGTTTCCACGCTCTACGACGACATCGCGGTGTACCGCACCATGCGGCGGCGGCTCACCTTCCCGGTCCCCGCCGGCGCGAACGGCCCGTTCTCCGTTCGGATCCACATCGACACCGAGCGCGAGGACCTGCCCCCCGGCGGCGCCCTTCCCGCCGCCCCCATCGACCAGCGGGTGCCCGTTCCATGAGGCTTCGCGGCGCGCTTTCGGCCATCCTCCTCCCGGTGCTGCTGTTGGCGGCGCCGGGCGTGGCCGCGCGCGCCGCCGCCCAGGCCACTCCGCCGCAGTGGAAGGCCACCGTCACCGCCAGCGTGCTGGTCGCCCCGCCGCCGATCCTGCTCACCACCACCCGCGACCTGTACTTCGGCAACGTAGGCCCGTCGCAGGTGATCTCCGTTCCCGCGCGGCCCACCTACCCGGTGGGGACGTGGGCGGCGGGCGCGCGCTTCGGGAACATGGCCAAGACGGTGCGCTACGGCGTGCGCTTCACCCTTCCCACGCAGCTCGCCAACGGCACCGCCACCCTCCCGGTGAGCTTCAACGGCACGCAGTACGGCTGGCTCTGCGTCTGGAACCAGACCGTCGGCACCGCCGGGGTCTGCGCCGTGCAGGACACCAACTTCAATCCCTCGTCGTACACCTCGGCGGCCTCGCCGCTGGTGATCGACCTGCCCAACAACACGCCGCAGAACCACGTGTTCGCCGCCGACGTGTACGTGGGCGGGCAGCTCTCCGTGCCGGCCGGGTCGCTCAAGCCCGGCACCTACTCGGCGCCGATCGTCATCACCGTCTCGGTGATCGGCTGAGCGCCGTCATGCCCCGCCCCGGGCGAGCCCTCGCCCTCCTGCTGGTCCTGTTCTCCGCCATCCTCCTCCCCCGCCCCGCCGCGGCCCAGGAAGAGGGCCTCTTCGAGCTCCGCCTGACCGCCATCCCCGAGAGCCGCACCGTCTCGGTGCTGCTGGACCCGCGCGGCCAGCCGCTGGTGCCGCTGCGCGCCGTGCTCGACTACCTGCAGGTCCCGATCGAGGACCACGGCGACACCGTGGCGCTCACCTGGCCGCCCGGCGCCTGGAGCACGCGGGTGGAGCTGTCGACGCGCGTGGTCACCTCGGGGCGCGCCGCCTTCACCGTCCCCGCGGCCGAGTGGGTGCGCCGCGAGCGCGAGGTCTTCCTTTCCCCCGCCGCGCTGGGCCGCGTCCTGGCCGCCGAGGTCTCGGTGGACTGGGAGAACGTGAGCATCCTGCTGGGCGGGCGGACCGACTTTCCCGCCGTGCGGCGCACGCAGGACGCGGCGCGGCGCGAGGGCGACCTGCGCGCGGGCGGCGGGGCGCTGCGCGTGGCGGCCGAGCCGGACGTGGCGTATCCGGCGCGCAGCGGCGGATGGACGGCGGGCTGGGGCGTCTCGGGGGATTGGACCGACGGGCAGTTCCGCGGGCGGGGGCGGGGGGCGCTGGGGGCGGCGCTGATGGGCGGATCGATCGAGGGCGGCGGCACCGCGGCGTTCGACAGCGGAGGCGTGCGGCTGCTGGACCCGTACGGCACCTACGACCGCGCCTTCCCCCGCTCGTCCATCGTCCGCCGCGTGCAGCTGGGCGACGTGCTGAGCGACGGGCTGATCACGCGGCCGTTCTTCGGCGTGGCGGTGACCAACGAGCCGGTGTACATGCCGCGCTTCTTCGGCCAGGCGCTGATCCGCCCCGTGGTCCCCGCCGGGTGGGAGTACGAGGTGTACCAGGGCGAGTACCTGGTGGGCGTCTCCACGCGCGGCACGCAGGAGCCGATCCCCACGCCGATCGGCTACGGGACCACGCCGGTGCGCGTCCGGCTGATCGGCCCCGCCGGGCAGGAGCGGATCGAGGAGCTCACCTTCCTGGTCCCCGCCGTCCAGGTGCCGCCGGGCGAGTGGCGCTACTTCGCCGGCGCCGGCGCCTGCCGCACCGGGAGCGGCGACTGCTCGGCCTTCGCCTACGCGGACCTGCGCCGCGGCGTCTCGCGCACGTTGACGGTAGGCGCCGGGGTGGACCACACCGCGCGGCGCGACAGCGCGGCCGAGACGCACCCGTACGGCATCGTCGCGTGGAACCCCGCGCCGGCGCTGCGGACGGAGATCCGCGCCCGCGCCGGGAGCTTCGTGCACGTGGAGCTGCAGCGCTACGGCAAGTACGGCGGATGGCGCGCGGCGGGTGGGTGGAAGCGGCAGGAGGGGTTCAGCACCCTCACCGCCCCCGAGTGGTTCACCGAGCTGGGGGGGACGGTCAAGGTCGGCCTTCCCGGGCGCGGGCAGCTGCTGGGGGTGGCGCTGCGGACGCGCGGGCAGACGCCGGGCGGGATGGACGCGTGGCAGGTGTCGGCGACGTCGGGGTATCGCCGGCTGCAGCTGACCGGCGCGTACGAGACGGGGTTCCAGGCGGCCAGCGTGGCCACCGTGCAGGCGCACTTCTTCGTCCCGCGCGACCGGCTGCGGATGTTCCCGGACCTGAACCTCACCTCGCGGGTGGACTGGTCGCCCGGCGACGGGCTGCAGACGGCCACGCTGGGCGCCGTCTTCCGGCCGCGCGACCGGGCCAACGTGACCGTCACCGCGGGGTGGAACGGCCAGGCGCACCAGCCGGAGCTGGCGATCGGGATCATCACCCGCACCCGCAGCGCCTACGTGCAGACCAACGCGTACAGCCAGGGCGCGCGGCACGGCGCCTTCGTGAGCGCGGGGGGCGGCGTGGCGTTCGGCGGCGGGGGCGTGGTGGCCAGCCCCTTCGAGACCATGGGCCGCGGCGGCGTGGCGGGACGCGTGTTCTACGACGAGAACGGCAACGGGGTGATGGACGCCGGCGAGCAGCCCGCCGCCGACGTCCCCGTGACCGTGGGCGGCGAGCGCGCCCGCTCGGGCGAGGCGGGCGAGTACCACGCCTGGGGGCTGCTGCCGTACGCGGTGCTGCCGCTGGGCGTGGACACGCTGAGCCTGACGGTGACGGACGTGGCCCCGCGCGACCCCGAGTACCTGCTGCGCCCCACGCCCAACGCCTACACGCGCATGGACCTGCCGCTGGTGCGCACGCGCGAGGCGGCGGGGCACGTGCGCTGGCGCGGGCGGCAGGGCGCGCTCGGCGGCATCACCGTGGAGATCCGCCGCGACGGCGCCACGGAGCCGCGCCGCGCGGTCACCTTCAGCGACGGCGAGTTCTACGTCACCCGCCTCCCCGCCGGCGACTACACGCTCACCGTGGCCGCCAGCTCTCTGGCCGCGCTGGGCGCCACCACCGACCCGCCATCCATCCGCTTCACCGTCCCCGCCACCCCCGGCGCCGCCACCGTCGAGATCCCGTCGATCTACCTGCGGAAGTAGGCGCGGCCGTCCGGTCCGGCTTCTACCGCGTGAGAAATCCAGGCGTCACCGCAGCGCGATCTTGAGCAGCGCCTCGATCAGCGTGCGGGTGCGGCCCTTGTAGGGCGCGTGGAGGATGGCGGTGGACGCGACGCGGCGCTGCACCATCACGCCGCGCTTCTTGGAGAAGGTGACGAAGCCGTCGAATCCGTGGTAGTGCCCCATCCCGCTGGGCCCCACCCCGCCGAAGGGCAGGTTGTGCTGCCCCAGGTGATACACGCAGTCGTTGACCGTCACCCCGCCCGAGAGCGTCCGCGCCAGCACCTGGTCCACCCGGCGCCCGCTCCCGTCGAAGTAGTACAGGGCCAGCGGCCGCGGGCGCACGTTTACGTACTCGATCGCCTGGTCCAGCGTGCGGTACGGCACCACCGGCAGCACGGGGCCGAAGATCTCCTCCCGCATCACCGCCATCTCGTCCGTCGGGCCAAAGACGAGCGTCGGCGGGATCAGCCGGTCGCCGTCGGACGGCGGTCCATCTCCCTCGGGACGAAGCTCCACCACGCGCGCGCCCTTCGCCGCCGCGTCGTCCACCGCGGCGCGCAGGCGCTGGAAGTGGCGGTCGCTGACGATGCGCGTGTAATCCGCGTTGTCGCTCAGCCGCGGGTACAGCGAGGCCGTGACGCGCCGCGCTTCGGCCTCCCACTCCGCCTCGCGGCCGGCGGGGAGGAGCACGTAGTCGGGCGCCACGCACGTCTGCCCCGCGTTGAGCAGCTTCCCCATCATGATCCGCTCGGCCGCCACGCGCAGCGGGTAGCTCTCGTGGATGATCGCCGGTGACTTGCCGCCCAGCTCCAGCGTGACGGGGGTGAGGTTCTCCGCCGCCGACTGCATCACCAGCTGCCCCACGCGCGTGGAGCCGGTGAAGAACAGGTGGTCGAAGGGGAGCGCGGTGAGCGCGCCGGCCACGTCGGGGCCGCCGGTGACACAGGTGACGTACTCCGGCGGGAACGCCTCGGTGACGATCTTCCGCAGCACCTCGGCCGAGCGCGGCGTGACCTCGCTGGGCTTCACGATCACGTGGTTCCCCGCCGCCAGCGCGTCGATCATCGGCCCGATGGTGAGCAGCAGCTGGTAGTTCCACGCGCCGATCACCCCGACCACGCCCAGCGGCTGGTACTGGTAGAAGGCGCGGCTGGGCTGCAGGAACCACGCGCTGGGCACCTTCCGCCGCCGCATCCACCGCTTCAGGTGCCTCCGCGCGTGGCCGATCTGGTCGTAGAGCGGAAACAGTTCCAGCAGCAGCGTCTCCTCGTGCGCCCGCCCGCCGAAGTCGTCGCTCACCGCGCGCAGCAGCTCGTCCTGGTGCGCGTGCAGCCCGTCGCGCAGCGACTTGAGCGCATTCATCCGCCGCCGGTAATCCGGCGCGCCGAGGGCGAACGCCGCGCGTTGCGTCTCGAGCACCCCCCGGAGCGTCTCCTCGGTCGTCATCCCGTCCCTCCCGTCATCATTCCCGATTCCAGCGATCGCCCCCGGCGGTGGCGCGTTTCTGTACGCTATCCCGCAAGTATCCCTTCCGCAACGACTTACGTGTGGGGATGATTCCGCTCCGTCCATCATCGCCACGCCTCCACTCGATGCAAGGATGATCCTAAGTCCTTGCCAGTGATGCGGTTAGGACGACATCGCGGCTGGCTCGCGTCTCGCCTCCAGCGGCCGGACGATGAGACGAGCCGCACCCGCATTCGCCGCAGCCGCCGCGCTGATCCTGGCCCGCGCCACGCCCACCGCCGCCCAGTCCGCGCGCGCCACGATGACCGCCTCGGCCACCGTGGTCGAGCCGATCAGCCTGGCCGCGGGGACGAGCACCGTTTCGGCCACGCGAGGGACGATCGACGTCACCACGCCGGTGTCGGTGCGCGGGCGGGCGGCGCACGTGGTGCAGGTGGTGCGCGCCTCCGGCGCGGAACCGCCGGTCCGCGGCGCCGTGCGGGGCCACGGGATGCGTACGCAGCCCAACGGCGCCACGGAGAGCGACTGGGAGGTGCGGCTGCGGCTGGCGCGCCAGGCGGCGAACGGCCCCTCCGCCGTCACCTACGTCGTCTCCACCCTGAACTGACCCCAAACGATCTCACCTGCCCACCAAAGCTGACGTGGCGCCGCTTGGACGGCGCCGGTGAAGGCGGGTAGGTGGAGGGGCGGTTCCCGGGGGCGGGCGGAGGGACGGTCTACGGAGCGCGGGCGCGGGGAGATGGACCTGCACTTGTGGCGGCTGCCACGTCAGCTTGCGCCCGAGGCTGGACTCGCGTGCGCACCGCGGCGGGGAGCCGCGGCGACGCGCGCCCCTATGTTTTTGCAATCTTCGTCCCATCTTCTCGGCACGGCCAAACCACCCTCCTGCAACCACTTGGCTCAACCGGCCGAAGAGGCGGGCCCACCGTCCGTTCCCATCCGGGAACACGCCTCGTTCCCCGTTGGAACATCTTATCACGCGCGTGTCCGGAGACTCCCCGACACCACAGCGTCCAAGTACCCCTTTCCGGGCCCCCGCGGCTGCGTAAAACGGGGACTCGGACCGGCTTTGGAGGCGCAATGTTCCCGTTCGGGAACATGGCTTCAGGGGCGTTCGAAACCACTTGCTCCTCCCGACCGTACCAGTGCCTCGCCTCGCCGCCTTCCCCCCGGCTTGCGCAGGCGGATGCTCCACCCGCGTCCGCCCCTTACCCGCACACGGAGTCACGGATGCTGACGCTCCTTCTGATCGTTGCGGTGGTCGTGATCGTGATCGTGGGCGCCGCGGTGAGCGCGTCGAATCGGGAGCCGTCGTGGGCTCGCCGGCGTTCGTCGGCGGGGCCGGCATCCCATCCCGCTCAGGCTCGAAGCTCGCACGACGGAGATGGCTCGATCGACGGTCTCCTCGCGGCCCTGCGGCTCGTCTCTCCCGGGAGGGACGATTCCGGAAACCAGGCGGGGCAGCATCACCATCACCACGCGTCGCATGGGCACGGCGCGGATTCCGGAGGCGGGCATCACCACCACACGTCGCACCATCACCACAGCGGCGGGTGGGACGGCGGCGGCCACCACACCTCGCACGACCACGGGTCCCACGGCGACAGCTCGAGCGGGGACTTCGGAGGCGGGCACCACCACTGATCGGCTCGATGGACCGCGAATGGCCCGGCGGAAAGCATCCCGCCGGGCCATTGTCGTCGACACTACGGCTTGCCGCCATTCCCCGCCTCCCGCTTGCACCTCCGTCAGATCCAGTCCATCTTTCAGAGCCCCATTCGTTTCCCCCGGGGCTCCGCCGTTGCCCGCCCTTCGCAGTCCCGTTCGTCTCCTCTCCCTGCTATCTCCGATGCAGAATTCCGCGGATTCCCCGTCGCCGTCTTCCTCTGCTTCCTACGCGCGTCCGCGGCGGGCATTCGGCCGCACGGGAAAGCTCACGCTGGCCGCCGTCGTGGCCGCGGCGTGCACCACGCGGGCCTTCCTGCAGCGCGGCCCCGACGACCCGTTCCGCTCGCCGCGCGGAATAGAGCGCCTGTTCGCGCCGATGCAGAGCAACCGCTTTGCCGGCCGCGCCGCCATCGACGGCGACCTGCGCGCGGTGTTCGTGCGTGGCTCGCGCGCCTGGGCCGGCGGCGACGGCGGCCTGCTGCTGTGGAGCGACGACGGCGGGGTGACCTGGACCCGCGCGACGGTCACGGGGCCGGTCGGTGGCTCCCGGCTGCTCGCACCGGACCAGCAGAGCGCCGGGACCGGCACGTCCGGCCCGGCGGTGCAGCAGCAAACCGCGCCACAGGCCACCGCACCCGATACGTCAGCGGCGGCCGACACCTTGACGGCCGACACGACGAAGAAGGCGTTCCGCGCATCCGCACCCAATGGGCTGCAACGGTTGCTCGGCTTCGCAGGCCCCGCGCAGCTGTCCGCGCAGTCCGGCGCACCAGCCCAGCAGACGCAGCGCGGAGGCAAGGCCGCGGATCTGCCGCAGGCCCAGTCCGGCGCGGCCGGTTCGCTCTCCGACACCACGAAGGCACACCCGTCCGTCGGGGGGCTCGGCTTGGCCGCCGACAGCACCTCCCAGGCGACGAACCGGGACAACGGCAACACCAGCGGATCGTTCGCGGAGTACACCGGGTCCGTGCGCGGTATCGCGTTCGCCGACGACACTCACGGGTGGGCCATTACCGAGTCTGGCGATGTGCTCAAGACCACCGATGGAGGGCGGAACTGGGGGATTGCGCTGCACGGGCTGGAACCGCTACGACACGTGTGGATCAGCGCGACCTCGATCTTCATTGCAAGTGATCAGACCGTGATCGTCAGCGCCGACGGTGGACGTACGTTGACACGGTACCTGGATTATCGCGGCTCCGGTAACCGAGTGCTGGGCTTCCGCTGGTTTGACAACAATTTGCTGGACCTCCTGGAAGTCATCCGTAACGACGGCATGGCAATCCACGTAATCCCGCTTGGCGTGACCTCGCAGAGCTTGGTCGCGACGCCGATCCCCGGCGTTAGATGGGATGAAGTGTCACACATCACGTTTTCTGATCCAAATGTGTTCTGGGCCGCGGTGAACAGACCCGACGGCACCGGCCACCTGTACGCCTTCACCACAGACGGGCGCAGTTGGCGCGAGGTGCGGGGCCCGTTCGCCGGCATCGTGTCTCTTCAGGGGCGAGCGCAGGGTGGCGTACTGGTGATGGAAGACGGCAGTGCGCACGCGGCGGACTCCTCCGGCAGCGTAACGCACATCACGGTTCCGGGCGCTGGCGTGCTGCGCGCCGCAGCACTGGACGACAACGGCCGTGGCGTGGCAGTCGGCGAACAAGGCACCGTGCTCACCACCGCCGACGACGGCAACTCGTGGCGGCTGCGAGCCGGGGGACGGCACGGGTTGCGCGCTGTGGACTTCGCAGATCGCAAGCACGGCTGGGCCGTCGGGTCCGCGGGCACCGTGCTGGGCACCGATAATGGAGGTCGCACCTGGTACCTGCAAGCGACCGGCACGTCTCGGGGACTGCGGGCGGTGCGCGCCTTGTCGCCCGATGCAGCCGTGGCGGTCGGCGACGGCGGGACCATCGTTCGCACCACGGACGGCGGCGCTACCTGGACGGAAGTACAGCGCCCTTCCCCCGCTGCATTGAGCGTGGCCGACACCGCAAAACCTGTTCGGGACACAGTGCCGCAGGTTCTTCGTCGGTTTTGGGCAGTTGATTTCACGGGCAACACGGGCGAGGCGGTCGGCGATTTTGGTCTGATCCAGCGCACCACGGACGGAGGCGCGACGTGGTCGCTCCCTGTCTCTTTGATCGAGGGCGGCCCGCTTGGCATCCGGATGGCTGACAACTCGCACGCCTGGCTCGTCACCCGCGCGGGGATCTCCCTGCAGTTCGATTCGGCCGGGTTCTCACAGTGGTTCACGCGATACGAAACACGGGACCTAGCGGCCATCGACGCCCGCGGCGGGCGAGTGTGGGCCGTGGGCCGGCACGGAAAGCTGGTCACCAGCACCGACACCGGCCGCACCTGGCGCGAGGGCGTGATCGACCGGAACGTGGATCTGACCGCCGTGCGCTTCGTCTCGGCCGACACGGGGTGGGTGGCCGGGCGCGACGGCCAGCTCTTTTCCACGGTGAATGGCGGGGTCCGCTGGCGGCGCGAGGCCACGGGAACGGACATGGACCTGACGGCCTTGGCCGCGCGCGAGGGGCGGGTGTGGGCGGTGGGGAGCGGCGCCACCATCCTGCGCGGGCCCGGCACCTGGGCTCGCGTCACCCAGGGCGCGCGCTGGCCGGCGCCGTGGTACTACCTGACGTGGCTGGTGGTCGCGGCGCTGGTGTACTGGGCGTTCAAGCACGATCCGCCGCCCGCCGAGGAGAGCGTGGAGGAGGTGCTGGTCTCGGACCGGCCGCTGACGCCCACCGACCCCGACACGCTGGGGCTGAAGCCGATCGCGCTGGCGGTGTCGCGCTTCCTGCGCAACGAATCCACCGATCCCCCTCTGACGCTGGCGGTGACGGGAAAATGGGGGAGCGGCAAGAGCTCGCTGATGAACCTGGTCCGCGCCGACCTGCAGGCCAACGGCTTCCACCCGGTGTGGTTCAACGCCTGGCACCACCAGACCGAAGAGTCGCTGCTGGCGGCGCTGCTCGAGAACGTGCGCGCGCAGGCCATTCCGCCGCGGATGTCGTGGGCGGGCACCACCTTCCGCGCGCGCCTGCTGTGGGGGCGCGTCAAGAAGTTCCGCCCCGCTGCCATCGCGGCGCTCGCCGCTTTCTTCCTCTACGCCGGCTACCTGGCGGCCGACCCGTCGCGCCTGCCGCGGCTGGTGCACACCCTGGCCGCCGCCGGCGCCGAGGCAGCCAAGCCCAGCAACGAAACCAATACCTGGGGCGAGCGCGTGGAAGCGCGGGTGCGCAAGTTCTTCCCAGACCAGGACCCCGAGGGCGACGCGCCGTCCATCCTGGTGGCGCTGCTGGGCGCGCTGACCGTGGCCGCCACGCTGGAGCGCAGCGTGCGGGCGTTCGGGGTGAAGCCGGCGTCGCTGCTGGCCGCCGTCACCGGCTCACCCCGCATCGCCGACCTGGAGGCCAAGGCGGGGTTCCGCTACCACTTCTCGCGCGAGTTCGAGGAGGTGACCGAGGCGCTCAAGCCGCGCGACCTGGTCATCTTCGTGGACGACCTGGACCGCTGCCGCCCCAAGCAGGTGCTCGAGGTGCTGGAGTCGATCAACTTCCTCTACTCCTCGGGCCGCTGCGTGATCGTGATGGGGATGGACCCGGTGCGCGTGATCCGCTGCGTGGGGCTGGGCTTCAAGGGCGAAGCCGAGGACCTGGTGGACGAGCCCGCCGCGCCCGGCGCGGATGCCGAGGAGGAGAACGGCCGCGAGCGGCGCGAGGAGTTCGCGGTGCAGTACCTGGAGAAGCTGGTGAACATCGAGGTGCCGGTCCCCGCCAGCAAGACGGGCGTGGTGGGGATCCTCTCCACCAACGGCCACCTCGCGCTCCCGCCACGCGGGCCCGTGCGCCGCGCGGCCGGCGCGGCGTGGGCCCACCGCGCCCCGGTGCAGGTGGGCGCGCTGGCCGTGCTGGCCTTCGTGGCCGGGGTGTGGATCTTCCCGGCCGCGGCGCGGCGACCGGGCGGGCGGGTGGATGCGGATGCCGCGGGTGGCGTGTCCACCGCGTTCACCTCCGGCAGCACCCCGGCACCCGCCGCATCGGCCGACACGGTACAGGGCGCCCCCACCGCCGCGGCCACGGCCATCGTGCCTGCCGAGGCCGAAGCAGCCCGCCCCGCGCGCATCCGCGGCGAGGAGCCGCCGCCGCGCACGGCGTGGAGCGTGGTGGTGCTGGCGCTGGCGGCGGTGGCCGGGCTGGCGGTGTGGCGCCTGGCCAGCCGCCCCGACCCCGTGGTGCGCGACTCGCCTCGCTTCAAGCAGGCGCTGGCGGCGTGGGGCCCGTGGGTGGCCGAAACGCGCGACACCCCGCGCGCCATGAAGAAGTTCCTGAACCGCGTGCGCTACTACGCCATGCGGCAGCGCCCGCAGCACGACACGCCCACGCGCTGGGACCGGGCGATGGAGCTGCTGGGCCGCGGCCGCGCCGCGCCCCCCGCCGATCCGGACGTGATCCCCGACCACGTGCTGGTGGCGCTCGCCGCGCTCGGCGAGCGTGACGCCGCGCGGCTGGCCGACCCCGCCACCTACCGCGACTTCGGCCAGGTCGCCGCGCAGTGCATCGGCCCCGACGCGGTGCGCGTGCTCGGCTACCCGGCCGCGGTCGACCCGGAGTACAAGGGCCGCTTCCGCAGCATGGCCGCCGACATCCGCGTCAGCTGATCCGCGCCGTGGAGCCTCGCGCGGTTTGCGAGGCTTTTCGTCGTTGTTGCTGCGGCTTCAGCCGCCGGTGAGCCGGCGCCGGCACAGTGACCTTCATTCAGGGAATGCACGGATGCACGAAGGCCCGGCGGAATCCCTCCCGCCGGGCCTTCGTCCATCCGCCGATCGCGAGCGCGCCGCTCCGCCGCCGGTCAGCTCGCGGCGAGGCCGTGGCGCTTGCGGCGCTGCCAGAGGACTTTCCGCGAGACGCCCAGCTGCCGCGCCGCGTCGTTGATGCTGCCGCCCACCTCGCGCAGCGTGGCCTCGATGTACATCCGCTCCACCTCCTCCAGCGTCAGCCCGCGCGGCACGGGGAGCGTGTTCGCCTCGGCCGCGCGGCCGGCGCTCCCCGAGAGCTCGGGGATCTCCAGCACCCCCGTGCGCGAGAAGATCATCGCCCGCTCGATCACGTTGCGCAGCTCGCGCGCGTTCCCTGGCCAGTCGTAGCGCTGCAGCCGCTGCGCGCCCAGGGAGTCGATGTCGGGGACCGGCTTGGCGAAGTACTCGGCCGCGCGCTTCACGAAGTGCCGCGCGATGGAGGGGATGTCGCTGCGGATCTGGCGCAGCGGCGGCAGGATCTGGCTGGCGACGTTCAGGCGGTAGTACAGGTCCTCGCGGAACTTCCCGGCGCGCACCTCGGCGGCCAGGTCCACGTTGGTGGCGGCGATCACGCGCAGGCTCACCCGCTGCTCGGTGGTGCTGCCGATGCGCCGGAAGACGCGGCTCTCCAGGAAGGTGAGGAGCTTGGCCTGCAGCTCCAGCGGCATCGAGCCGATCTCGTCCAGGAAGAGCGTCCCGCCGTCCGCCACCTCGACCAGCCCCTTCTTGGTCTGCCGCGCGTCGGTGAAGGCGCCCTTCTCGTAGCCGAACAGCTCGGCCTCGAGCAGGGTGGCGGGGAGGGCGGCGCAGTTCACCTCCATGAAGCGGTAGGCGCTCTGCTGGCTGGCGCCGTGGACGGCGCGCGCCACCATGTTCTTCCCCGTCCCGCTCTCGCCCAGCAGGAGCGCGGTCACCTGCGGCACCAGCGCCACCTGGTCCACGAACTCGCGCACCTGCTGCACCAGCGGGTGGCTGCCGACGATCCCGTGGCGGTCGAACTTGATCTGCGCCACCGTCGACAGCAGCTCGCGCGCGGGCACCTCCTCCAGCGCGCGCCGGAGCCGCGTCTCCAGCCCCTTGGGCTCGATCGGCCGCGTGACGAAATCCGTTGCCCCGGCTTCCAGCGCGCGCTCCGCGTCGGCCTCCTTGCCGCGCGTGGTGACGATGATCACCGGCAGCGTGCGGTCGAACTCGCGCAGCCGCTCGGTGAAGGCGATCCCGTCCAGGTCGGGCATGGAGAGGTCGCACACCACGGCGTCGGGCGGATCGGCACGGATCTCGTCCAGCGCCTCGTCCGCGCGCATGAAGCTCTTGGTCACGAACCGGCGGCCGCGCTCCAGCTGCGCGGTCACCAGCGCCACCTGGTCGGCTTCGTCGCCGATGATGAAGACGGTCGGGTTCACGGACCGATTTCGGTGCGAGAGATACGTGCTGCTGGAGTACGCGACCGCGCCGGCCGGGTGCGCGACCGCGGGAATGCGCCAGTACGATGGATGCGAGGCGACGGACATGCCCCCCGCCCGCTGTCCCCTGTCCCCCGCCCCCTGTCCCCTGTCCCCTGTCCCCTGTCCCCTAC
>DASSME010000384.1:0-2050 GCA_035689035.1 Longimicrobium sp. | reverse complement strand
CGGCCATGCAGTACAGCGCCTCGTTCCGCTCGTCGCCGAAGAAGGGCGGGCTCACCGCGCGCCAGCGGCCGGCCAGCGGGTCGCGGGTCTCGTAGACGCAGGGGTAGCCGGAGGCGTTCCAGGCGCGGCCCTTTCCCGTGGGCGCCATGTACAGCCGGTCGCGGAAGGCGCGCAGCGTGCGCAGCGTGGACACCTCGCGGTCGCCCAGCACCGGGCGCGAGGCGGTGACCGGCCGGTCCGCCCCGCGGTAGCGCAGGATGTGCGCGCCCAAGCCGCGCGAGTTGGAGGCGGCGCTGGAGATGTAGAGCGCCGGGGCGGGGTCGCGCGGGCCCTGGAAGAGCGTCATGTGGCGGTAGCCGATGTCGCGCGGGCCCGGCTCGGCGTCGTCGCGCGCGATGGTGGGCGAGGTGTAGAAGCGCTCCCAGCGCCCGTCGGCGGGGCGGTAGCGCCAGACCTGGGCGTGCAGGTCCAGCTCGTACAGGTTGCGGGGTGCACGCACCGGCCAGGGGTCCAGCCGCGTGGGGTGCGGGGGCGGGGCGAAGTTGATCATGGCCAGCATGTTCCGCACGGTGCCCACGTACAGCTCGTCCTCGAACCAGTGCATGGAGAAGGCGTACGAGTTCTGCGGGTCGCCGAACCCGTTCTCCGCGATGCGGGCGAAGTCGCTGGCCTCAAGCCCCGTCCCCATCCGGCGCTCCGCTGGGCGTGTGGCCCGCTCCGGGCGCCTCCGGCGCCGCCGTGCCCCGCCGTTCGGCGGCGCGCAGGAAGCGCCTCACCTCGCGCGCCACCACCCCGGGCTGGAGCATGGGGTGGAAGTGCCCCGCGCCCGGCACCAGCCGCGCCCGGCAGGCGGGGAGTGCGCGGCGCAGCGCCCGGCCGGTGGGGAGGTAGCGGGAGCGCGCGCCGTAGAGCGCCAGCGCCGGCTGCCGCACCTCCGCCAGCCGTGCCCGGTCCAGCCCGGCGGGGACCGCGAAGTCGCGCGCGGCGGTGGTGGCGCGCAGCAGCGCGCGCCACTGCAGCGCGGCGCGCGGCGCGCCGTTCCACAGCCCGAAGGGGACGAAGAGCCCCGCCCCGCCGCCGGCGCGCGCGGCGCGCAGCCCCGGGTCGGCCACGCGGTCCAGTAGCTCCGCGCTCCCGGGGCCGGCCGTGGGCGGCAGCTCCATCCCCCGTTCCTCCAGCCGCCGCCGCACCGCGCGCCAGCGCCGGGCGGTGCCGCGGCGGGCCCCGGCGCGCAGGCCGGGGACGATGGCGTCGGCCAGCACCAGGGTGCGCACCCGGTCCGGGCGCAGCACCGCCGCCAGCAGCGCCACCCCGCCGCCGAAGCTGTGCCCCACCAGGTGCGCCGGGCCCAGCTCCAGCTGCTCCATCAGCCCCAGCAGGTCGCCCGCCATGTCGGCGCAGGTGTAGCCGGCGGGGGGCGCGTCGCTCCGCCCGTGGCCGCGGAGGTCGTAGGTGGTGACGCGGAACTCGCGCGCCAGCAGCGGGGCGATGCGCAGCCCCCAGAACGCCAGGTTGGCGCCCAGCCCGTGCACCATCACCACGTCGGGGCCGCGCCCCGTCTGCGCGTAGTGCAGGTGCACGCCGCCCACCCGCGCCCGGGGCATCGCCCTCACTCCAGGTACCCGAGCGCCTGCAGCCGCACCAGCACCTGCTCCTCGTCCGCGGGCTCCACCCGCGCCGCGCGCTCGTCGGCGAAGGGATCGGGGGGAAGGGTGGGCGGCCCGGCGCGCGGCGGGTCCGCCGCCAGCGCGGCGTCGTCCAGCACCGCCGCCGGGAAGCGGCCGTCCAGGTCGGCGGGGATGGGGATGCCCAGCGCGTGCAGCAGCAGGGGCGTCACCTGCTCGATGCGCAGCGGCTCCAGCCGCGCCCCGCGGCGCACGCCGGGGCCCGCGGCCACGAACACGCCCTCGGGGTGATGGGTGCCCATCACCGCCGGCCGGGGCCGCAGCACCCGGTCGGAGTTGAGCACGGAGATGAAGCCGCGGTCGCGCAGCACCAGCGTCAGGTCGGGAGCGCGCTCCGTCTCCGTGCCGGCGAAGGCCTCTTCTCG
>DASSME010000383.1:0-13084 GCA_035689035.1 Longimicrobium sp. | reverse complement strand
GCCTCGATCTCGCCCGGCTCGATGCGGAAGCCGCGCACCTTGACCTGGTGGTCGACCCGGCCGATGAAGTCGAGCCTCCCGTCCGCGAGCCAGCGCACCCGGTCGCCCGTGCGGTACAGCCGCGCGCCGGGGACGGCGGAGAACGGATCGGGGACGAAGCGCTCGGCGGTGAGCGCGGGGCGGCCCAGGTAGCCGCGCGCCACCCCGGCTCCGCCCACGTACAGCTCGCCGGGCACGCCCACCGGCAGCGGCTCGAGCGCGGCGTCCAGGACGCAGGCGCGCACGTTGGCGATCGGCGCGCCGATGTCCGGCTTGCGCGCGGGGTCGGCGCACTCCGCCGCCGTGCTCCAGATGGTGGCCTCGGTGGGCCCGTACAGGTTCCACAGCCGGTGCCGCGCGCCCCAGCGCCCGACGAGCTCCGCCGGCAGCGCCTCGCCGGCCGTGGTGATGGTGCGCAGCGCGGGCAGATCCTCCACCGGGAGCGCGGCGAGCGTGGAGGGAGGAAGGATCACCGTGGTCACCGCGTGCCGGCGCAGCAGCGCCAGCAGCCCGGGCCCGGGGAGCAGCTCCTCGCGCGGGGCCACGCAGAGCGCGGCACCCGACGCCAGCGGCATCACCAGCTCGAAGACGGCCGCGTCGAAGCTGAGCGAGGCGAACTGCAGCACCCGGTCGTCCGGCCCCAGGCCGAACACGCGCTGCTGCGCGATCGCCACGTTGCACAGCCCCCGGTGCGGCACCAGCACCCCCTTGGGGCGGCCGGTGGAGCCGGAGGTGTAGATCACGTACGCCGGGTGCTCCGGCGTCAGCCCGCCGCGCGCCGGGTTCGTCTCCGGCCGAGACGCCCACGCCGGCGCGGCCGCGTCCAGCTCCAGCACCGGCACGCCGCCGCCGAGCCCGTCGAGCCCTCCGGCCAGCGCCTCGGCCACCGCGCGCTGCGTCAGCACGATGGCCGGCGCGCTGTCGGCCAGCATGTACCGCAGCCGATCTGCCGGATACGACGGATCCAGCGGCACGTAGGCGCCGCCGGCCTTGAGGACGGCCAGCACGGCGGCCACCATCTCGGGGCCGCGCTCCACGCAGAGGGCCACCCGCACCTCCGGCCCCACGGCTCGCGAGCGGAGCTCGTGGGCCAGCCGGTTCGCCCGCGCGTTCAGCTCCGCGTAGCTCAGGCGCTCGTCCCCGAAGCGCACCGCCGTCGCATCGGGCGTGCGTTCGACCTGCCGCTCGAACAGCTCGTGGATGCACGACTCGCTCGGATACTCCGCCTCCGTGCGATTCCACGCCCCCAGCACGAGCGCGCGCTCCGCCCCGCCGAGCAGCTCCAGCCGCGAGAGCCGCACGTCCGCGTCCGTGGCGACCTGCTCCAGCACCCGCTCCAGGTGGCCGAGCATCCGCTCGACCGTGGCGCGCTCGAAGAGGTCGGTGCTGTAGTTCAGCCCGCCGCGCAGGCCCTGGGGGGTCGCCGCGAGCTCCAGGGTGAGATCGAACCGGGCGCTCGCGAGATCCGCTCCGGCATCGCTCACCTCCAGCCCCGGCAGGCCGCCTCCCCCGCCCCCGGCGTTCTGCAGCGTGAACATCACCTGGAAGAGCGGCGCGTGGCTCAAGCTGCGCTCCGGCTGCAGCTCGGCCACCAGCTTCTCGAAGGGCACCTCCTGGTGCGCGTACGCGCCCAGCGTCCCCTCGCGCACGCGCCCCAGCAGCTCGCGGAAGGTGGGGTCGCCCGAGAGGTCGGTGCGCAGCACCACGGTGTTGACGAAGAAGCCGATCAGCTCCTCGATCTCCTTCCGCGTGCGCCCCGCGATCGGGCTGCCCACGACGATGTCGTCGCTCCCGCCGTACTTCGAGAGCAGCACCTGGAAGGCGCCCAGCAGCGTCATGTACAGCGTCGCGCCCTCGCGCCGCCCCAGCGCCTGCAGCCGCTCCAGCAGCTCGGCGGAGAGCTCCACCGGGACCGACGCGCCCCGGTACGTCTGCACCGGCGCGCGGGGGTGGTCGGTGGGCAGCTCCAGCAGCGCGGGTGCGTCCGCCAGCCGCTCGCGCCAGTACGCCAGCTGCCGCTCCAGCACCTCGCCCGCCAGCTGCGCGCGCTGCCAGAGCGCATAGTCCGCGTACTGCACCCCCAGTTCCGGCAGCGGCGACGTCCGCCCCTCGCGGTACGCCGCGTACAGCGCCGCGAGCTCCCTGTTGAGGACCCCCATGCTCCACCCGTCGCTGACGATGTGGTGCATCGGGAGGAGCAGCACGTGATCCTCGGCTCCCAGGCGCAGCAGGCTCGCCCGGAACAGCGGCCCCGCCGAAAGGTCGAACGCCCGCCGCGCCTCCTCGCCGGCGCGGCGCCTGACCGCCGCCTCGCGATCCGCCCTGCCCGCCCCGGACGCTTCCTCCACCGGCAGGACGAACCCGCCGAAGGGAGCGATCACCTGCACCGGAGATCCGTCCACCTCGGCGAAGGTGGTGCGCAGCGACGCGTGACGCCGGACGATCTCGCCCAGGCTCCGCTCCAGCGCGTCCACGTCCAGCGGGCCGCGCAGGCGCCGGGCGAAGGGGAGGTTGTAGGTGGTGCTCCCCGGCTCCAGCCGGTCCAGGAACCAGAGCCGCTCCTGCGCGAAGGAGAGCGGCAGCGCACCCGTGCGCTCGCTCGGCACCACCGGCGGCAGCACCGGAAGCTCCGCGCGGCGCTCGTCCTCCACCGCGCTGGCCATCTCCGCCACCGTGGGCCCCTCGAAGAGCGCGCGCAGCGGCAGCTCCACGCCGAACACCGCCCGGACCCGCGACACCACCCGCGTGGCCAGCAGCGAGTGCCCACCCAGTCCGAAGAACTCGTCGTGCACCCCCAGCCGCTCGACGCCCAGCACCTCGGCCCAGATCCCCGCCAGCACCTCCTCCACGG
The DNA here is from genome assembly GCA_035689035.1 of Longimicrobium sp. Classification (GTDB taxonomy): domain Bacteria; phylum Gemmatimonadota; class Gemmatimonadetes; order Longimicrobiales; family Longimicrobiaceae; genus Longimicrobium. The sequence goes on along the minus strand of DASSME010000383.1, from coordinate 10,194 downwards.
GGGTGCGCGGCGCCACGTACGTCTCCTCGTCCGGCGCGAAGTCCGGCGCCGGCAGCGCCTTGCGGTCCAGCTTGCCGTTGGGGTTGACCGGGAGCACGTGCAGGAAGACGAACGCGGCCGGAATCATGTACTCAGGGAGCCGCTCCGCGAGGTGGGCGCGCAGCACCGCCGCGGGCGCCTCGTCCCCCGTGTAGTAGGCCACCAGCCGGGGGTCGCCGACCTCCCCGTCGCGCGCGACGACCACCGCCTCGTGCACGGCCGCGTGCTCGGCCAGCCGCGCCTCGATCTCGCCCAGCTCGATCCGGAAGCCACGCACCTTCACCTGCGCGTCGCCGCGGCCCATGAACTCGATCGTGCCGTCCGGCAGCCACCGCCCCAGGTCGCCCGTCCGGTACAGCCGCGCGCCGGGCTCGGCGCCGAAGGGATCGGGGAGGAAGCGCTCGGCCGTCTGCCCGGGGAGCGCCCGGTACCCGCGCGTCACCCCGGCGCCTCCCAGGTACAGCTCCCCCGTCACCCCGACCGGCACCGGCTCTCCGGCTCCGTCCAGGACGTAGATCCGGGCGTTGGCGATCGGGCGGCCCGGCGGCATGGAGCGGCTGGAGTAGCTCGCCAGCTCCGCGCGGGCGAAGTGGTGGGCCGTGATCCCGGTCGCCTCCGTGGCACCATACGGGTTCAGGAACACGGGACGGGGCTCCGGCACCCGCGCGAGCTGCCGCGGGTACAGCGGCTCCCCGCCGAAGACCACGATCCGCAGCCCGCCGATCGCCCGCCCCCCGTCCGCCTCGACCAGCGCCTGGAAGCCCGTCGGCGTCAGGTTCATCATGCTGATCCCCGACGCGACGATCTGGGCGGCGATCCTGCGGGGCTCGAACGGCTCGCGCGCCAGGTGCAGCCGGCCGCCCACGAAGAGCGGGGCCAGGAGGTTGCGCTGCGTCAGGTGGAAGCTGAAGGAGGTGACGACCAGGACCGAGTCGTCGTCCGTGATCCGGGTGGCGCCCAGGTACCAGTGGAGCAGGTTCGACGCGCCCCGGTGCGTCATCTCCACCCCCTTGGGCCGCCCCGTGGAGCCCGAGGTGTAGATCACGTACGTCAGGTGCTCCGGCGACAGCGCGGCGCGCTCGGGATCCGTGTCCGGCTGCGTCTGCCACCAGGCCGCGTCGTCGTCCAGCGCCACGACGGGCAGCTCCAGTCCCGCGAGCCGTCCGGCCAGCTCCGCGCGCGTCACCAGCGCCACCGGGGCGCTGTCCCGCACCATGTCGAGCAGCCGCTCTCGCGGATAGCCCGGATCGAGCGGCAGGTACGCGCCCCCGGCCTTCAGCACCCCCAGCACGGCGACCACCAGCTCGGGCTCCCGCTCGACGCAGATCGCCACGCGCACGTCCGGCCCCACGCCGAGCGCGCGGAGGTGGTGCGCCAGCCGGTTCGCCCGGGCGTTCAGCACGCCGTACGTCACCTCCCGGTCCTCGAAGACCACCGCCACCGCGTCCGGCGTGCGCCCGGCCTGCGCCTCGAACCGCTCGTGGATGAACGACTCGGGATACGGCGCTTCCGTGCGGTTCCACTCCTCCGTCACGCGCCGGCGCTCCTCGTCCGACAGCAGCGCCAGCCGGTCCACCCGCCGCGTCTCGCCGGCGGCCATCCCCGCGAGCACCCGGCGCAGGTACCCCACGTAGCGCTCCACCGTCTCCCGCTCGAACAGCGCCGAGCTGAACACCATCTCTCCCGCGACCCCGCCCTCCTCCCGGCGGAGCTCGAGCGACAGGTCGAGCCCGCCCGTCGAGCGCGGCTGCACGGCCGCCGCATCGATCCGCGGACCGGGCCGCTCCGCGCCGCCGGGCACCTCTCGCCACGCGAACGCCGCCCGGAACAGCGCCGTGGCATCAGGTGCGGCGCCCTCCGGCCGCACGAGCTCCACCATCCGCTGGAAGGGAAGGTCCTGGTTCCGCAGCGCCCCCCGCACCCGCGCCTCGACCCGCCCCAGCAGCTCGGCGGCCGTGGGCGAGCCCGACAGGTCCACCCGCACCGGCAGCGGGTTCACGGAGCCGATGGCGGTGCCGATCACCAGGTCCGTCTGCCCCGACAGCCGGCCCAGCACCGCGGCCCACCCCGCCAGCAGCACCGTGGAAACGTGCGCACGGTGGCGGTTTCCAAGCGCCGTCAGGGCCGTGAAAAACTCCTCGTCCAGCTCCAGGCGGACGAGGGCCACGTTGTGGTCCGGCCGCGCGGGGCGCGGGTGGTCCGCCGGCAGCTCCAGCGGCTCCGGTGCGTCCGCCAGCGTCTCCCGCCAGTACTCCGCCTGCTCCCGCAGCAGCGCGTCGTCGATCGCCGGCGGCTCCGCCCGGACCGCGCTCACCGTCACCGGCAATGATGTGGAAGATGCCCGGCCAGCAAGCACGTCCATAGAGTGTTTCCCGGCGAAAAATCGCCTAAGACGTGAAACCGGGGGGCGCGTGTGCCCCGCGGGATTCCTTAGTCGTGCCCGTTCACGTGATTCCCGACCCCGCTGATCGGCCCTTCCGAGAGGAAGACAGCCTCCCACATGCCTCGGTGAGCGAGACGGGGGGAGGCGGTCCGATTACCTCTGACGGTACGGCCTTTGGTCAGGAAAACTTGAACTCGGATGGTCCTAAAACGTAGGGAAATAACGATAACCTGGGCGCTCGCCATGCGTCAACAGCATCAGTACAAGTATCACGCGTAGACACGAAAGACGCTATGCATCCGGTCGGACTGAAAACCTGCAGGGAGCGGAGCCCTCGTTTACTACTTGAACAGCTTGGAGTTACCGCGATTTTCAGATTCGGAACTCCACATGTTCCCCGATAGTGCGCATTGCATATCAACCGCAAAGATGCGCATCAGATTGGATGGAGCATGACACGGAAGAGTCGCTTGTGTGCTGCGGGGACCCGGTGCTTAACGGATGAAGGTAAATCCTGCCCGCGCCGCTGCTGCCATAGCGTGGACCGCAACAGCGGCCAGGTACTCCGCCTCGGAGTCGGAGTGTGCGCGCCCCGGGGGAGATCTCGTCATTTCACGCTCTTCGACGGTTTCGTTGCAGGCAGGTAGAAGAAGATGGACACCGGCCCCGCGGCTGGGCGGAATGGGGTCGTCCAGCTCCCATTCACGCTCAAGCCTCAGAACACGGTGTCCGACCTCTGAACCTTCTTCTTTTTGACGCGGGGCCACAGGGGGAATGGAGAGGAACCGCTTCCCCGGCTTCGCGCGTGGTCACACGGTCGCGGTGACGATCGACACGCGGGCCGGCGCCGGCAACCCGTCGGTGCGGTTCGCGTAGTAGCGCCGCTCGGCCTCCTCGGCCGAGAGGAACCTGGCGTCGGAAAAGCCGAGCGACCGCAGCATCGCCCCGAGTTCCTCGGGTGTGAAGTAGCTGAGCCACGGCTCACCGGCCGACGCGGAGCCCTTGGCGAGCTGCGCCGCGGGCGACGCGGCGTCGGGGCTCGGCTGCACGAACGTGGATACGACCACGCTCCGCTTGGGGAACGACAGCACGGTGCGCAGCGTCGCCTCGATCGCGTCGCGGGTGAGGTACTGCGTGACGCCGAGCCAGGAGAAGAACGTGCGCTTCGCCGTGTCCGCGCCGCAGCGCGAAAGGCCGTCGGAGAGCGTCTCGCGCTCGAAGTCGACGTCGGCGAACCGCACGTTTGGCGGGATCTCGATTCCCGCCGCGGCAAGTGCCGCGCGCTTCCCCGCCTGGCTCGCCGGGTGGTCGACCTCGATGATCGTGAGGGCGCGTGCCCAGGGTGGCTGGCGGTACGCGAAGGTGTCGAGCCCCGCGCCGAGAAGGACGTACTGCTCGATGCCTTCCTCGACGGCGTCCATGAGCGTATCCTCGGCGAACCGGCTCCGCATGACCACGTACGAGCGCAGGCCGAGCGTGCCTGGAGCCTGCAGATCGTCGGCGTGCGCGCGGATCTGTGCCTCGATGTCGCCGCCGAGCAGCCGCGCGACGACCGTGTCGTTCAGCACGGGTGGCTCGCCGTCGACGATGAGGTGCGCCGCCCGCAACACGGCGACGTGGTGCGCGGTCCTGCTCGCCGCGCGCGGCGCGCCCGTCGTTTCGGTGCCGTTCGATACCGTCACGGCCTTTTCCCGCGTACAGGCTCCGCGACGCCGCGTACGCCGCGGCAGGGCTCGTTGGTCACGTCGTTGTCCACCTACCGCCCCTCTCGGTGCGAAATCCACCGGCAACAGAGTACAAACGCGCCGCAACGACATCGGTCGGCTACGGGCGATCCACACGAACCCGCTGGGCACGCGGCTCGACTCAGCGCCCCGAAGAATCCCTTCGCTGCTGCTCGACGGAAACGCATCGCCAGTGCTCGCCGTCGTAGAGCAGATCCTCGAAGGTACGATGGACGATGACCTGAACAATGACCAGCCCCCCGATGCACGCGGAGACTTGGTCATGGTTCGTGATGTAAGTGCTGAATGGGCCGGGTGGGACTCGAACCCACGACCAACGGATTAAAAGTCCGCTGCTCTGCCAGCTGAGCTACCGGCCCGAAACGCCCAAAACTAACACGTATCGGCGCCGTCCTCAAGGCGGGTTCCGCGCGCGGCGGAAGACGACGGCGTCGCTTCGCAACGGAAGCAACGCCCTCACTTCCTGGGGCGCATCCCCATCCGGAGCTGCACCTCGCGCGGCACGCCCAGGGTGCGCAGCAGCGTCGGCGTATCGCGCAGGCCGCATACCTCGCGCTGCACCACGTAGTACCACAGCACCTCGCCCGCGGCAGCCACCAGCTCGGCGCGGTCGCCGTCGTCGGGGCGCCGCGGATGCGCGGCATCGTACGCGGCCAGTGCGTCGAGGGCGATCTTCAGCTTCGCGCCCATGCGGGCCAGGGTGGACGCCTTCTCCTGGAACAGCTCGTATTCCAGCACGTCCACGCCCGAACGGCCGTCCAGAATTCTCGGCAGCTTCAACGTCGATGTCCCGGTCTTGCCGTGGATCGCCGCCTTCGTTTCGCACGCTGAATACCCACGCGCCAGGGAAAGGGTCAGGGGGGCGATATCGGATGAACGAAACAGCACGGCACGCACCAGGGGGCGCCGGAAAACGGCGCCCCCTGGTGCATGCACCGTCCGCGGCGGCGCTCAGAGCGTTGGATCGGCCGCCGCTCGCAACTCGTCGGACGGCTGGTACTCGACGGTGGAGACCTGGGGGCAGCGCATGCACGCCGCCTTCCCCCCGTGCCGCCACCACCGGCAGGTGCGGCGGATGGCGCACGGAGGCAGCGCCGGACCGGTCACCACCGGCGCCAGCTGCACCAGCTTTCCCGCCAGCCGGCAGCTGGAGCCGTCGAAGTGCCGGCACCCGCCGCCGGCGCACGGCGCGCCGAAGCGGAACACCTCGGTGGGCTCCACCGGGCCGGCCAGCGCCAGCACCTCGGGCGTCACCGGCATGGGCTCGGTGAGGTACCCCACCCGCGGGTCGCGCAGCGTTCCGCCCACGAACCGTTCAGAAGCAACGGGCGCCTCGCCCTGCATCTCGGCCACTGCGCCATGCCCCTCCCGACGCGCTTCCACCTTGTCTTGCTACGCTACAGGCCGAAACCGCCGTTCGCGCCGAGAAAGATCAACCCCACCCCTAACAGGAAGGCGGACAACAACTTCCCCAGCGGCACAACGGCGTCCCCAATGCGCCACCGGTGTCACAAAACCGAACGTGGTTGACACATGCACTCTGGGCTCTTATGCTGCGGGGCGAACGCGAGCCTTGCAAATGTATATACAAACGGTTAGACTACCATGCAGCCGATGCCAGCGGGGTACCAGTGGGACAAGGGCCAGAACGAGCGATGCCTGCGCGAATGGGGCTTCAGCTTCCATGACGTGGCCGAAGTGTTCAGCGATCCGGACGCCGACCACCTGGTGGTGGGGCCGTTGCTCCACGGGCCCGAGGGGCTCGAGGAGGAGCGCTTCCTGGCGATCGGACGCATGGTCTGGGGTTCGGTGGTCACGGTGGTATATACAATGCGTGACGGGGACCGGCGCCTGATCTGGGTGCGGCCGGCGCGGCGCGAGGAGCGCGAAGCATTCTACCTGCACAACGGGATAAGCCCATGAGCGAGATGCAGCGGGGCCGGCAGTTCACCGACGAAGAGATCGAGCGCATCGCCGCGGCCGACGCCGACATTCCGCCGCTTTCGGCCGAGCAGCTGCAGGGCGCCGTCGCCGTTTCGGCAACGGGGCGGCGCAAGCGGGCGATCTCGATCCGGGTGGACGAGGAGGTGCTGGACGGGTTCCGCGCGCGCGGCGACCGCTACCAGACGCTGATCAACGAGGTGCTGAACGCGTACCACCGGGGGCTGCTGCTCGAGGTGCCGGCCGAATGGCGCGAGCACTTCGGCGACCGTGAGGTGGGGCGCGAAGTGCGGCGGATCGTCTCCGAGCACGTCCGCCGCGAGCGCCAGGAGCGCGGCGTGCGCGGGCGCCCCGCGTTCGCCACCGCGGCGCGGGGGCGGCTGGGGGTGCGGCGGACCGCCGCCGGCGCGGCGCAGTGGAGCGATGCCTCCTGAGGCCGGGCACGCGGAAGGGCAGCCGCATGGGGCTGCTCCCCTGCGGGTGTACCTCGTGGAGTCGTGGTTCTCGCACGCGCCAGGCGCCGACGGCGCGGGATGGCCGCCGGAGCACGAGGTGGAGGTGGAACTCGAGGTGTCGCGCCGCGCACCCGGTGAGCTCACGGTGCGGCTCGCGCTGGAAACCTCCGCGCCCGACGTGCGGCTCCGGGTGGTATACGCGTGCGACTACGCCGTAGACGATGACGTGCCCGATGCCGAAGTAGAGGCCATTGTCTTCGGCGCGGCACCGGGGGTGCTGTACCCGTGCCTGCGCGAGGAGGTCACGCGGCTGACGGCGAACTCACGGCTGGGGCCGTACCCGTTGCCGTTCCTGCCGCCACCGCTGCAGCGCCTCGAGCGCTTCGCCATGCCTGGCTCGGTGGATGACGAGGACGGCGGGAAGGATGCTGCATGACAGGACGAATCGGGGGAACGGCACCGCTGCCGTTCCCCCGATTCGTCGTGCCTTGACAGTTCGTGCCGAAGGGAAGGGCCCCGCCGCAGCCGCGACCGGCACCGAAGACGGCTGGCCATCGATTTTCAATCCGGTTTCCCTCACTCGCTTAACAAATTTAGTAACCTTATCGGTTCCACTTGACATTGTTTCGCGGCACGGATTATCCTCTTGCGCACACCGGGTCCGATACCCTGTCCTACAGGAGCGCGCATGAACCTTCCCGCGGCCGTCGAGCACGTCGTCTTCCTCGCGCAGGCCACCGGAGAGGCCGTCGCGCTGAACGGGGCCGACACGGCGTGGCTGATGGCGTCCACGGCGCTGGTGCTGCTGATGACGGTGGCGCTCGGCTTCTTCTACGGCGGGCTGGCGCGCGGCAAGAACATGCTCAACACCCTGATGATGAGCTTCGCGTCGCTGGGCGTGGTGGGCGTGCTGTGGGCGCTGCTGGGCTACTCGCTGGCGTTCGCGCCGGGGAACGGCTTCGTGGGGGGGCTGCGCTACGCGGGGCTGAACGGCGTGGGGCTCGAGGGCGGGAGCTGGGGCGCCACGCCGCACCTGCTGTTCATGGCGTACCAGGGCACCTTCGCCATCATCACCGCCGCGCTGATCTCGGGCGCGGTGGTGGAGCGGATGCGCTTCGGGCCGTACCTGGCCTTCATCGCGGCGTGGAGCCTGGTGGTGTACGCCCCGGTGGCGCACTGGGTGTGGGGGAAGGGGTGGCTGGGCGGGCTGGGCGCGCTGGACTATGCCGGCGGCACGGTGGTGCACGTGAACGCCGGCGTGGCCGCGGTGGTGGCGGCGGTGGTGGTGGGCCAGCGCAAGGACTACGGCCGCCAGGCGCTGATCCCGCACGACGTGACCTACGTGCTGCTGGGGGCCGGCCTGCTCTGGTTCGGCTGGTTCGGCTTCAACGCGGGGAGCGCGCTGGCGGCCAACGCCGCGGCGGCGCTGGCGTTCGTCAACACGCTCCTGGCGCCGGCGGCCACGCTGGTGGTGTGGATGGCGCTGGACGCGGCGCGCCTGAAGAAGGTGACCGCCGTGGGCGCGGCCACGGGGATCGTGGTGGGGCTGGTCGCGATCACCCCGGCCGCGGGCTTCGTGGGCCCCACCGAGGCGCTGATGCTGGGTGCGGTCGCCGCGTTCCCCAGCTACTTCGCCATCGGCTACCGCTCGCGCACGCGGCTCGACGACTCGCTCGACGTGTTCTCGGCGCACGGGCTGGGCGGGATCTTCGGCGCGCTGCTCACCGGCGTGTTCGCGAGCGCGGCGTGGGGCGGCACCAACGGACTGCTGCACGGCGCGCCGGCGCAGCTCGGCAAGCAGGCGCTGGCCGTGGCCGCGTCCGGCGCGTACAGCGGCGTGGCCACGCTGCTGATCCTGAAGGCGATCGCGCTGGTGTCGCCGCTGCGCGAGGCCGCCCGCGGGCAGGGGGTGGGGATGGACGTGGTGCAGCACGGGGAGGAAGCGTACGCGCACGGCGAGGGCGCGCTGCTGGTGCAGGCCGAGCCGGTGGCCCGCCCCTGGCCGCACGCCGAGCGCAGGTCCACGCCGCGGGAGGCCGCATGAAGCTGATCGTCGCCATCATCCGCCCCGAAAAGCTGGGCGAAACGCTCGAGGCGCTCTACCGCGCCGAGGTGCGCGGCTTCACCGTGAGCCGCGTGCAGGGCCACGGCGGCGAGCTGGAGCGCGTGGAAACGTACCGCGGAACCACGGTGAAGATGGAGCTGCAGGACAAGATCCGCCTGGAGATCGGCGTGTCGGAGCCGTTCGTGGACATCACCGTGCAGGCCATCCTCAGGTCCGCCGGCACCGGCGAGGTGGGCGACGGCAAGATCTTCGTCCTCCCCGTGGAGAACGTCTACCGCATCCGCACCGGCGAAAAGGACGAGGCGGCCGTCACCCCGCAGCCCGTGGGGCTCGACGAGCTGCTGGGGTGAGGGGCGGCGTGCGGGGTGCGGACGTACGGAACGGCGGGGGATCGGGCCGGCATCGGCGCGATCCCCCGCACTCTTGATCGATACGAGGCCTCGCATCGGGCGGGTGAAGTCACGGCAACGACGGCCCAAAGTCCGCCTTCGCGGACTCCCGGACGGAGACCCGCGCGACGAGCCGAACCGCGCTGGGAAGAACCAGCGCCCCGGCGGAATCCATCCCGACGGGGCGCCGCACCTCCCGACTTCCTCACCTCCAGCGCGCCCGCACCGTCACGGCAGCGGCGAGTTGATGATCTTCACGGGGAAGAAGTCTTCGCCGTAGTGCGAGGTGCTCTCGCTTACGATGGTGCTGTCCCACGCGCGCAGGCGCAGGAGGTAGGTGCACGACTCGCCCTCGGAAAGGAGCTGGTCGTCGGCGTATCCGGCGCTGCCGGTGTCGCGGTCCAGCGAGCCCAGGTCCCACGTCGCCAGCACGCCCACGGCGGCCGGCGTCCCCGCCGCCGGAACCGGGGTGGGCGAGTCGACCAGCGTTTCCCAGCTCGCGGCGCCCTGCTTCTGGAACTCGAGCAGGTAGCGCCGGAAGTTGTTGCTGGGCGCCGTGGTATCACCCGCCACGATCAGCTCGTCCCACGCGGTCCCGTTCACCTGCACCGTGCGGAAGAGGGTCGAGGGCAGGGCCTGGCGGGTGTACAGGTCCTGGCAGGGGGCCAGGCCGCCCACGCCCGTCAGCGACACCACCATGTTCTCGTTGTCGATCCACACCCGCTGGATGTCGAAGTAGGTGTGCCCCGACGTGTCCTCCACCTCCAGCAGCACGCTGTACCTGCCCGATGCCGGCGTGGCCCAGCTGGCCACCGGCAGGTCCGGCACCGTGGTGCAGATGATGATCGGCGGCCAGCCGAACAGGCTGCACACCTGCCGCGTGGTCCAGGCCCCGCGGGTCAGGATGCTGGGGTCGGGGTTCCCGTCCAGCCGGTTGTTGATGCGCTGGGCGTCGCTGGTGAAATCGACCGCGGTCACCTGCGTCCAGCCGGCCGGGGCGAAAACCGTTCCCGCCGCAGGCTGCGGCAGCGAAAAAGCCGGGTCGGCCTGCGCCCAGATCCGGTAGCGCGCGATCTTCTCGCCCATGCAGCCGTACACGTCGGCCGCGCCGCGCACCGTCACGCCGCCGCCGAGCGAGGCTTCGCCCGCCCACCCCATCAGCGGCGCCGACTCGGGA
>DASSME010000382.1:0-8647 GCA_035689035.1 Longimicrobium sp. | reverse complement strand
GGAGGACGGTTGATGGGCTACCTGAAGGATGGAGCGGCGGTTGATGCGAGCGAAGGCCGGATCGCGGAGTTCCTGGTTGCGTTCGCCCGGGAGAGCGGGGCGGATCGGGTCGACGTGATCGCGCACAGCATGGGCAATCGTCTCCTGCTGCGGGCGTTGCAACGGATTCTCACCGCCTCCGAAAAGACCAGTGGGGTACGCTTCGGGCATATGGTGCTGGCGGCACCCGACATCACGCGCGACCTCTTCATCGAGGTCGCGGAGCAGTACAAGAAGCTGTCTCACCGGACAACACTCTATATCTCTGACGCAGACCTTGCGCTGCGTGCGTCGTACCGGCTCCAGGGTCCACGCGTGGGTCTGGCGCCACCGATCACGTGTGTGAAGGGCATCGACACAGTGCACGTGGCGAATGTCGATCGTACGCTCCTCGGGCACAGCACGTTCGCGGAAGCCCGGCCGGTGCTGAATGACATGCACGCGCTGTTCAACCACGACGATCCGCCCGGGCGGCGCTTCGGTTTGATCGAGCGCCGAAGCGGTGAACACCAGTACTGGGAGATTCGTCGTTGACGGCTGACGCGCACGACAAAGGCCCGCCGACCGCGAGGGTCGGCGGGCCTGCATGTCCGTGCGGCGCTTGAAGAAGCGCTTTACGCGGCCAGCTTGCCGATGAAGGCGTGCAGGCGCGACTTGGCGCGCGCGGCCTTGTTCGGGTGGATGATCCGCTTCTGGGCGGCGCGGTCGAGCAGCGAGGTGGCCTCGCGCAGCGCAGCGGTGGCGTCACCCTGGCTGCCGGCGCCACGTACCCGCTTGAGGGCGGAGCGGAGCTTGGAGCGGAAGGCGCGGTTGCGCGCGGCGCGGATCTCGTTGGTCCGCATCCGCTTTTCGGCGGACTTGACGTTCGGCAAGGGTTGGCCTCCGGAAATTCAACCCGGCACCGTGTCTCGGCGCCGGCTCGGGGTTGCATGTGCCTGGGTGCTTTCAGCCCGGAAAACGGGAAGCCGAACTATACCCGAACTGGCGGCGCCTGTCAACCCCTGCACCTCCACCGTTTTGACAGGAATCGGCGCCGCGTCTAACTTGGCTCGCATGGAGATCAGCCAAGAAGCCATCCGCCAATTCGTCCTCGCCCTGCCCGTCCTGCTGCTGGCCTTTTCCGTCCACGAGTTCATGCACGCGTGGGTGGCGCTGAAGCAGGGCGACGACACCGCGTACAAGGCGGGGCGCGTCACGCTGGACCCGCGCTCGCACATCGACCCCATCGGCAGCCTGCTCTTTCCCGCCATCGGCGCGCTCACCGGCGCGCCGATCATCGGCTGGGCGCGGCCCACCCCCACCAACCCGAGCAAGTACCGCCACTACAAGCGGGGCGACATCCTGGTCTCGCTCGCGGGGGTGGTGGGGAACCTGGGGCTGGCGGTGATGTTCGCGCTGCTGCACCTGGGCGCGGTGGCGCTGGCCCGCCAGGTGGGGGTGAGCGGCTTCCTGGCCACGGCCGACGAGCTGTTCATCACCGGGGTGTTCCTGAACGTATTCCTGATCTTCTTCAACCTTCTCCCGGTGCCGCCGCTGGACGGGAGCCACGTGCTGTACCACCTGCTGCCGGTGAACCTGGCGCACGCGTACCGCCAGCTCTACCCGTACGGGTTCATCATCCTGTACATGCTGCTGATCCTGAACGCGCTGAACAAGATGGCGATCCCGGCGACGGCGGTGGCGCGCTTCCTCCTCTGGCCCGCCTCGCTGGTGTGAGCACCCTCCTGGAGCTGGACGCGCCTGCGGCGCGCGACCCGTTCGAGATCGACCTGGACCGCTTCCACGGGCCGCTGGACCTGCTGCTGCACCTGATCCGCAACCAGGACATCGACATCTTCGACATCCCCATCTCGCGCATCACCGAGCAGTTCCTGGCGGCGCTGCGCAACGTGGAGCGGCTGGAGCTGGAGCGGGCGGGCGAGTTCCTGGAGATGGCGGCCACGCTGGTGCGCATCAAGGCCCAGATGCTCTTCCCGCGCCCCGCGGGCGACGACGACGGCGACGACCCGCGCGCCGACCTGGTGCGGCGGCTGCTGGAGTACGAGCACTTCCGCGAGGCGGCGCGGCTGCTGGAGAAGGCCGAGCGCGAGCGCAGCCGCCTCTTCCGCCGCGGCTACGTGGAGGTGCGCCCCGCGCCCCGGCTGGCCGACCTCCCGCTGGAGACCGCCTGGGCCGAGGTGTGGGAGGCGGCGCTGCGCATGGCCGAGCGGCTGGCCGAGGTGCAGGCGGTGCACACCGTGCACGGCCGGCCGGTGAAGATCGAGGAGAAGATGAACGAGGTGGTGGACGCGCTGGTGGAGCGCCCCCGCGTGGAGTTCGCCGCGCTGGTGGAGAAGTGGGGCACCCGCATCCACGCGGTGGCCACCCTGCTGGCGTGCCTGGAGCTCGGCAAGCGCTCGGTGGTCCGCCTGCGCCAGGCCCAGCCCTTCACCTCGCTCTGGATCTACCGCGCCCGCGAGCGCCCGCGGCAGGGCGAGGCGGACGCGTGAGCCGCGAACCTCGCGACGCACGCGCCGGCGGGCCCCCACCCCGGCGCCCGGGGGCACCCGCCCCGCTCCCCGACCAGCCTGGGAGAGGCACCCGGGCTCGCTTCGCTCGCGGCGACACCGGTCGCACGGCTCGGGGTGTGGTTGGCACGGCGGTGCCGGTGTGCAGTCCGCGCAGGCGGACTTTCCGCCGTTCCAGCGGCCGGTTTCAACCGGCCGGGTCCGCTCCGCCACGCGACGGCGGTGTGGGAGTCCGCGAAGGCGGACTTTGGGCCGTTGTTGCCGCGATTTCAATCGCCTGGACGATGGCCGGCCGACCGCACGTCGCGCGGGTGCCGGCGTGAAGCCCAGCCGCATGATCGAGGCGCTGCTCTTCGCCAGCGAGGCGCCGCTGAGCGCCGCCGAGCTGGCGCGCGCCGACGAGGCGCTGGACGAGGAGCAGGTGGAGAACGCCATCGCCGAGCTGCGCGCCGATTACGACCAGGAGGAGCGCGCCTTCGGGATCTACGAGGTGGGCGGCGGCTACCAGATCCTCACCCGCCCCGAGTTCGCGCCGGTGCTGGAGCGCTTCGACACCGTGCCCACCGCGCACCGGCTCTCGGGCCCCGCGCTCGAGGCGCTGGCGATCATCGCCTACCGCCAGCCGGTGGGCCGCGCCGAGCTGGAAGACATCCGCGGCGTCGGCGCCGGCGCGGTGCTCAAGACGCTGCAGGAGCGCGGGCTGATCGAGGTGGTCGGCCGCGGCGAAGGGCTGGGCCGGCCGCTGCTGTACGGCACCACGCCCTTCTTCTTGCAACACTTCGGCTTCCGCGCGCTGGACGACCTGCCGCGCCCCGAAGACCTGCCCGTGGTGCTCGCGCGCCGCGAGCCCGCAAACGACCCACAGCTTTCGCTCGGTGATGCCGCGGTCTGAGAAGAAACAGAAGCATCCGCACGGCGAGGAAGTCCGCCTGCAGGCGTTCCTCGCCCACGCCGGCATCGCCAGCCGCCGCGCGGCCGAGGAGCTGATCGCCAGCGGCCGCGTGTTCGTGAACGGCGAAAGCGTGACGGCGCCGGGGATCAAGGTGCGCCCCGGCGTGGACGAGGTGCAGGTGGAGGGGCAGCCGGTGGTGGTGCAGCCGATCACCTGGATCGCGCTGCACAAGCCCAAGGGCTACGTCACCACCCGCGACGACCAGTACGGCCGCAAGACGGTGTACGACCTCCTCCCCGAGCGCTACCACGGTCTCTTTCACGTGGGGCGGCTGGACCGCGACAGCGAGGGGCTGATCCTGCTGACCAACGACGGCACGCTGGCCAACCGCATGCTGCACCCGTCGTTCGGCATCACCAAGGAGTACTGGGCCGACGTGGAGGGGAAGCCCACCGCCGAGGAGATGCACCGGCTGACCGAGGGGGTCGAGGACGAGGGCGAGACGCTGAAGGCCGAGAGCGTGCGCCGCCTGCACCAGACCGGCGAGCACGAGCACCGCATGTCGATCGTGCTGGTGGAGGGGAAGAACCGCGAGGTGCGGCGGATGATGGAGGCCGTGGGCCACCCCGTGAACCGCCTGATCCGCCGCCGCTTCGGCCCGGTCGCCCTCGGCGAGCTGAAGCCCGGCAAGTACCGCGTCGTCACCGACACCGAGCTCGCCGGCCTGCGCAAGAAGCCGTCGAAGGCCGCCACCTCGATCGCGCACGGCGAATCGCGCGACGAGTCCCCCGGGGGCGACCGTCCGCCGCGGCGCGCCACCCACGGCGCGTACAGCCAGGCACCGGCCGAGAAGAAGCCCGCGAGCCCCGCCGCGTCCGCCGGCAAGAGCCGCCGCAACGCGGACGAGAAGGGCGCCCGCCCGTTCGCGAAGACCGCGCGCGGCAAGCCCGGGCGCGCCGCGAAGCCCGGCCGCGCGGGGCGGCGGGATGACGAGCAGGATTCCGGCTCACCCCGCGGCACGGGCGCCAAGGGAGGCCCCAAGAAGCGGGGATTCGGCGACCGCGAGCGGCTCGATCGCCCTCGCGGCACCGGCAAGCCCACGCGGCGTGACGATGGCGAGACGCCTCGCGCCGCCGCGCGTGGCCCCGTCCGCCGCGACGAGGACGCACCCCGCCGCGCCCCGGTCCGCCGCGACGAGGATGCCCCGCGCCGCGGTCCCGTTCGCCGCGACGACGACGACGCTCCGCGCCGCGCGCCCGTGCGCCGCGGTGACGGCGACGTGCCGCGCGGGGCTGCGCGTGGTGGGCGCCCCGGCACCCCCGTCCGCCGCCCGTTCGGCGAGGACGAGGCGCCGGTCCGCCGCCCGCCCGCCAAGCGCGCGGGCGGCAAGCCGGCGCGGCGGGACGATGATGGCGACACGCGCCGGCCGGGCGCGGGCGCCCGTGGCGGGAAGCCGGTGCGGCGAGACGAGGATGCCGGCGCGCCCCGGCCGTCCGCCGGGCGTGGCGGACCGAACCGGCCCCCGCGGCGCGACGACGGCGACGATTCGCCTCGCACGCCGAAGGCGCGCCCGGGCGCCGGCCGCACCACGCGGCGGGACGAGGGCGAGACGGGCCGTCCATCTCCCCCCAAGCGCACCGGCGGGCCGAGCCGCGGGCGCCAGGATGAGGAGGAGCGCCCGGAGCGCGGCGCCGCCGCGGGGCGCCGGACGGGGCAGGGCGGCGGCGACCGCGAGATGAAGGCGCAGTGGCCGCAGACCGGGCGTCCGGAGCGCGCGTCCGCGCGGGAGAAAGACGAGGGCGAAGCGCCCCGCGGCGGACGCGCGGGCGGGCCGCGCGGCGGCCGTCCCTCCGGCGGCGACTCGCCGCGCGGCGCGAAACCGGGCAGCGGGAAGCCGGGCGGGGCGGGAGGCGGGCCCGGCCGCGGCGGCGATCGTCCGCGCTCGGGCGGCGGCGGTGGCAGGCCCGGGCCGCGGGGGGGCGGCAAGCCTGGCCCGCGGGGTGGTGGCAAGGGCGGCGGAGGCGGCGGGCGCGGGCGCTGAGCCCGCGCCGTCGGTCGCATCCATTCGGCGCGGTTCCCACGTATCTCACAGGTAACGGGTTCAACCTTTGGACATTCGCGATTCGCGCGTGGTGATCCTCGGCGGCTCGGGGCTGGTGGGGATGGCCATCGCCCGCGAGCTGCTGCCGATGAAGCCGGCGCTCCTCGTCGTCTCGGCGCTGACGCAGCGCGAGGCCGAGGAGGGCGCCGACGAGCTGCGCCCGATCGCCGGCGAGACCGAGATCGCGGCCGAGTGGGGGAACCTGTTCGCGCCGCTGGCGTTCAAGGATGCGGAGCGCGGCCAGCTGCTGGACGACCCGGCGGCGCGCGGCGCCGTGCTGGACGCGCTGTTCGGCCCGCTCGGTGACGAGGCGCTGCGCCGCTCCACGCTGGGCGACCTGGTGCTGCGCCACCGGCCGCACGCGGTGATCGACTGCGTGAACACCGCCACCGGGTTCGCCTACCAGAACGTGTTCAAGAGCGCGGCGCAGCTGCGCGCCGCGGCGGCGGACGGGCCCGTGGGGGTGGAGGCGGTGGAGAAGCACCTCACCACCCTCACCCTGCCGCACCTGATCCACCACGTGTGGGTGGCGCTGCACGCCATGCAGGCCGTGGGCACCCGCACCTACATGAAGATCGGCACGGCGGGGACCGGCGGGATGGGGCTGAACATCCCCTTCACCCACAGCGAAGACCGGCCCAGCCGCCAGCTGCTGTCGAAGAGCGCGGTGGCGGGCGCCCACACGCTGCTGCTGTACCTGATGGCGCGCACCCCCGGCGCCCCGGCGGTCAAGGAGATCAAGCCCACCGCAGCCATCAGCTGGAAGGCGATCCGCTCGGGCGACGTGGTGTGGCGCGGCGCGCCGATCACCCGGGTCGACGCGGTGGCGCCCGCGCCGCTCGCCGACGCCTTCCCGTCGGCCGGCGCCGCGCGCGAGGCGCACAGGGACTTCGGGCGCGGCAGCCTGTGGCGCGACACCGGCGAGACGCTCCAGGGCGTGTACCTGGACAGCGGCGAGAACGGCCTGTTCAGCCCCGACGAGTTCGAGGCGATCACCGCGCTGGGGCTGATGGAGTTCATCACCCCCGAAGAGATCGCCCGCGACGCCGTCCGCGAGATCCTGGGCCACCCCACCGGGCACGACGTGGTGGCCGCGCTCGACGCCTCCACGTCGGGGCCCACCTTCCGCGCCGGGGTCCTTCGCCAGAGCGCGCTCAGCTACATGGACGGGCTGGAGCGCGGGGCGGGGCAGCGCAGCGTGGGATTCGAAATGCTGGGCCCGCCGCGCCTCACCAAGCTATTGTTCGAAGCCGAGATCCTGCGGCGGCTGTGCGGCGGCGGCCTGGAGCGCGCCGCCGGGCTCGATCCAGGGGCGTTCGCCGCCCAGAGCGAGCGGCTGGTGCGCGACGACGCGGACCTGCGCACGCGCATCCTCTCCGCCAACCTGGCGGTGCTGCTGGGCGACGGCGCGCGGGTGCTGCGCGGCCGCAAGGTGGTGGTGGAGCCCGAGCCGGGCGAGGCGGTGGACGACACCGCGTGGAAGGGGTGGGTGGACCTGCGCCCGGCGAACTGGGAGGCGTGGCGCGACCGCGCGGTGGGCGTGCTGGCGCGCGTGGACGCCGAGCCCGGCGCCGAGGGCGGGTCGCAGTGGGACATCGAGCCGTGGCACCGCGAGCGGACGATCCGCCCCGGCGCCCTGGCCGCCTGGATCTTCCGCTACGAAGACGAGGGCGAGCGCATCAAGCGGTAGATCGACACACCGTATGGCCGCACCGAAGAGCGTTCCCGCGCTGATCGTGGAGCTCGCCAAGGGGCACTCGCTGAGCGAGTACTACCCCGTGGTGCACCCCACCCTCACCAGCGCGCTGCACAAGCTGGAAGAGTCGCTGCTGGCCCATGGCGACGACCTGGCCGTCGACGTGGCGCCGGGCGGGCTTTCCGTGAACGGAGAGACCGTTGCCCGGCGCTCGCCGCACGTGCAGCGCTTTGCCGCGCGCCTGGGCGAGCACGGCGTGCGCGAGCTGGTGCTGCGCCACCAGGTGCACGCCGAGTCGCTGGGCCGCTTCCTCTCGGCGGTGGCGCTGCCGCCGCGCGTGCTGGCCGCGGGCGGCGGCCTGGCGGCGGCGCTCGAGGCGGCGGGGGTGAGCCGCGTGAGCATCAACGGCCGCCGCATCGAGCCGGCGCCGGTGACGGTGTCCACGCCGCGCATCCAGGGCCCGGCGGCCGGCGGTGCGGGGAAGAAGAAGGACGGCGGGCTGGAAGACGTGGCGCTCTGGAGCACCCACGACATGTACCAGCAGGTACAGATGTCGGCCCGCCGGGTGGAGACGGAGAACCTGGACGAGCTGCGGGCCATGCTGCGCGAGGGCGCGGACTCGGAGCGGATCGAGGCGCTGCAGCGGATGGAGTACGTGGCGCAGTGGTGCCTGGAGCGGGGGATGATCGACCGCGCCATCTCCGTGCTGGCCGACCTGCGCAGCGACGCCGACGGCATGGCCCGGCGCAACCCGGCCACGCGCGGCAGCGTGATGATGGCCATGCACCGGATCGCCAACCGCACCATCATCGACGAGATGGTGGAGCGGCTGGGCCGCGCGCGCACCGAGGAGGACCGCACCGCCCTGCGGGGGGTCCTGCTGGCGCTGGGCGCCGAGGTGGTGACGCCGCTGGTGCGCAGCCTGGTGGCCGCCAGCGACCTCAGCGCGCGCCGCGCCTACCGCGACGCGCTGGTGGAGCTGGACCGCGTGGGCGTGCCGCTGCTGGAGGACATGGTCGGCGACGAGCGCTGGTTCGTGGTGCGCAACATGGTCGGCATCCTGGGCGAGATCCGCAGCGCCGACGCGGTGGACCACTTCGCGCGCACCATCCGCCACTCCGACGTGCGCGTGCGCCGCGAGACGGTGATCGCGCTCAGCAAGTTCGGCGGCGAAGAGGCGGTGCAGCAGCTCCTGGTGGGGCTGGGCGACGCGGAGGCCTCGCTGCGCGCCGCCGCGGCGCTGGGGCTGGGGCTGACCAAGGCGGGGACGGCGGTGGTGCCGCTGGTCAAGCGCCTGGGCGAGGAGGGCGACGCCGACACGGCGGTGGAGATCATCCGCGCCCTGGGCCGCATCGGCGACCCGCGGGCGATGCAGGCGCTGGCGGAGCGCGCGAGCGGCGGCAGCCTCTTCT
>DASSME010000381.1:0-16036 GCA_035689035.1 Longimicrobium sp. | reverse complement strand
CGAGGGTCGAATCGGTGAGGACGAGCGCGACCGCGGCATCCTGCAGCATGTAGCCCAGCCGCTCGCGCGGGTACGCCGGGTCCAGCGGCACGTACGCGCCGCCCGCGCCGAGCACGCCCAGCATCGCCGCGACCAGCTCCGGCGTGCGCGGCAGGCAGATGCCGACGCGCACCTCGGGGCCCACGCCGCGGCGGCGGAGCGCGTTGGAGATCCGGTTCGCCCGCGCCGCCAGCTCGGCGTAGGTCACCCGCTCGCCGCGCCACGAGAGCGCGATCGCGGTGGGTGTCCGCGCGGCCTGCGTGCGGAAGAAGTCATGGACGCAGGCGCCCGTCGGGTACGGACGGCCGGTCGCGTTCCACTCGTCCAGCACCAGGCGGCGCTCGGCATCCGGCAGCAGCGGCAGGCGGTCCACGGCCTGGTGCTCGTCCGCCGCCATCGCCTCCAGCGCCCGCCGCAGATGGCCGGCGAAGCGCTCCACCGTCGCCCGCTGGAAGAGCGCGGTCGCGTATTCCAGGGTGCCGACGATGCGCCCGTCGCGTTCGCCCAGCGCGAGGGAGAGGTCGAACTTGGCCTGCACCTGCGGCGGCCCCGCGCCCACCCGGCCCACGCCGCCCACTTCCAGCCCCGGCAGCGACGCCCCGCCCCCCTGCGGCGTGTTCTGCCAGGAGAACATCACCTGGAAGAGCGGGTGGTGCGCCAGGCTGCGGCTCACGTCGAGCAGCTCCACCACCTGCTCGAAGGGGATGTCCTGGTGGTGCTGCGCCCCCAGCGCCCGCTCCTTCACCCGCTCCAGCAGCTGGCCCACCGTGGGCGCGTCCGCCAGCTCCACGCGCAGGGCCAGGGTGTTCACGAAAAAGCCGATCAGCCCCTCGATCTCGCGGCGCCCGCGGCCCGCCGTGGGGGTGCCGATCACCACGTCGTCCTGCCCGGCGAGCCGGCTCAGCACCACGGCCCAGCCGGCCAGCAGCGTCATGAACAGGGTGGCGCCGTGCCGCTGCGCGAGCGCCTTGAGGCCGGCGCTCAGCTCGCGGTCCAGCTCCACCCCCACGCCGGCGCCGGAAAAGTCCTGCCGCGCCGGGCGCGGGTGGTCGGTGGGGAGCTCCAGCAGCCCGGGCGCGCCGGCGAGCGCCGCCGTCCAGTAGTCGGCCTGCGCCTGCAGCACCGGGCCGTCCACCCAGCGCCGCTGCCACGCCGCGAAGTCCGCGTACTGCACGGGCAGCGGCGGAAGCGGGTCGGGCTCGCCGCGCTGGAAGGCGCCGTAGAGCGCGCCCAGCTCGCGGGTGAACACCCCCATGCTCCACCCGTCCGAGACGATGTGGTGCATGGTGACCAGCAGCAGGTGGTCGTCCTCGGCCCAGCGCACCAGCCGCCCGCGGATGAGCGGGCCGCGCTCCAGGTCGAAGGGGGCGCCGCTCTCCTCGGCCATCACCCGCCGCAGCTCGGCCTCGGGCGCCGCGCACCCGCCCGGGTCGTGCTCGAGCAGGTGGAAGCGGGCCTCCTCCACGGGGACGATCCGCTGCACCGGCTGGCCGCCGGCCGCGTGGAAGGTGGTGCGCAGCGCCTCGTGCCGCGCCACGACGCGGTCCAGCGCGCGGACCAGCGCGTCGCGGTGCAGCGCTCCCCTCAGCCGCAGGCGCGTGGGGATGTGGTAGGCCGCGCCCACGCCGCCCAGCTGCTCCACGAACCAGAGCCGCTGCTGCGCGAACGACAGCGCCAGCCGCTCCCCGCGCTCGGCGGGCTCGATCGGCGGGAGATCCGCCCGGTCGGCCTGCTCCAGCCCGCGCGCGAAGTCGGCCAGCGCGGGCCGGGCGAACAGGTCGCCGAGCTCGACCTGGACCCCGAGCGCCTGCCGCACCCGCGAGATCACCTGCACCGCCAGCAGCGAGTGGCCGCCCAGGTCGAAGAAGTGGTCGTGCCGCCCCACCCGCTCCACGCCCAGCACCTCGGCCCAGATCGCGGCCAGCGCCGTCTCGGTATCGCCGAGCGGCGCCTCGTAGCCGCGCGTGGCGAAGGCGTCGCCGCCGGGCGCGGGGAGGGCCGCGCGGTCCAGCTTGCCGTTGGGGGTGAGCGGAAGCGCCGCGAGGCGGACGTACGCCGCCGGCACCATGTACGCGGGGAGGGACGCCAACAGGTGCGCGCGGAGCGCCTCGGCGTCCACCGCGCCGCCCGCATCCACCCCACCGGCCGCATCGTCCGCCGCGGCGACGAAGTACGCCACCAGCCGCACGTCGCCCGGCTCGTCCTCGCGCGCCAGCACCACCGCGTCGCGCACGGCGGGGTGCTCGCGCAGGCGCGTCTCGATCTCGCCCAGCTCGATGCGGTGGCCGCGCACCTTCACCTGGAAGTCGGTGCGGCCCAGGTACTCCAGCGCGCCGTTCTCGCGCCAGAGCACCCGGTCCATCACCCGGTACATCCGCGCCCCCGGCGGGCCGAAGGGACAGGGGAGGAAGCGCTCGGCGGTGAGCCCCGGTCGCCGCGCGTACCCGCGCGACAGCCCCTCGCCCGTCAGGTAGAGCTCGCCCACCACGCCCAGCGGCACCGGCCGCAGGCGCCCGTCCAGCACGAACGCCCGCGCCCCGGCGACGGGGCGGCCCACCAGCACGCGGCTGCCGCCCTTCTCCACCAGCGAGTAGGTGGAGTAGGTGGTGTCCTCGGTGGGCCCGTACAGGTTCCCCACCTTCTCCACCGTGCCCAGGCCGTACAGCCCCTGCGCCAGCGCGTTCGGCAGCGCCTCGCCGCCCAGGTTCAGCGTGCGCACGGTGGGGGGGATGGCGCCGGCGCGCAGCAGCTCGGCCGCGGCGGTGGGCACCATGCTGGCGTAGACCACCGGCTCGCCGACCGTGGCCAGCTCCAGCGCGTTCTCGGCCAGCACCAGCGTGCCGCCCCAGCACAGGGTGCCGAAGAGCTCGGCCACCGAGACGTCGAAGTTGATGGAGGTGGAGAAGAGGACGGCGGCGCGCTCCTCGTCCGACACGCTCTCGCGCAGCCAGTGCACCAGGACGGCCGTGGACGAGTGGCGGATCATCACCCCCTTCGGCCGCCCCGTGGAGCCCGAGGTGAAGATCAGGTGCGAAAGGTTGCCGGGGAGCACGCCGCTCGCCGGCGCGTCCTCGGGCTCGGCGGCCAGCGCTCCGGCCTCGGCGTCCAGCAGCAGCGTCGCGGCGGCGGCGCCGGGGAGGCGATCCACCAGCCGCGACTCGGTGAGGACGAGCGCGATCTCCGCGTCGTCCATCATGTAGCCCAGCCGCTCGCGCGGGTACACGGGGTCCAGCGGCACGTACGCGCCGCCCGCCTTGAGCACCCCCAGCAGCGCCACCACGAGACTCGGGGTGCGCGGCAGGGAGACGCCCACGCGCACCTCGGGCCCCACGCCGCGGCGCCGCAGCGCGTGCGCCAGGCGGTTGGCGCGCGCGTCCAGCTCGGCGTAGGTCAGCCGCTCGCCGCGCCACGACAGTGCGACCGCGTCGGGCGTGCGCGCGGCCTGCGCCGCGAACAGCTCGTGCACGCAGCGCGAGGCGTTCGCGTCGCCGTTCGCGTGGCCGTTCGCCGCGGCGAGGGCGGGCGGGGTCCACCACTCGTCGCCCTCGCCGCCCACCAGCTCCAGCAGGGCGGCCTTGTGCACGCGGAGCTGGCCGACCAGCTCGGCGTCGAGCGCCGCGCGGTTGCCGGCCACGCGCAGCTCGCCGCCGCTGTTGCGCAGCCGGATCCCCGCGGTGCCGAGCCGTTCCAGCAGGAGGTGGATGGTCACAGCGAGATTTCCACCTCGTCGTCCCACTCGCCCAGCACCTGGCGGCGCTCGGCCTCGGCGATCATCGGCAGCTCGTCCACCGCCGCCGCGTCGTCGCGCACCATCGCCTCGAGCACGTTGTGCAGGTAGCCCAGGAAGCGCTCCACGGTGCGGCGCTCGAAGAGCGAGGTGGCGTACTCGATCCCCCCCGCGATCCGCCCGTCCACCTCTAGCAGCGTGAGCGACAGGTCGTACCGCGCCGTGCGGCTCGCCTGCACCGTGGGTGGCGGCGGCGTCTCCGCCGACGCCGCCGCCGCGGCGGCTGCTGCGGGCGCCCCCGCGCCGAGCCCGGGGAGCTCCAGCGCTTCACGCGGGGTGTTCTGCCAGGAGAACATCACCTGGAAGAGCGGCGAATGCGCGCGGCTGCGCTCGGGCCGCACCAGCTCCACCACCTGCTCGAAGGGGATGTCCTGGTGGTGCTGCGCCTCGAGCGCCCGCCGCCGGACCCGCGCCAGCAGCTCGCCCACGCTGGGCGAGCCCGAGAGGTCCACGCGTAGCGCCAGCGTGTTGACGAAGAAGCCGATCAGCCCCTCGAGCTCCTGCCGCCCGCGCCCCGCCGCCGAGGTGCCGATCACCACGTCGTCCTGCCCGGCGAGCCGGCCCAGGACGGCGGACCACGCGGCCAGGAGCGTCATGAACAGCGTGGTCCCATGCCGCTGCGAGAGCGCCTTGAGCCCGGCGGTGAGCCCGGTGCCCACCTCCAATCCCACCGAGGCGCCCGCGAAGTCCTGCCGGGCGGGGCGCGGGTGGTCGGTGCGCAGCTCCAGCAGCTCGGGCGCGCCGGCGAGCGTCGCCTTCCAGTAGTCGGCCTGCGCCTGGAGCAGCTCGCCGTCCACCCAGCGCCGCTGCCAGACCGCGTAGTCGGCGTACTGGATGGGGAGCGGGGGAAGCGGGTCCGGCTCCCCGGCGTGGAAGGCGGCGTAGAGCGCCCCCAGCTCGCGGGTGAACACCCCCATCGACCACCCGTCGCTGATGATGTGGTGCATGGTGAGCAGCAGCACGTGGTCGTCCGCGGCGAGACGGACGAGGCGGCCGCGGATGAGCGGCCCCCGCGCCAGGTCGAAGGGCGCGCGCGCCTCGGCGGCCACCAGCCGGCGGAGCTCCGCCATCGCGTCCGGCCGGCCGCCCAGGTCGTGCTCCACCAGGTGCAGGCCGCCCGCCTCGGCCGGCGCGATCCGCTGCTCGGCGACGCCCTCCACCTCGACGAAGACCGTGCGCAGCACCTCGTGCCGCGCCACGATCCGGTCGAGCGTGCGCACCAGCGCGTCGCGGTCCATCTCCCCCCGCAGGCGCATCCGGTGGGAGATGTGGTAGGTGCTCCCCAGCTCCTCCATCTGCTCCAGGAACCAGAGCCGCTGCTGGGCGAACGACAGCGGAAGGCGGCCCTCGCGGCCGGCCGGCTCGATCGGCGGCAGCTCGGCGCGCGGCGCCGTCTCGAGCTCGCGCGCGAAGTCGGCGAGGACGGGGCGGGTGAACAGGTCGCCCAGCGCCACCTGGACGGAGAGCGCCTGCCGCACCCGCGAGATCACCTGCACCGCCAGCAGCGAGTACCCGCCCAGCTCGAAGAAGTGGTCGCGCCGGCCCACCCGCTCCACGCCGAGCACCTCGGCCCAGACCGCCGCCACCGCCCGCTCGGTCTCGCCCGCCGGCGCCTCGTAGCCGCGCGTGGCGTAGGCGTCGCCCTCGGGGGCGGGAAGCGCGCGGCGGTCCACCTTCCTCCCCGCGGTGAGCGGGAGCGCGTCCAGCCGCACGAAGGCCGCGGGGAGCATGTGCTCGGGGAGACGCCCGGCCAGGTGCGCGCGCAGCGCCTCGGCCTCGGCCGGCGCCTGGGCCGTGTAGTAGGCCACCAGCCGCCGCTCGCCCGGCACGTCCTCGCGCGCCAGCACCACCGCGTCGCGCACCGCCGGGTGCTCGGCCAGCCGCGCCTCGACCTCGCCCAGCTCGATGCGGAAGCCGCGGATCTTCACCTGGAAGTCGTTGCGCCCCAGGTACTCGATCGACCCGTCCGCCAGCCACCGCCCCAGGTCGCCGGTGCGGTACAGCCGCGCCCCGGAGTCACGGGAGAAGGGGTCCGGTACGAAACGCTCGGCCGTCAGCGCCGGCCGGTCCAGGTAGCCGCGCGCCACCTGCCCGCCGCCGATGAAGAGCTCGCCCGCCACGCCGACCGGCACCGGCTCACCGGCGCGGTCCAGGAGGTAGGCGCGCGTGTTGGCCACCGGCCGGCCGATGGAGCGCCAGGTGGCGGGGTCGCCGCTTACTTCGCGCAGCGTGGCGTTGACCGTGGTCTCGGTGGGGCCGTAGCTGTTGAGGAGCGGCGGCCGGTACCCGCCGCGAGCGAACCACGCCCGCAGCGCCGCGGGATCGACCGCCTCGCCGCCGATGGCCAGCAGGCGCAGGCACGGCGGGATGGCGGGCGCGGGATCGTCCAGCAGGAGCTGCCAGAAGCGGGTCGGCAGGTCGGCCACCGTCACCCCGCTCTCCGCGCACCGGCTCCAGAAGGCTTGGGCGCCCTCGAGCCACGCGTCGGTGCGCAGCACCAGCGCCGCGCCCGTCGCCAGCGCGCCGAAGATCTCCTCCACCGAGGCATCGAAGGCGAAGGAGGCGAACTGCAGGAAGCGGTCGCTCGCCCGCAGCCCGAAGCCGGCCTGGATGGCCGCCAGCTGACGGTGGACGGCGCGGTGGGAGACCATCACCCCCTTCGGCCGCCCGGTGGAGCCCGAGGTGTAGATCACGTACGCCAGGTGCCCCGGCTGCAGCGCCCCGCGCCCGGGGTCGGTCTCCGGCCCGGCCGCCCAGGCGGGCGCGGCGGCGTCCACCTCGATCACCGGCACGCCCGCGCCCGCGAAGCGCCCGACGAGCGAGCCGTGCGCCAGCACCGCCACGGGCGCGCTGTCCTCCATCAGCTCGCGCAGCCGCTCTTCCGGATACGCCGGGTCGAGCGGGACGTACGCGCCGCCGGCCTTGAGCACGGCCAGGAGCGCCGCCACCAGCTCGGGCGAGCGCTCGGCGCAGACGGCCACGCGCGTGTCGGGCCCCACGCCCAGGCCGCGGAGGTGGTGCGCCAGCCGGTTGGCGCGGGCGTTCAGCTGCGCGTAGGTGAGCTCGCCGCCTTCGAACACCAGCGCCGTCGCGCGGGGCGTCTCCTCCGCCTGCCGCTCGAAGAGCTCGTGCACGCACCGGTCGTCCGGGCAGGGGAGGTCGGTGTCGTTCCATCCGTCCACCACCTGCGCGCGCTCGGCGGGCGGCAGCAGCGCCAGCCGGGCCACGCTGCGGCGCTCGTCGGCCACCATCTCCTCGAGCACCCGGCGCAGGTATCCGGCGTAGCGCTCGACCGTCTCCCGCTCGAAGAGCGCCGTCCGGTACTCGATGATGCCGCCGACCCTTCCGCCGCGCTCCGAGAGCGTGAGCGACAGGTCGAACTGCGCCATCGTCCGCTCCGGGCGGACGGCGGGCACGGGCGTGGGCCCGGCCTGCGCCGCGCCGGCCGCGGACGCGTTCTGCCAGGCGAACATCACCTGGAAGAGCGGCGTGTGCGCCAGGCTCCGCGCGGGATCGACCCGCTCCACCACCTGCTCGAAGGGGATGTCCTGGTGGTGCTGCGCGTCCAGCGCCCGCTCCTTCACCCGCGCCAGCAGCTCGGCCACGGCCGGCGCGCCGGACAGGTCCACGCGCAGCGCCAGGGTGTTGACGAAGAAGCCGATCAGCCCCTCGATCTCCGCGCGGCCGCGATTGGCCGTGGGCGTGCCGATCACCACGTCGTCCTGCCCCGCGAGCCGGCCCAGCACGGTGGCCCAGCCGGCCAGCAGCGTCATGAACAGCGTGGTCCCGTGCCGCCGGCCGAGCGCCTTCAGCCCCGCCGTGAGCTCGTCGCCCAGCTCCACGCCGAGCAGCGCGCCCGCGTGGTCCATCTCCGCCGGCCGCGGATGGTCGGTGGGGAGCTCGAGCAGCTCGGGGGCCCCCGCCAGCGTCCGCGTCCAGTACTCCGCCTGCTCCTGCAGCACCTCGCCCGCCAGCCACCGCCGCTGCCAGGCCGCGTAGTCCGCGTACTGCACCGGGAGCGCGGGGAGCGGGTCCGGCTCGCCCCGGCTGAAGGCGCCGTGGAGCGCGTTCAGCTCGCGGGTGAACACCTCCATCGACCAGCCGTCGCTGACGATGTGGTGCATGGTGACCAGCAGCACGTGGTGGTCGGCCGCGAGGCGGACCAGCCGGCCGCGGACGAGCGGCCCGCGCTCCAGGTCGAAGGGCGCCTCCGCCTCGTCGGCGGCCAGCCGGTCCAGCGCCGCCCTGCGGTCCGCCTCGCCGCCCAGGTCGTGCTCCACCAGGTGGAACCCGGTGTCCGCGGGGGCGATGCGCTGCTCGGGGACGCCGCCCACCTGCGCGAAGGTGGTGCGCAGCGACTCGTGCCGCGCGACGATCGCGTCCAGCGCGCGCCCCAGCGCCGCCCGGTCCAGCTCGCCCCGCAGCGGCAGGCGCTTGCGGATGTGGTACGCGCTGCCCAGCCCGCCCAGCTGCTCCAGGAACCAGAGCCGCTGCTGCGCGAACGACAGCGGCACCCGCCCCTCGCGGGGCGCCGGCTCGATCGGCGGCAGCTCGGCCCGTGCCGCCGTCTCCAGCCCGCGCGCGAAGCCGGCGAGGGTGGGCCGGGTGAACAGGTCGCCCAGCGACACCTGGGCCGAGAGCACCTGCCGCACCCGCGAGATCACCTGCACCGCGAGGAGCGAGTGCCCGCCCAGCTCGAAGAAGTGGTCGTGGCGGCCCACCCGCTCCACCCGCAGCACCTCGGCCCAGATCTCGGCCAGCGCCTGCTCGGTCTCGGTGGCCGGCGCCTGGTACGCGCGGGCCGCGTACGCGCCGCCCCCGGGGGCGGTGAGCGCCTTGCGGTCCAGCTTGCCGTTCGGCGTGAGCGGCAGCCCGTCGAGCCACAGGTACGCCGCGGGAACCATGTACTCCGGCAGCGCGGCGGCCAGGTGGGCGCGCACCGCTTCGGTGTCCGCGTCGCCCACCAGGTACGCCACCAGCCGCACGTCGCCCGGCACGTCCTCGCGCGCCAGCACCACCGCGTCGCGCACGCCGGGGTGCTCGCGCAGGCGAGCCTCGATCTCGCCCGGCTCGATGCGGAAGCCGCGCACCTTCACCTGGAAGTCGGTGCGGCCCAGGAACTCGATGGTGCCGTCGGCCAGCCACCGCGCCCGGTCGCCCGTGCGGTACATCCGCGCACCCGGCCCGGCGGCGAACGGGTCGGCCACGAAGCGCTCGGCCGTCTGCTCCGGGCGGCCCAGGTAGCCGCGCACCACCCCCGCCCCGCCGATGCAGAGCTCGCCCGCCACCCCCACCGGCACCGGCTCGCCCGCGGGGTCCAGCAGGTAGACGCGCGTGTTGGCCAGCGGCCGCCCCACCGGCACCTGCCCGCCGGCCGCGCCGGGCGCATCGCCGGGGACCGCGTGGGCGGTGGACCAGATGGTGGTCTCGGTAGGCCCGTACACGTTCCAGAGCGCGCCCACGCGGCCGCGCAGCGCCGTCGCGAGCGCGGCCGGGAGCGCTTCGCCGCCGCAGAGCGCGCGCAGACCGGGCGCGCCCTCCCACCCCGCGTCCAGCAGCATCCGCCAGGTGGCCGGGGTGGCCTGCATCACCGTGGGCGCGTGCGCGCGGAGGGCCTCGGCCAGCGCCGCCGGGTCGGCGGCCCGCTCGCGCGGGAGCACGATCGTCCGCGCGCCGTGCAGCAGGGGGAGGAAGAGCTCCAGCACCGAGATGTCGAAGGCGTAGGTGGTGACCGCCAGCAGCCGGTCGCCCGGCTCCATCCCCACCGTATCCTGGATCGACGCGAGGAGGTTGACCACGCCGCGGTGCGGCACCACCACGCCCTTGGGCCGCCCGGTGGAGCCGGAGGTGTAGATCACGTACGCCGCGTGGGCCGGTGTGAGCGCGCCGCGCTCCGGGTCGGTGGCCGGCTGATCCGCCCACGCCGGCGCGGCCGCGTCCACCTCCAGCACCGGCACGCCCGCGCCCTCGACGCGCTCGCGCAGCGCCCGCTGCGTGAGCACCGCGGCCGGCGCGCTGTCGCCCAGCATGTACGCCAGCCGCTCGGCCGGGTGGCCGGGGTCCAGCGGCACGTAGGCGCCCCCCGCCTTCAGCACCGCCAGCAGCGCGGCCACCATCTCGGGGCCGCGCTCCAGGCAGACGGCGACCCGCGTGTCGGGCCCCACGCCCAGCGAGCGGAGGTGGCGGGCCAGCCGGTTGGCCCGCGCGTTCAGCTCCGCGTAGGCGAGCGCCTCGCCCTCGCCGACCACCGCGGGCGCGTCGGGCGTGCGCGCCGCCTGGGCCTGGAAGAGCTCGTGGACGCACGACTCGGCGGGGTACGCCGCGTCCGTGCGGTTCCACTCTTCCACCACCCGGGCGCGCTCGCCGGCGGGGAGGAGCGGGAGCCGCTCCACGGGAAGCCCCTCGCCGGCGGCCATCGCCTCGAGCACCCGGCGCAGGTAGCCCACGTGCCGCTCGATGGTGTCGCGGTCGAAGAGCGCAGTGGCGTAGGTGACGGCGCCCACGATCCGGTCTCCCGCCTCCTGCAGCGAGAGCGACAGGTCGAACTTGGCGTGCACCTGGGTGGAGCGCGCGCGCACGCTCTCCACCGCGAGCCCGGGCAGCGAGAGCCCGCCGCGCGGGGCGTTCTGCCAGGTGAACATCACCTGGAAGACCGGCGCGTGCGCCATGCTGCGCGCCGGGTCCACCAGCTCCACCACCTGCTCGAAGGGGATGTCCTGGTGGTGCTGCCCATCCAGCGCCCGCTGCTTCACCCGCGCCAGCAGCTCACCGACCGTGGGCGCGCCCGAGAAGTCCACGCGCAGCGCCAGCGTGTTGATGAAGAAGCCGATCAGCTCGTCGATCTCGCGGCGCCCGCGCCCGGCCGTGGGGGTGCCGACCACCACGTCGTCCTGCCCCGAGAGGCGGCCGAGGACGGTGGCCCACCCGGCCAGGAGCGTCATGAACAGCGTGGTCCCGTGGCGCCGCCCCAGCGCCTTGAGCCCGGCGGTGAGCGCCTCGTCGAGCACCACGCCCAGCTGCGCCCCCGCGTGGTCCATCCGCGCCGGCCGCGGGCGGTCGGCGGGGAGCTCCAGGAGCTCGGGCGCGCCCGCCAGCGTGTGCCGCCAGTAGTCCGCCTGCTCGCGGAGGACTTCGCCCTCCACCCACCGCCGCTGCCAGAGGGCGAAGTCGGCGTACTGCACGGGGAGCTCGGGAAGCCCGGCCTCCCTCCCCTCGCGGTACGCGGCGTAGAGCGCCGAGAGCTCGCGGGTGAACACCCCCATCGACCAGCCGTCGCTGACGATGTGGTGCATGGTGACCAGCAGCACGTGGTCGTCCGCCGCCACGCGGACCAGCCGCCCGCGGATGAGCGGCCCCCGCTCCAGGTCGAAGCGCGCGCCCGTCTCCCGGGCCATCAGCCGCTCCAGCGCCCCCTCCCCTTCCCCGCCCAGGTCGTCCTCCTCCAGGGGGAAGCGGCTCTCCCCGGCCGGCGCGATCCGCTGCTCGGGAACGCCGTCCACGGTGGGGAAGGTGGTGCGCAGCGTCTCGTGGCGCGCCACCATCCCGTCCAGCGCCCGAAGGAGCGCGCCGCGGTCGAGCGCGCCGCGCAGGCGCAGGCGGACGGGGACGTGGTAGGTGCTCCCCAGGCCGCCCAGCTGCTCCAAGAACCAGAGCCGCTGCTGCGCGAACGACAGCGGCGCCCGCCCCTCGCGCGGGGCCGGCTCGATCGGCGGGAGCTCGGCCCGCCCCACCTTCTCCAGCTCGCGCGCGAAGTCGGCGAGGACGGGCTTGGTGAAGAGCTCGCCCAGGTCGATGTCGACCGCGAGCTGCGAGATCACCTGCACCGCCAGGAGCGAGTGCCCGCCCAGCTCGAAGAAGTCGTCGTGGCGACCCACGCGCTCCACGCCCAGCACCTCGCTCCAGACCTGGGCGAGCATCTCCTCGGTCTCGCCCACCGGCGCCTCGTAGGCGCGGCGCGCCCAGGCGTCGCCCTCGGGGGCGGGGAGCGCCTTGCGGTCGAGCTTGCCGTTGGGGGTGAGCGGCAGCTCGTCCAGGCGCAGGTACGCGGCGGGGACCATGTACTCGGGGAGCGTCTCGCCCAGGTACGCCCGCAGCACCTCGGCGCCGGCCGCCTCGTCGGCGACGACGTAGGCCACCAGCCGCCGGTCGCCCGGCGTGTCCTCGCGCACCAGCACCACCGCCTCGCGCACCGCGGGGTGGTCGGTGAGCCGCGCCTCGATCTCGCCCAGCTCCACGCGGTAGCCGCGGAGCTTGACCTGGTGGTCCACCCGGCCGACGAAGTCGAGCCGCCCGTCGGCGAGCCAGCGCACCCGGTC
The DNA here is from genome assembly GCA_035689035.1 of Longimicrobium sp. GTDB lineage: Bacteria > Gemmatimonadota > Gemmatimonadetes > Longimicrobiales > Longimicrobiaceae > Longimicrobium. The sequence continues at coordinate 3,895 of DASSME010000381.1, read as the reverse complement.
GCCCGTGCGGTACATCCGCGCCCCCGGCTCGCCGCCGAAGGGGTCGGCCACGAAGCGTTCGGCGGTGAGCTCGGGGCGGTTCAGGTAGCCGCGCGCCACGCCGGCGCCGCCGATGAACAGCTCGCCCGCCACCCCGGTGGGCACCGGCTCGCCGGCCGCGTCCAGGATGTAGATGCGCGCGTTCCAGATCGGGCGGCCGATGGTGGGGTCGCCCGGCTCGTCGGCCAGGCAGCGGCCCAGCGAGGCGCAGACGGTGGCCTCGGTGGGGCCGTACGCGTTGATCAGCCAGCGGTCCGGCGCCCACCGCCGCACCAGCGGCTCGCGCACCGCGTCGCCGGCGACCACCATGGTGCGGATGGACGGGAGCGCCTCGCCCGCGGGCATGGCGTCGAGCACGGCCGGGGGGAGGACCGCGTGGGTGATCCCGTGGCGGGCGGCGGTCTGGCTCAGCGTGTCGCCCGAAAGGACCTTGCCGCGGCCCGCCAGGTGGAGCGAGGCGCCGCGGGTGAGGGTGCGGAAGGTCTCGAAGGCGCAGGCGTCGAAGCTGAACGACGAGAACTGCAGCACCCGGTCGCCCGGCCCCACCCCGAAGCCCGGGAAGTCGCCGTGGATGAAGTTGCAGAGCCCGCGGTGCGGCACCAGGACGCCCTTGGGCTGCCCGGTGGACCCCGAGGTGTAGATCAGGTACGCCCCGTGCGACGGGTCCAGCCCGCCGCGCGCGGGGTTCGTGCCCGGCGCGTCGCTCCACTCCGCCGCGTCCAGCGCCAGCACGGGCGCGCCCACCGCGTCGAACAGCCCCCCGTCGGCGATCAGGGACGACTGCGTGAGCACCACCCGCGGCGCGCTGTCCTGGAGCATGTAGCGGAGGCGCTCGGGCGGGTAGCTGGGGTCGAGCGGGACGTAGGCGCCGCCGGCCTTGAGCACCCCCAGCATCCCCACCACCATCTCCAGGCCGCGCTCCACGCAGATCGCCACCCGCGCGTCGGGCCCCACGCCCAGCCCGCCGAGGTGGTGCGCCAGGCGGTTGGCCCGCCGGTTCAGCTCGGCGTAGCTCAGCGCCGCGTTCTCCTGGACCACCGCCGCCGCGTCGGGGGTGCGCTCCACCTGCGCCTCGACCAGCTCGTGGATGCACGACCGGCTCGGGTACTCCACCGCGGTGCGGTTCCACTCGTCCAGCACCCGGGCGCGCTCGTCGGCGGGGATCAGACCCAGCCGCTCCACGCGCTGGCCGTCGTCGGCGACCATCTCCTCGAGGACGCGGCGCAGGTAGCCGACCCAGCGCTCCACCGTCTCGCGCCGGAAGAGCGCCGTGGCGTAGAGCACGCTTCCGCCGATGCGGCCGTTCGCCTCGCCCAGCGACAATCCCAGGTCCTGCTTGGCGGTGCCGCGCTCGTCACGCGCCTGCACCCGAGCCAGGGTGAGCCCCGGCAGCTCCAGGCTCCCGCGCGGCGCGTTCTGCCAGTGGAAGGTGGCCTGCACCAGCGGGCTGTGCGACAGGCTGCGCGCCGGCGCCACCAGCTCGATCACCTGCTCGAAGGGGATGTCCTGGTGGTGCTGCGCCTCGAGCGCCCGCCGCTTCACCCGCGCGAGCACCTCGGCCACGGTGGGCGACCCCGACAGGTCCACGCGCAGCGCCAGGGTGTTGACGAAGAAGCCGATCAACCCCTCGATCTCGCGGCGCCCGCGACCCGCCGTGGGGCTGCCGACCACCACGTCGTCCTGCCCCGAGAGGCGGCCCAGCATCACCGCCCACCCGGCCATCACCGTCATGAAGAGGGTGGTGCCGTGGCGCCGCGACAGCGCCTTGAGCCCCGCCGTGAGCTCCCCGCCGAGCACCATCCCCACCTGCGCGCCCGCGTGGTCCGGCAGCGCGGGGCGAGGGTGGTCGGTGGGGAGCTCCAGGAGCTCGGGCGCGCCGCCGAGGGTGCGGGTCCAGTACTCCGCCTGCTCCTGCAGCACCAGGCCGTCCACCCAGCGCCGCTGCCACACCGCGTAGTCCGGGTACTGGACGGGGAGCGGGGGGAGCGGGTCCGGCGCCCCGCGGCGGAACGCCTCGTAGAGCGCCGAGAGCTCGCGGTTGAGCACCCCCATCGACCAGTCGTCGCTGACGATGTGGTGCATGGTGACGAGGAGGACGTGGTCGTCCGCCGCCAGCCGCGCCAGGCGGCCGCGGATCAGCGGCCCGCGCTCCAGGTCCAGCGGCGCGCGCGCCTCCTCGAGCGCCACCCGGTCGAGCTCGGCCTGCGGGTCGGCCGCGCCTTCCAGGTCGTGCTCCACCAGGTGGAACCCGCTCTCCGCCGGCGCGATGCGCTGCTCGGGGACGCCGTCGACCTGCGCGAAGACGGTGCGCAGCGCCTCGTGGCGGGCCACCAGGGCGTCGAGCGCGCGCCTGAGCGCCGCCCGGTCCAGCTCGCCGCGCAGGCGCCGGCGCGTGCGCATGTGGTAGGTGCTCCCCAGGCCCCCCAGCTGCTCCAGGAACCAGAGCCGCTGCTGCGCGAAGGAGAGCGGGACCCGGCCGTCGCGGGGCGCGGGCTCGATCGGCGGCAGCTCGGAGCGCGCCGCCGTCTCCAGCTCGCGCGCGAAGTCGGCGAGCACGGGGCGGGTGAAGAGCTCGCCGAGCGCCACCTCCACCTCCAGCACCTGCCGCACCCGCGAGATCACCTGCACCGCCAGGAGCGAATGGCCGCCCAGCTCGAAGAAATGGTCGAGCCGGCCCACCCGCTCCACGCGCAGCACCTCGGCCCAGATCTCGGCCAGCGCCTGCTCGGTGTCGGTTTCGGGCGCCTGGTAGGCGCGGGCCGCGAACGCGCCGCCCTCGGGGGCGAGGAGCGCCGCGCGGTCGAGCTTGCCGTTGGGGGTGAGCGGCCACTGCTCCAGCCGCACGTACGCCGCGGGGACCATGTACTCGGGGAGCGCCTCGGCCAGGTGCGCCCGCAGCGCCTCGGCCGTGGCCGCCTCGCCGCCCACGACGTAGGCCACCAGCCGCTGCTCGCCCGGCGCGTCCTCGCGCACCAGCACCACCGCCTCGCGCACGGCGGGGTGCCCGGCCAGCCGCGCCTCGATCTCGCCCAGCTCCACGCGGAAGCCGCGCACCTTCACCTGGTGGTCGATCCGGCCCAGGAAGTCGAGCCGTCCGTCCGGCAGCCGCCGCGCCAGGTCGCCGGTGCGGTAGAGCCGCGCCCCCGCCACGCCGCCGAAGGGGTCGGCCACGAAGCGCTCGGCCGTCAGCTCGGGCCGCCCCAGGTAGCCGCGCGCCACCTGCGCCCCGCCGATGCAGAGCTCGCCCGCCACCCCCACCGGCACCGGCTCGCCCCGCTCGTCGAGGACGTACACCCGGGTGTTCGCCACCGGGCGGCCGAGGGGAAGGCGCCCGTCCAGCTCCTCGGGGCGGTGGCTGCCGCCCGTGGCCGCCACCGTGGTCTCGGTGGGGCCGTACATGTGGAAGAGCGTGGCGGCCGGCATCCGCTCGTGGAAGCGCCGCGCCACCGCGGGGGGAAGCACTTCGCCGCCGCACATCACGCGCGCCAGGCCGGCGCAGGCGCCGAACCCCGGCTCCTCCAGCAGCGCCCGCAGGAGGGAGGGGACCATGTGCACCGCGCCCACGCCTTCGCGCGCGATCGTCTCCACCAGCTCGGCCGGGTCGTTCTGCCCCGCGGGCCGCGCCAGCACCAGGCACGCGCCCGCCGTCAGCGCCCAGAACAGCTCGCGCACCGAGGCGTCGAAGCTGAACGAGATGCGCTGCAGCACCGCCTCGTGCGCGCCCAGCGCCCAGGTCCGCTGCGCCCACGCCAGCTGGTTCACCACCGCGCGGTGGTGGACCGCCACCCCCTTGGGGACGCCCGTGGAGCCCGAGGTGTAGATCACGTACGCCAGGTGCGCCGGCGTGAGCGCTTCG
>DASSME010000380.1:0-20317 GCA_035689035.1 Longimicrobium sp. | reverse complement strand
AGGCGCAGCACGCCGGCGCTCGCGGCGACCTCGGCGGCCTCGCGGGCGGTGGAGTGGCCGGTGTGCTGGGCGCGGTCGGCCTCGTCCTGCGCGAAGGTGGCCTCGTGGATCAGCAGGTCGGCGCTGGCGGCGATTTCGCGGGTGGTCTGGCAGGGGCGCGTGTCGCCGCTGATCACCAGCTTGCGCCCCGGCCGCGGCTCGCCGACCACGTCCGCGGGGGTGATGGCGCGGCCGTCCACCTCCACCGTCTGCCCGTGGTGCAGCCTGCCCCACAGCGGGCCCTCGGGGATGCCCAGCTCCCGCGCCTTCGCGGCGTTGAAACGGCCCAGGCGCTCGTGCTCCACCACCGCCCAGCCGTACGCCTTCCCCCCGTGCGACACCTTGAAGGGGACGATGTCGTAGCCGTCCCGGCCCACCTTCTCGCCGGGATCCACGCCGTGGATGCGCACCTCGAAGGGCACCCGCTCCACACCCAGCTCCACCCCCTGCTTGAGGATGTGCTCGGTGCCGCGCGGCGCCCACAGGTCCATCGGCTCCTCGCGCGCCTGCAGGCCCAGCGTGCGCAGCAGGCCGATCACCCCTAGGAAGTGGTCGGCGTGCAGGTGCGTGAAGAAGATGTCGCTGAAGCTGAAGCCGGTGCCGTAGCGCATCATCTGCCGCTGCGTGCCCTCGCCGCAGTCGAACATCATCGTGTCGCCCTCGCGCTGCACGAGGATGGACGTGACGTTGCGGTTCACCGTCGGCCGCGCGGCGGCCGTGCCCAGGAAGGTGATTCTCATCGGGACGCAGGCACCGCGAACGGGTGCGTGAGTGCGTGAGTGCGCGAGTGCGTTCCGGCCCCGCGGCACACGGCCTCGCGTGCACGGAAGCCAGCGCACTGGCGCACTGGCGCACTGGCGCACCTGTTGACCCGCTTTCCGCCCACGAAGATCCCGCCCATCCGCACCACCCTCATGCGGTCACCACATCGACCGAAAGATACGGCTCGATCTCGGACTTGGGGATCAGCGCCGGCCAGTACGCCACGATCTCCTGCACGCGCGGGCGCCCGCCCGCGAAGCCGGTGACCGACGGCGGGCCGGTGAGCACCAGCGGCGCGATCTCCTTGGTGAAGCGGTCCACGGCCGCCATGTCGTGGCCGCGCACGCTCCAGCGCACCGTCACCTCGGCCAGGTCGCGCGGGATCGGGCCCGCCAGCGGCCCGTGCGTGGCGTTCCACCCCACGTACTCGGTCAGCACCTCGTCGAACTCCAGCCCCAGCCGGTCCAGCCGGGCGCGCAGGACGCGGTCCGCCGCCTGCGCCTTCTCCACCGCGTCGGGCCACGAGTACACCAGCGTGCCGCTCGCCTTCCACCCGTCCAGGTAGCTCAGGCTCACCTTCAGCAGCTCCGTGGGCCCGGCGCCGCGCACGCCGCTGACGCGCACGCGGTCCGGTCCATCCTCGCTCAGCTGGATGGTGGTGAAGTCGGCGATGCAGTCGGGGGTGATGTAGCTCTTGGGATCGCCCATCTCGTACAGCAGCTGCTCCTTCACCGTCGGCACGGCGACGCGGCCGCCCGTCCCCTGGTGCTTGGTGACCACGAACGAGCCGTCCGGCGCCGCCTCGATGATCGGGAAGCCCACGTCGGCCAGGTCGGGGATGTCGCGCCAGTTCCACAGGCAGTTGCCGCCCGACGCCTGCGCCCCGCACTCGTTGATGTGCCCCGCGACCACCCCGGCGGCGATGCGGTCGTGCTCGTCGTACCCCCAGCCGAACTCGTGGATCATCGGCGCGTAGGTGAGCGCCGTGTCGGTGGACCGGCCGGTGATCACCACGTGCGCCTCCTGCCGCAGCGCCTGCACGATCGGGCGGGCGCCGATGTAGGCGTTGGCGCTCTGCACCCGGTCGATCACCTGCGACAGCGGCTCGCCGGTCTCCATGTTCTTCAGCTCAACGCCGCGCGACAGCAGCTCGGGAAGGCGCTCCAGGATGTCGTCGCCCGTGATCATCCCCACGCGGGCCATGCCCTGCAGCCCCGCCTTGCGCGCCTCCTCGAGCACGGCGTCGCGGCACCCCTCGGGGTTCACGCCGCCGGCGTTGGCCACCACGCGGATGTTGCGGTCGACGACGGCCGGGAGGATCTCGCCCATCAGCGGCACGAAGTCGCGCGCGTAGCCCAGGTTCGGGTTGCGCGAGCGCTGCTTCTGCATGATCGACATGGTGACCTCGGCCAGGTAGTCGAGCATCAGGTAGTCGATCGGGCCGCCCTCCACCTGCCGGCGCGGCGCGTCGAGCTGGTCGCCCCAGAACCCCTGCCCACTGGCGATGCGGATCTTGTCTTTCATCTATCGTCCGTTGGTTTCATGAGCTCGGCCCGCGCGCCCAGGTGGGCCGACACGAGCGCGCGCAGGCGAGCCTCGTCGGTTTCGCGCAGCGCCCGCCGGGGCACGAAATACGCCGCCTTCCTGGCGAAGCACAGCAGCAGCAGTTCGGGCGTCTCCCGCGCGCGCACGAAGCTGGTCCACGGCACGTCCATCGTCCCCAGCGGCGACTGGACGTGCACGCCCGCCCCGCTGAAGGTGAGCGTGATGGCCCCCACCAGGTGCGGGTTCTGCCTGCGCTGCCGCACGATGGACCATCGAACCAGCGCGGGCATCCCGAAGGTGAGCACCAGCAGCGCCGCCAGCACGATGGCGGGGAGCATCGCACTGCCGAACAGCTCGCGCCAGCCGAACCGCCACACCGTGAGCACCACGATCCTGCCCAGGAAGAGCACGAGCGCGATCTCCAGGACGCGCTCCCAGCGGCTTCGGCGCAGTATCTCGCGGTTGGCGCGCACCTGGTCGTCCACCGTGGGGACGAACGCCACGGTGAGGGTGCCCGGTTCCTCCGTCACGGCCATTTGCTCGGTCATTCGTTCGCCGGCGCGGTGCCCGCAAAAACGATCCGGAGGCCGCCCGCGGCAGCCTCCGGCAGGAAAATCTCATTCCACCCACGGCGCGGCAACCCGTCGCACGGGGCCAGTTTCAACGTGGCGGAAGCGGAAGCCCCAGTGCTTCGTCCACGCTCACCGAGCGGCCTTCCAGCGCGGGCGAACTCCACGACTCGCCCGGTCGATAGGTCGCCGCCTGCGTGTACTCTCCCCCCACGGGCGCCGAACAGACGGTGACCGATGGGCCGTTCACGTCCACCAGCCAGAACTCCGGGATCGCCGCCCGTGCGTACTTCGGGCCTTTCACCTCTCGATCCGTGTCCAGTGACGACTCGGCTACCTCTACCACGAGAAGCGCGTCCCATGGACCAGCCTGCCGCGAACGATAGCGGTCGGCGTCCATGCGCAGGAGCACGAGGTCGGGCTGCGGCGCGTCGACCCGGCTGAAGACCAGCGGGCTCTGGACGCGCAGGATCGCGCGGCCGGCCATCCACTCGCCGAGCCGCGCAGTCAGTTCGTCGACCACGTACACGTGTCGGTGTCCGACCGGCGACATGAGAACGATCTCCCCATCCACAAGCTCGATCCGCTCGTCCTCGCCCAGAATCCCGGCGCGCGCGAGCTCCAGGTACTGCTCGTATGTCCAGCAGTGCGGCGTTCCGTCACCCGTCTTGTCGGTGACGACGCCGTCGAACAGCTCCGCGCATTCGGGCACGATCAGGAGCGGCCCCATGCGCTGGAATTCGCGGTGATCGAAGAGGCGGCGTTGAATCGCTACGGCTGAATCCATTTCGCGGCTCCCTTCCGGGTTCCCATCACGTCAGGTGCGGCGGCAGGACGAAGGCGCCCAGGTGCGGGCCGGGGTTGTTGAGCGCGGTGCGCAGCGCCAGGCTGAGCGCCGCCCGGGTCTCGTCGGGCATGATCACGGCGTCCACGAAGCCGCGGGCGGCGGCGAAGCGGGCGTCGAGCTGCTGGTCGTAGTCGGCGCGGACGGCGTCCATCTTCGCCCGCAGCTCGGCGTCGGGGTGCTCGCCTTTCGCCTTCAGCTCGTCCAGCTGCGCGCTGAACAGGGCCATCACGGCGCTGTCGCCCTCCATCACCCCCATCCGCCCCGTGGGCCAGGTGAAGATGAAGTCGGGGTCGAAGCCCTGCCCCGCCATCGCGTAGTATCCCGCGCCGCTGGCGTGGTTCACCGTCAGCACCAGCTTCGGCACCGTCGCCGTGGCCATCGCCTCCACGAAGCGCGCGCCGCTGCGGATGATGCCGCTGTGCTCGGCCTCGGTCCCCACCATGAAGCCCGACACGTCCTGCACGAAGAGGATCGGCGTGCCGTGGCGGTTCAGGGTATCGATGAAGAAGGCCACCTTCTCGGCGCTGTCGGCGTAGACGATGCCGCCGAACTTGGGGCGGCCGCCGTGCGGGTCCTTCAGCATCCCCCGCGCGTTGGCGATCACGCCAACCGGGATGCCGCAGATGCGCCCGGTGCCGCAGATCATCTCCGGCGCGTAGTCGGCCTGGAACTCGTCCAGGTCGCCCGCGTCCAGGATGCACGCCAGCAGCTGCCGCATGTCGTACGGCTGCTTGTGGTCCGCCGGGAGGACGTCGTACAGCTCGCGCTCGGGGCGCCCCGGCTCGGCCGCCGCGGCCACTCGGCTGGACGGCTGCGGCGCGGGAAGCTCCTTCACCAGCTCGCGGATCTTCGCCACGCACGCCCGGTCGTCGGGGACGCGGAAGTGGGCGACGCCGCTGATGGCGTTGTGCGTGTACGCGCCGCCCAGCGTTTCGGCGTCGGCGGTCTCGCCGGTGGCGCCCTTGACCAGGTTCGGGCCGCCCAGCCCCATGAACGACGTGCCCTCCACCATCAGGATCACGTCGCTGAGCGCGGGGAGGTAGGCCCCGCCGGCGATGCAGGGGCCCATCACCGCGGCGATCTGCGGCACCTTCAGGTAGCGCCGCATCACCGAGTTGTAGTAGAAGATGCGGCTGGCGCCGTACTGCCCGGGAAAGACTCCGCCCTGGTACGGCAGGTTCACCCCCGCGCTGTCGACCAGGTAGATGATCGGCACGCGGCAGCGCATGGCGATCTCCTGCGCGCGCAGGATCTTGGTGATCGTCTCGGGCCACCACGACCCCGCCTTGACCGTGGCGTCGTTGGCGATGACGACGATCTCGCGCCCGGCGACGGTGCCGATGCCGGTGACCACGCCCGCGGCGGGCGCCTGCCCGTCGTAGCGGTCGTGGGCGACCAGCAGGCCGATCTCCTGGAAGCGGGTGCGCGGGTCCAGCAGCAGGCCGATGCGCTCGCGGGCGGTGAGCTTGCCGTCGGCGTGCTGCCGGTCGATGCGCTTGGGCCCCCCGCCCTGCCTGAGCTTCGCCTCGAGCTCCGCGAGCTCGCGGGCCAGGCGGCGGGCGCGCGACTCCGCCTCGGCGGGCGCCTCGGGTGCGGCGGCGCTCACGAGGCGGCCAGCTCGCGGTCGCGCCCGTGCTCGGCGAACCAGCCGCGGATGTACTCCACCGCGGCGCCGGTGGTGGTGCCGGGGCCGAACAGCCGGCCGATCCCCTTCCCCTCCAGCGCCTGCATGTCTTCTTCGGGGATGATGCCGCCGCCGGTGATCAGGATGTGGTCGGCGCCCTCGGCGTCGAGCAGCTCCTTCACCCGCGGGAAGAGCGTCATGTGCGCGCCGGAGAGGATCGACATGGCCACCACGTCGACGTCTTCCTGGATGGCGGCGTTCACGATCATCTCGGGGGTCTGGTGCAGGCCGGTGTAGATCACCTCCATCCCCGCGTCGCGCAGCGCGGCGGCGATCACCTTGGCGCCGCGGTCGTGCCCGTCCAGCCCGGGCTTGCCCACCAGCACGCGAATCTTCCGTTCAGACATATTCGATGGACTTCGTTGGCTCGGAATCGGTTGAAAAGCCGCCCCGCGACTGGCGCGGAGCCCGCTAAACATAGGCCACGCCGAACGCTTGCGGCAAGCCGGGTGCCCGCGTCCGGCGCGGGCCCTCACCCTGGCTTCCCGGCGCGACTGCGTCGCGTCCCGGAAAGCCGGTCCCTCTCCCAAAACTGCCTGGGAGAGGGACCGGGGGCGCTTCGCGCGGCTACTTCGATCGCGAGCGATGGATCGTCGTCGCGAGGGTTCACCGTTCGCCGTCACCGGGGGTCGCGGCTCCCACGTTCGGCCGTCGGGGTGCAACGAGACGTCCCCGGCGCATGTATCGATCCGTTGCATCACCAGGCGGCGCCGGAGGTGGGGCAGGAAGCGGAAACCCTTTTGCCGCATCAGGTTGCGAGCTCACCCCGGCGGGGCCTGGATCTGGCCCGTCCGTCGGCTGAATCCCGATCTCATGCACCACGTCCGATTTCAGGAACCTCCCCGCGAGCGGATCCCCTGGTTCGCGACCCCTCACCCCCGCACCACGAGGCGCAGCATGGACGCAGCAATCGGCAGCAGCAGCGCGGCCGCGTACGACGCCGCCACCGCGACCTTCCTCTCCAGCCTGGTGGGGCTGGCGTACGCCCAGTTCGACCACCCGGAGTGGAACGGGCAGATCCCCAGCAGCCAGGTGCCGCAGGGCTACACGCAGATCGCCGCCTTCAAGGTGCCCAACCTGGACCTGACCGCGGCGGCGGACGCCTTCCTGGACGCGCACCCCGAGCTGATGCCGCTGGTGTCGAGCGACGTCACCGCCCTGGCGGCCGACACCGCGGCGGCGCTGAACACGCAGCTCTCCAACGCGCTGGAGGATCCGGCCACGCTGGCCGCCGTCACGGCGGCCGCCACGCCGCCGCAGGCCGCCGCCGCCGGGGCCACCGACGTGTGGTTCGGGTTCGCGCTGGCGCCCATCAGCGGGAACCTTTCGGGCTCGAACATCGTGGCCTTCCGCGGCACGCGCACGGTGGTGGAGTGGGGGCTCGACGCCACGGCCGTGCAGGTGCCCGTGCCGCTGGCGTGGTACAAGGACGGAAAGCTGAGGCTGGCCCGGGTGCACCTGGGCTTCCTGATCCTGTTCGCCTTCCTGAAGCCCCAGCTGGACGCGGCCGTGAAGCAGTTCAACGCGAAGGCCGTGGGCACGCAGGTGACGGGGCACAGCCTGGGCGGCGCCGAGACGGCGCTCACCTCCATCTACCTGAAGCTCTCCAGCCTGCTCACCCCGCTGCAGTCGTACAGCCAGGCCAGCCCGCGCGTGGGCGACAGCACCTTCGTGAGCGTGTACAACTACTTCGTCCGCAGCACCTTCCGCATCGTCAACCTGGCCGACCTGGTGCCGATCCTCCCGCCGACGTCGCTGACCATCGTGGTGAAGGGCGTGAAGGTGAGCGTGCAGTACGCGCACGTGGGCCAGGAGTTCAGCTACCTGTGGCAGACGGGGGACGTGGGGAACAACCACGGCTGGCAGATCAACTACAACCCGGCCACCGGCGACGACATACCGACCAACACCCCGCGGAAGTACCCGAACAGCGGCATCCCCTGCTGATCCGGAACGTCGCGGGAATGACGACGAGGCGGGAGCGGGGGCTACGAGCCTCCGCTCCCGTTCTTCACCAGCCCGCACCGGCGGCTGAGCCGCAGCAACGACTACGAAAAGCCTCGCAAACTGCGCGAGGCTTCAACAGCGTGGCCCTCGGTATCTCCCCCACTGTCATTTGATCCCCGGCAGTCGCGCGCAGCGCGGTGGGAGATTCAGGGTGACGTCACCGCAGGCTCCAGGGCGTCGGCCGAGGGCGGCACCGGGTCGCCGCGCTCGAACGCCTCCACCAGCGCGTGCAGGCCGCCGATGCCGCCGGCGGTGACGCGGATGCCGTCCGGCAGTCCACTCCCCGGCCAGCCGCCCAGGAAGAGCTGCGCGAACACCATCCCCGGCCCCGCGGCGCGCACGGTCGCGTCCGACGCGGCGCCGCGCGACACGTCCGCCGCGCCCGGCGCGAGGCGGAAGGTGTAGGGCACCTCGTCGGCGACGATCTCGGCGGTCATCGACACGCCGCCCCGATAGCGACGCCGCAGGGCCACCAGCAGCCACTCCAGGCTGCGGTGGTCGCCCGCGCCGGGGCGATCCATCCACCGCCATCCCCAGCGCCCCAGCGCGTGGACCACGGGCTCCAGCGCGCGGCCGACCTCGGTCAGCCGGTACGCCTGCCCGCCCTCGCCGGCGGTGCGCACGCGCTCGAGCAGCCCGTGCTCCTCCATCTCCTTCAGCCGCTTGGCCAGCAGGTTGGTGGTGATGCCGGGAAGGCCGCGCAGCAGGTCGCTGTAGCGCAGCGGCCCCAGCAGCAGGTTGCGCACGGCCAGCAGCGTCCACCGCTCGCCCACCACGTCCAGCGCCCGGGCCAGACCGCAGAATTGCTCGTACGATCGCTTGCTCATCACGTGACACTTGCGTTTGAGAGTACAATCACTTTACTATTTGATAGTGATCGTGCTCTCACTCTAACCCGGCCGGGGTCGTATGGTCAAGGCTTCTCCTGAACTTGTCTGGGGTTTCGCGCTGCTGGCGCTGGTGGTGGCCGCCGCCTTCCCCCTGCTGGTCTACCGTGCCGCGCGCGCCGCGGGCGAGACAGATGCGGTGAAGCGCGGCCTGCGCGCCGCGCTTGTGACGGCGGTGTGGCTGGCGCTCACCTTCGCGGCGGCCGCGTCTGGCCGGCTGCGCTTCGACACCGTGCCGCCGACGATGGGGATCGTGCTGATCGTGGCGTGGGCGATGGCGCTGCGGATCGGGCTCGGGAGGACAGGTGCGCGGCTGGCGGAAGCGACCCCGCTTGGACTGCTGGTGCTGGTGCAGGCGTTCCGCCTCCCGCTGGAACTGCTGATGCACCGCGCGTACGGAGAGGGGCTGATGCCGGTGCAGATGAGCTTCTCGGGGCGAAACTTCGACATCGTGACCGGCACCACCGCGCTGCTGCTGGGCGTGGCGATGACCGCGTGGCGCGGACGCGTGCCGCACCGGCTGGTGCTCGCGTGGAACGTGCTCGGCTCGCTGCTGCTGGCGAACGTGCTGGTGATCGCGGTCCTTTCCACGCCCACGCCGCTGCGGGTGTTCATGAACGAGCCTGCCAACGTGTGGATCACGCACGCCCCGTGGGTGTGGCTGGCGACCGTGTTCGTCCCCGCCGCCATCGCCGGCCACGTCATCATCTTCCGCCGGCTGCGGATGGAGGCGCGGCGTCGGGTGGCGGCACCATCCCCGTCCGCCGAACGCCAGCCGAGCCGCGAGCTCTCGGCGGTGGCGTAGAGCGAACCGACAGGGCTGCCGCCCACACGGATACTGCCCTGATTCATCTTCCTTCGTTCCCGTTGCCGCGATTTACCTGTTTCCGCACGCGAGCAAGCGTCCGCCTCCAAGGCGCGCCGGGTCGTAGCACAAACAAAAGCTTCCCCGATCGACACCTAATGTGCTATTCTTTGAGTGGAGACACTGGCGCTCGGGATCGTGTGCGATTCACGTCCAGCCGCGACCGGTAGTCATCCATTCTCTCTCGCTGCCGCTTGCGAGCTCCCCTCCCCCACCGAAAAGGGAACCACCATGTCCAGCATCGGCCGGCGCGCGTTCGCGCGCATCCTGCTTCTCGCCGCCGGGCTCGTCTCCGCGGCTGCCTGCGGCAACGACCTGACCACGGCCAATACGCCGCGGGCGCCGCGGTTCGGCATCGACCCCAATGCCTGGTACGTGATTCGGAACATCGCCAGCAACAAGGTGATGGACGTGGAGAGCGCCGGATGCTGCAACGGGTACATCATCCACCAATGGACCTATCAGGGCCTGACCAATCAGCAGTGGCAGATCCAGGAAGTGGGTGGCGGATACTACAAGGTGGTGGCGAGGCACAGCGGCAGAGTGATGGACGTAAAGAGCGCCTCGCTGAGCGAGGGCGCCACCATCCATCAGTGGGGTTACGACGGTTCGCTGAACCAGCAGTGGAGCGTCTACAGCAGCGAGGCCGGCGGCGTCTATTTCATCGCGCGGCATAGCGGGAAAGCGGCGGGCGTGGTCGGTTACAGCAACGGCGACGACGTGCGCCAGTATACGTATACCGGAGCCGCCAACCAGCGGTGGCTGCTCGAGTTCGTCCTGTAGGAATGGTGGGAAGCGCCGCGCTCCGCCGCCCGGAAGCCGGGGTGGCGGAGCGCGGCGGCATTTCCGAACCCTGGCAGACGGGGGCCTACTCGTCCGCGCGGCGGCAGACCACGATCAGGTCGGCGCTGGTGTGGACGAAGGGGGCCAGCTCCCAGTCGCCGTACCAGTCCACGGGGACCAGCCCCGCCTGGCGCAGCAGCCGGTCCCACTCGGTGGCGGTGCGGATGCGCAGCTCGTGGTACTTCTCGCCGCGCTCGGTGCCCTTGCTCCAGCGCGTCCACTCGCGGCTCACGCCGTCCACCGCGTCGAACTCGCGCTCCACCCACACGGTCATCCCGTCGTCGGTCTCCCACCAGTCGCGGCTGGCGTAGTCGCCCACGATGTGGTCGCGATGCATGGTCTCGAGCACGAACACGCCGTCGGGCCGCAGCGCGCCCGCCGCGCCGCGGAGGACGCGCAGGTCGTCTTCGTCGGAAAGGAAGTACCCGAGCGAGGAGTAGAGCGAGAGCACCGCGTCGAACTGGTCGCGCCAGCCCACCTCGCGCATGTCGCCGCGCACCAGCTCGACCTCGACCTTCGCCGCCCGGGCGCGCTTGCGGGCGCGGGCCAGCAGCGTCTCGGACAGGTCCAGCCCGGTGACGCGGTAGCCGGCGCGCGCCAGGGCGACGGAGTGGCGGCCCCAGCCGCAGGCCAGGTCCAGCACGTCGCCGCCGGGCGGGAGCGGCACCATCTCCAGCAGCCCCTCCACCTCGCGCTCGGTGCGCTCGGGGGTCAGGAAGTCACGGTAGACGGAGACGAAGGTCTCGTCGAAGTAGTCTTCCCACCACCCCGCCCCGCCGCTCACGCCGCCTCCGCCAGCCGGTCGGGGAGCTCGACCAGGCTGGCGATGCGGTCGCAGTCCAGGTGGCCCAGCCGCATCAGCGGGTCGATCAGCCAGGCGCGCATCCCGGCGGCGCGGGCGCCCACCACGTCGATCTCGTACAGGTCGCCCACGTAGGCGGCCTCGTGCGGCTCCACGCCCATCCGCTCCAGCGCCATGCGGAAGATGCGCGGGTCCGGCTTCTCCACCCCCACCGCGCCGGAATCGATCACGAACTCGAAGTGGCGGCGCAGCCCCAGCGTCTCCAGCAGCCCCTCCACCGTGCCGTCGGCGTTGGAGATCACGCCCAGGCGGTATCCGCGCCGCTTCAGCTCCTCCAGCACCTCGTCGGTCCCCTCCTGCAGGGTGCACCACAGGTTGCGCTCCGCGTGGCGCGCGAACAGCCGCCGCGCGACCGGCGGGAACGAGTCGGCGGGAAGCCCGAGCCGGCGGAACACCTCGCCGAAGAAGATGCGGCCGCGGCTGGCGTCGTCGCCGGGGTTGCCGCTGCGGACCAGCTCGTCCATCAGCAGCTTGGCCCCGTACTGCGCCTCGAGCAGCGCCGCGTCGGTGGTCTCGATCCCGTTTTCACGCAGGACCTGGAGGAGGAACGGCGCGTCGAGCCAGAGCAGCGTGTTGCCTACGTCGAAGATGACTGCTTTCATCAGAACTTCTACGGGTGCGTAAGTGCGTGAGTGCGCCAGTGCGTAACCGCGGTCCGGCCGGACCCGGGTGTCATGCTCACCGCCTGTGCCGTCGCGGTCCGGGAAAATAGAAGGCGCCCGCCCATCGGGCGAGCGCCGGCCGTTGAAGTCCACGCAGGCGGACCGTGTGCCGTCGTTGCGGCGAGTTCACTCGCAAACTCGACCCATCCCGCCGATCCCAACGATCCCGTCGCTCACGCCGTCCCGAGGGATTGGTCACTCCGGCGGCCGGCGCAGCGTGACGCGTTTGACCAGCGCATCGCCGAAGCGGCCGCGCAGCTCGACCAGCGCCTGGTCGGCCTCGTCGCGGGTGGGGTACGGGCCGGCGAGCACCACCACCCAGCCGCCCCGCAGCTCGGGATACACCTCGTCGTTCGCCACGCCCACGTCCACGCCGCTCCCGCGGATGCGGTCGCGCAGCGCGCGGGCCTCGTCGGCCTGCTCGGGGGTGAACGAGGCGAGCATCACCACGTACGCGGCGTCGCCCGCGTGGAACTCGCCCCCGCCGGTCACGCGGCGGAACTCGTCGGGCGCCAGCGACGCGCCGCCGGCCGGGGTGACGCGCGGCACCGGCAGGTCGGTGTCCGGCTGGCCCGAGGGGATGGCGCCGACCGGGCGGCCGGGCCGCATCACCAGGAACGCCACCACCAGCAGCGTCACCAGCAGCAGCGCCCACCCGGCCGGGCGGATGCGGACGCGGCGCCGCGGCCTGGGCGGATCGGCCGTCGCGGCGTCGTCGGGCTGCGCCGGGGCGGGCGCGGGGGCGGGCGGGGCGCCCGGCTGCGCGGGAGCGGCGGGTGACGCGGGCGCCGCCGCCATCATCGCCAGCGCGACGGACGAATACAGCGGAACCGGCCCGGCTGCGTGCGGCTCGGCGAGCATGGTCCGGTCGTCGTCCGCGAACGCGGGCGGCGCGGGGGCGGCGGGCGGAGACGGGCGCGGCGCGGGCGCGGGGCCGGGGACGATCGAGGCGTAGCCGGCGGCGTGCGCGGGGGCCGCGGGGGGCGCGTCGGCCCACTCGTCCAGCGCGTCGAGGAAGGCGTCGGCGTCGGCGAAGCGCGTGGCGGGGTCCAGGCGCAGGGCGCGGCGGAGCACGGCCGCCAGCCGCAGCGGCACGTCGCCGCGCGCGCTCACCATCCGCTTCACCCGGCGGGCGGCCTCGCGGTCGTCGGCGGTGGCGTTCAGGCCCTCGGGGTACTCGCCACTGAGCATCTCCAGCCCGGTGAGCGCCAGGCTGTAGACGTCGCTGGTGAAGGTGCAGCGCCCGCCGGCCAGCTGCTCGGGCGAGGCGTAGCGCGGGGTGTGCGGCACCCCGAACTGGGTGAGGCGCGCGAGCGTGTCGCTCCCCTCCTGCGCGCGCACCTGGGCGATGCCGAAGTCCAGCACCTTCACCTCCCACCCGCCCGGCTCGGCCACCAGGTAGATGTTGGCCGGCTTCACGTCACGGTGGACCATTCCGGCGCGGTGGCCGGCGGCCAGCCCCATCCCCGCCTCGCGCATGATCTCCACCGCCTCGTCCACCGAGAGCGGGCCGCCGGCGCGGCGCATCCGGGCGGCCAGGTCCTCGCCCGCCAGCATCTCCATCACCAGGAAGTCGATCCCCAGCTCCGGGTCGGTGCCGAAGTCGTGCACCGTGACCACGTTGGGGTGGCGCAGCCGCGCCGCGGCGGTGGCCTCGCGGTGGAAGCGCGCGCGCAGCCGCCCCGCCTCGTCCGCGTCGGGCGCCACGGCGGTGACCACCTTCACGGCCACGTCGCGCTCGAGCTTCAGGTCGTAGGCGCGGCACACGGAGCCCATCCCGCCCGTGGCGATCAGCGAATCGACACGGTAGCGGTCGCACAGGCGGCGGCCGAGCAGGAGGGCGAGGATGCCGGACACTTCTTTCGGGTGCGCGGGTGCCGAGGTGTCGGAGACGAAACGTATCTACGGAGATGCGGCGGCGGGAGTTGCGACGCGCACCAAGCTCTCCCGGCAGAGGACCCGCCGCAAGGGAGGGGCCGGGCGATTTCACGTTACATCACGTGACGGACGCCGTTCCAGAGTGGTTCCCGCACACGGTTGACCGGACACATTTGTTTACCTATCTTTCGACGTGCAGAATGCGCCGTAAATTGTTGCAGTCAGACCATTTCTCCTGGGCTAGCATGATCAAATCGCTGTATCGTCGGCGGCACTCGGTGCCGGGCGTGCTGTTGCTCGCGAGTGTAATCGCCCTCTCCGGTTGTTCCGATACGCTGACTGCACCCCGCTCACCTGCAGAGGCGGCGGGCGAGATCGTGCTGCCCGTTGTGGAGGGAACGGCGTGCCGATACGGAGGCGACTACCCATTCTGCGCGCCGCCGCCCGCGCCCGACGGCACCGGTCCGGGTACTGAACCGGATGGCGGAATCGGCGGAACGTCGCCCACGACACCGCCCGATGCCGATCAGGCGTACACCCAGGGACCGATTGCGTGGGGTGCGTGTATCCTCGCCATCGGCGGTTCGACGCTGTCGGTATACGACGTTCTCGACAAATTCGAAGCGTGGCATGATGCGTACGTCGACGCGCGAGGTGCGTACGCTCTCTGGCAGGCCACCGTCCAGAACAATGCCGAGCCAGCGATCCAGCAGTTGTACGAGTACCAGTACAAGCAGGCGAGACAGCGTCAGGAAGACGCGAAAGGCGACGTGTCCTCATCTACCAACATGAGCTTCGTCGCCCTCGGCTCATTTGCGCTTACCTGCGGTGCGCTGGCGCTCGCTCCCACCCCGTGAGGTTTACCGTGACGACTCCAGAGATGCCGCCGACGCAGGGTGGCCGCCTCTATCGAAAGATCCTGGGCGTGGTCTGGGTGCTGTCGATCGCGGGGATCACCCTGACGCTTTCCAGCCTCGCCAGTGCGCTGATGAACGCGGGCCTGAGCCCGGCGCAACTCGGCGCGAAGGTCCTCCTGTTGAACTCGGTCCTCCTCGCGGGAGGCGCGCTGATGAGCTGGATGGCGTACCGGGGCAACCGCCGTAACCTGGTGCCGCCTACGTGGGGGATCGTCACGCTGGTGGCGCTGGTGTGGGCGGGACTCCTGATCAACCGGTTGGCCTGAGCGCGCCAGCACCCGCAGTGGCAACCAGGCCGCGGCGTCCCGAGTGGATGCCGCGGCCTTGTCGCGCAAGGGGCTGGCCCGCGGGTGAGCATACCGGCACCCGCACCCGACGGAATCGCCCAGGGACCGGCCAAACGCTTGCCCCGCGCGCGGAGCGGCGCTAAATCATGGCAACCCTTCTTCCCCGCACCGCGCGGCGCCGCATCACCTTCCGGGCCGCGCGCGGGGCATTCCCGTCCCCACCCACCCCGCAAACGGATGCCGTCATCCGTCCCGATTTCCGTCACCGTCAACGGCCGTGAATACAGCCGCGAGGTCGAGGCGCGGCTGCTGCTCTCCGACTTCCTGCGCGGCGAGCTGGGCCTCACCGGCACGCACGTGGGCTGCGAGCACGGCGTCTGCGGCGCGTGCACGGTGCTGATGGACGGCCAGGCGGTGCGCAGCTGCCTGATCTTCGCCGCGCAGGCCGACGGCGCCGAGCTGCGGACCGTGGAGGGCCTGGCGCCGTCCGAGGACCAGCTCCACCCGCTGCAGACGGCCTTCCGCGACGCGCACGGGCTGCAGTGCGGCTTCTGCACGCCGGGGATCCTGATGACCATGGTCCCCTTCCTCGAGGAGAACCCCCATCCAACCGAAGACGAGGTGCGGCTGGCGATCAGCGGCAACCTGTGCCGCTGCACCGGCTACGCCAACATCGTCCGCGCGGTGATGCTGGCGGCCGAGCGCGCGCGCGGCGGCCCGGGCGACGATGCGTCCATCGAGCCGCGGGGCGTGCCCGTGGCGGCGGAGGCGTCATGAGCGGGCGCTACGTGGGGCAGTCCGTCAGCCGCAACGAAGACGCGCGGCTGCTGACGGGCCATGCGCTGTTCGTGGACGACGTGCGGCTGGAAGGGATGCTGCACGTGGCCTTCGTCCGCAGCGACCACGCGCACGCCGTGATCAACTCCATCGACGTGAGCGCCGCGCTGGAGCGGCCGGGCGTGGTGGCCGTCTACACCGCCGAGGACCTGGGCGACTACTGGCGCCCGGGCCCGCTCCTGGTGCCGCCGCCGCCGATCGAGGGGATCGTCTTCAACCAGGCCACGCAGGTGCCGCTCGCCAAGGGCCGCGTGCGCCACGCCGGCGAGCCGATCGTGATGGTGGTGGCCGAAAGCCGCTACATCGCCGAAGACGCGCTCGCCGACATCTTCGTGGACGCCGAGCCGCTGGACGTCGTTGCCGACCTCGAGGCCGCGCTGGCGGAGGGCGCGCCGATCATCCACCCGCAGCTGGGGACCAACCTGGCCGCCCACGTGGTGCAGCGGCACGGCGACTACGCGCAGGCGAAGGAGAAGGCCGCCGTCGTCGTCAGCCGCCGCTTCCACTACGACCGAGGGGCGAGCGCGGCGATCGAGAACCGCGCCGTGGCGGCGCGGTGGGACGCGCAGGCGCAGGAGATGACGATCTGGGACACCACGCAGGCCCCGATCCCGATCCGCAACGGGCTGGCGGCGATGCTGGGGCTGATGCAGAGCCAGGTGCGCGTGGTGGCGCCGTTCGTGGGCGGCGGCTTCGGGCCCAAGATCATGATGTTCTACCCCGAGGAAGTCCTGGTCCCCTGGGCGGCGATGAAGCTGGGGCGCCCGGTGAAGTGGACCGAGGACCGCCAGGAGAACTTCTACGCCACCACCCAGGAGCGCGGCCAGGTGCACGACGCCGAGATGGCGCTGGACGCCGAGGGCCGCATCCTGGGCGTGCGCGACTCGTTCCTGCACGACACCGGCGCCTACGACCCGTACGGGCTGACCGTCCCCATCAACAGCCAGTGCACCCTGCTGGGCCCGTACGACGTGCCCAACTACGAGGCCGAGTTCCGCGCGGTGTTCACCAACCGCATCACGGTGACGCCGGTGCGCGGCGCGGGGCGGCAGCACGGCGTGTTCGTGATGGAGCGCCTGCTGGACCTGGCCGCGCGCGAGCTGGGGCTTTCGGTGGCCGAGATCCGGCGCCGCAACTACATCGTGCAGGACGACTTCCCGCACGACCACAAGATCCTTTTCCAGGACTTCCAGCCCCTGGTCTACGACAGCGGCAACTACCGCCCCGCGCTCGAGACCGCGCTGGAGCTGATCCGCTGGGACGGCTTCGCCGACGAGAAGCGCGCCGCCGCCGCGGAAGGGCGGCGGCTGGGCATCGGCGTGGTCAGCTACGTCGAAGGCACCGGGATCGGCCCGTACGAGGGCGCGCGCGTGACCGTGGAGCCGAACGGGCGCGTGCGCGTGGCCACGGGGCTGGGGACGCAGGGGCAGGGGCACTACACCGCGTTCGCGCAGATCGTGGCCGAGGCGCTCGACGTGGACGTCGCCAACGTCAACGTGGTGACCGGCGACACGCGCGAGTTCAACTGGGGGACGGGGACGTTCGCCAGCCGCGGCGCGGTGGTCGCGGGGAGCGCCTGCCACGCCGCCGCGGTGAAGGTGCGCGAGAAGGTGGTCGAGGTCAGCGCCCGCATCCTGAACGTGAACGAGGGCGAGATCGAGCTGTGCGACGGCACGGCGCGCGTGCGCAGCCAGCCGGAGCGCTCCATCACGCTGGGCGACCTGGCGATGCGCGCCAACCCCCTGCGCGGCGGGGTGACGCCGGGCACCGAGCCGGGGCTGGAGTGCACCGCCTACTTCGGCCCGGACCGCGGCTCCACCGCCAGCGGCGTGCACGCCGTGGTCGTCGAGGTCGACGCGGAGACGGCGATGGCGAAGTTCCTCCGCTACGTGGTGGTCCACGACTGCGGCAAGCTGATCAACCCGATGCTGGTCGAGGGGCAGGTGCAGGGCGGCGTGGCGCAGGGGATCGGCAACGCCTGGTTCGAACAGCTGGTGTACGACGACAACGGCCAGCTGATGAACGCCTCCTTCGCCGACTACCTGCTGCCGACCTCGCTCGACGTCCCCGACGTGGCCATGGCGCACCGCGAGACGCCCGCGCCGATGAACACGCTGGGGCTGAAGGGCGTGGGCGAGGCGGGGTGCATCCCCACCGGCGCCGCCTTCGCGCAGGCGCTGGAAGACGCGCTCTCGGACTACGACCTGGAGGTGACGGAGATCCCGCTGTCGCCCAACCGGCTGTTCGACCTGCTGCGCGCGGCACCGCGCCGCGCGCCGGCCCCCAACCCCGCGGCCCCGGAGGCTTTCGCATGATCGTGGAGGGCGATTTCACCTTCCGCGCCCCGCGCCGGAGCGTGTGGACGCTGTTGCAGGACCCCGCCGTGCTGGTGAAGGCCATGCCCGGCGCGCAGAAGCTGGTCTCCACCGGCGACGGCACCTACGAAGGCACCGTGCGCATCGGCGTGGGGCCGGTGACCGCGGCGCAGTGGACGCTCTCCGTGGCGCTGCACGACCGCGAGGAGCCCGCGCGCTACATGATGAAGGTGGACACCAAGGGCCCGCTCGGCTTCACCCGCGGGAGCGCCTCGGTCGAGCTGGAGGAGACGGAGTCGTCGACGACGATGCGCTACCGGGCCGACCTGCAGATCGGGGGGAAGGTGGCCGGGATCGGGCAGCGGCTGCTGGACCAGGTCGCCCGCCAGCTGACGCGCCGGGGGCTCGAGGCGCTGAGCCGCGAGATGGAGCTGCGCCTGAACCTGGCCGTGGGCCCGGCTTCCGCCTCGTTCGCCGTCGCCACCGGCACCATCGTCGAGGCCGAGCTGGTGGAGGCCGAGGCGGCCGATGCGACGGACGATGCCGCCGTCGCCAACCCCGAGTCCGGCGACGCCCCCGAGCCCGCCACCGCGGATTCGGGGGATGCGGAGCCCGCGTACTCGGCCGATGCCACGGGCGACGACGGATCGCCCGACCACGCCGCGCACCCCGTGGAGCCGCTGGAGGAGACCGCCTCGCCCGACTCGCCGCTCCCGCCCGGCCTGGACGACCGCCCCGCCCCCGTGGCGAACCTCGATTCCGAGCTGCCGCCGGGGACGATCTGATGATGCCGATGCTGCAGACCGGCTTCGGCGCGGCCGCGGGGAGCCCCCTCCCCCACCCCTCCCCGCGCTCCGCGGGGGAGGGGAGCAACAACGGATGCGGGGAGAGGGCCACGATTCCTGCCGCCCGCCGCGAAGCCGCGCCCGCAGTCCGCGCAGGCGGACTTCGTGCGGTTGTTGCCGCGAATTCATTCGCCCGGCCAGCCCGGCCAGCCTCGGCGGCTGCGACCTCTGGAGCCGCGCGATGAAGCCGGCGGCCTTCGACTACCACCGCGCCGAGAGCGTGGACCACGCGCTGGAGCTGCTCCAGCAGCACGGCTACGACGCCAAGCTCCTGGCCGGCGGGCAGAGCCTGGTGCCGGCGATGAACTTTCGCCTGGCGCAGCCGGCGGTGCTGATCGACCTGAACCGCATCCGCGGGCTCGACTACATCCGCGAGGACGGCGGGGTGCTGCGCATCGGCGCGCTGGCGCGGCAGCACGCGGCCGAGACCAGCGCCGCCGTCGCCGCCGCCGCGCCGCTGATCGCCGAGACCATGCCGTACGTTGCCCATCCGCAGATCCGCAACCGCGGCACCATGGGCGGCTCCATCGCGCACGCCGACCCCGCCGCCGAGCTCCCCGCCGTGATGCTGGCGCTGGGCGCGAGGTTCCGCGTGTTCGGGCCGAACGGGTCGCGCACGGTCGCGGCGGACGACTTCTTCACCGGCCTGTTCGCCACCGCGCTGGAGCACGACGAGATGCTGGGCGAGATCGAGGTGCCCGTGGCGGCGCCCCGCTCCGGCCACGCCTTCATCGAGGTGAGCCGCCGGCACGGTGACTTCGCCCTGGCCGGCATCGCCGTCTCCGTGCAGCTGGACGACGGCGGCCGCTGCTCCGGCGCGCGGATCGCGCTGCTGGGCGTGGGCGAGGGCCCCCAGCTGGCCCACGCCGCCGCGTCCGCGCTCGACGGCGCCGACCCGTCCGCCGACGCGATCCGCGCCGCGGTGGACGCCGCGCGCGCCGAGGTGGACCCGCCGTACGACATCCACGCCTCGTCGGACTACCGGCGGCACCTCGTGGGCGTGCTGGTGGGCCGCGCGCTGCCGCTGGCGTTCGAGCGGGCGCGGGCGCGGGCGGGAGCAGGCTCGTAGCGAAACCCCTGCATCCGCGCGGCCGCGGCAGCCCCCCTCCCCCGGCCCCTCCCCCGCGCTCCGCGGGGGGAGGGGAGAACTGCCTGCGGGGGAAGACGTCGCGCACGGCACGAATGCTTGTGTGGGAGTCCGCGAAGGCGGACTTGATGCAGTTCCAGCGGCGGGTTTCAACCCGCCGCGGTGCAGTCCGAAGCCAGGCAGCAGCATGACCATTCACCGACCGGAGCACTGATGAGGATCTACGACCTGTCGCAGCCGCTGAACGAGCAGGCGCCGTTCTGGCCCTACTATCCCCCGTTCGAGGTGAAGTACATCAAGCGCAAGGCCGAGCACGGCGTGAACGCGCAGTACATCCAGACGTCCAACCACATGGGGACGCACCTGGACGCGCCGCGGCACTTCGTCACCAGGGGGATGACCATCGACCAGATCCCCATGAACTGGCTGTGCGGGCCCGGCGTGGTGGTGAACCTCACCGACGAGATCGACGAGCTGGCCGTCTACACGCCCAAGATGATCGAGGACCGGGTGGAGGTGCGGAAGGGCGACATCCTGATCCTGCACACCGGCTGGCACCGCTACGCGCAGTGGGGCGAC